>JBKJMN010000008.1:0-16830 GCA_046596405.1 Burkholderiales bacterium
GATCGAAGCAATCAAGGTAGAACTGCGCGAGCGCATCGAATACTTCCAGCGCGAAAACCGGCTGGTCGAATGCCAGCGCATCGAGCAGCGCACGCGCTTCGATCTCGAGATGATGAATGAGATGGGCTTTTGCAAAGGCGTCGAGAATTACTCGCGCCATCTGTCTGGACGCCAGGCGGGCGAGCCGCCGCCCACGCTCATCGACTACCTGCCGGCTGACTCGCTGATGTTCATCGACGAAAGCCACGTGACGATCCCGCAGGTCGGCGGCATGTATAAGGGCGATCGCGCGCGCAAGGAGAACCTCGTCAATTACGGCTTCCGCCTGCCCTCGGCGCTCGACAACCGGCCGCTAAGGTTCGACGAATTCGAAAAACTGATGAAACGTACCGTGTTCGTTTCGGCGACGCCGTCGGAATACGAGCGCACGCACCAGGCCCAGGTAGCGGAACAGGTCGTGCGTCCGACCGGTCTCGTCGATCCGCAGATCGAAGTGCGACCGGCGGCAACGCAAGTCGACGATCTGCTGTCGGAAATCAACGAGCGGGTGAAGGTCAAGGAGCGCGTGCTGGTCACGACCCTGACGAAGCGGATGGCCGAGGACCTGACGGATTACCTCGGCGAACATGGCGTCAAAGTGCGCTATCTGCATTCCGACATCGACACGGTGGAGCGCGTGGAGATTATTCGCGACCTGAGGCTCGGTGAATTCGACGTGCTGGTCGGCATCAACCTGCTGCGCGAGGGGCTCGATATGCCGGAGGTGTCGCTGGTCGCGATTCTCGATGCCGACAAGGAGGGCTTCCTGCGCTCGGAACGCTCGCTGATCCAGACCATAGGCCGCGCTGCGCGCCACATTAACGGGCGGGCGATTCTTTACGCAGACCGCGTCACCGACTCGATGACGCGCGCGATCGGCGAAACCGATCGCCGGCGCACCAAGCAAATCGCGCACAATGTGAAGATGGGCATCACGCCGCAGGGCATCATCAAGACGGTGCGCGACATGATCGACGGAGTCTATGACCCGCAGGAGGCGCACACGCAGCGCAAGGCCGCGCAAAGCGAGGCTGCCTACCAGGCGATGAGCGAGAAAGAGCTCACGCGTGAAATCAAGCACGTCGAGAAGGAAATGCTCGACGCGGCGCGCAACCTCGAGTTCGAACGCGCGGCACAGTTGCGCGACAACCTGAAGAAGCTCAAGCAGCGGCTGTTCGTCAACGTCGCAGCCTGACGCGGCGTTCAGTTCGCGGCTGCCAGCATGCTGACGTGCGCGGCGGCGATGCGCCAGCCGGCGGCAGTGCGGATCCAGGTGTGACTCTGGCGTCCGACCTTGCCGCCGCGCTCGAACTCGCAATTTGCCGTTCCGAAGTCGCGGCCGTAAGTCGTCACAACGACCTTGAGTAGCTTGCGCGCCAGCCCTTGTGGGGAGCGGGCGCCGCGAAATTGAGCGATCTCGGCGTGACCGTATAAATTTTCAGTCGCGCCGTAACGCAAGGTATGCGCAGCGTTCCAGAACAACTCGTCGAGCACCGCAACGTCATTGGTCACGAGCGCCGCTTCGTAACGGTCGAAGGCGGCCCTGACTTCGGCAACGATCTCCGGCAAATTGACGTCGAACTGTGTATCGCTCATAGCGCGGCAACCGGCGAGCGTGCGACGCCGGCGGCTTCCAATGCGGCGGCGACGCGCAGACAGACATCCTCGCGCCACGGCGCGGCGATCACCTGGATTCCGATCGGCATGCCGCCGTCACGCTGGATCGGCACCGCGGCAACCGGCAGACCGATGAATGAAATCGGTTGCGTGAAAATCCCCATGTTCGGACGTATCGACATCGTTTCTCCCGCGATGGTTACCGTGTCGGCGCCTACCGGCGTTGCGCTGACCGGGGTTGCTGGCGCGATTATAACGTCCACATCTCTGAACAATTCAGCAACTTGCAGTGCATACCAGCGCCGGAAGCGTTGGGCCTGCAAATACCATGCGGCGGGTACGAGAGCGCCGGCCAGAAGGCGGTCGCGCGACAGCGGTTCGAAATCTTCGGCGCGCCGCCTGAGATTCTCGAGATGCAGATTGGCGCCTTCAGCAGCGGTGATCACGTACGCGGCGGCGCGTGCGCGTGCGGTTTCCGGCAGCACGACCCGCCGCGTCGTGTTGAGCGCACGGGCAGCCTTGTGCACCGCTTCGAGCGCGTCCTCGCTCGCACGCGCTTCGAAGTAATCTCCCGCGATGGCGATCCGCAACCCGGTGCTGCCTTGAGCGAGTTGATCGCCGGTTCGCTCGACGGGTCGGCGCGCGCAGGCGGGGTCGCCGTCATCAAAACCCTGCATCGCGTCGTAAGCGGCCGCGAGATCGGACGCGGATCGCGCGAACGGACCGAGGTGGTCGAGACTCGCCACAAACGGGAAAGTGCCAGTACGTGGCAGACGCCCGAAGGTCGGCTTGAGGCCGAAGATGCCGCACAGCGAGGAGGGCACGCGAATCGAGCCATTCGTGTCCGAGCCGAGCGTGACCGGCACCAACCCGCCCGCTACCGCGGCGGCGGATCCTCCCGACGAACCGCCGGCGATGCGATCGAGCGCATGCGGATTGCGCGTCGCCCCGTAATGGGTATTCTCGGTCGTGAAACCATACGCGTATTCGTCCATGTTCAACGCGCCGAGCAGCACCGCGCCTGCCGCTCCAAGCCGCTCGATCAGAACGCCGTCACGCGTGGCGGGCGCGCACCCGGCATTGATTGCGGAGCCGGCGAGGGTAGGCAGCCCGGTGATATCAAAAAGGTTTTTTACCGCATAAGGCACGCCGGCCAGCGCACCGGGGTCGCGGCCGGCGGCGAGCGCCGCATCGACGCTCGCGGCTTCGGCTAACGCACGTTCCGCGGTGACGGCCGTAAAGCAATTGAGTCCGGAATCGAGCGCCTCGATGCGCTCGAGCGTCGCCTGGACTACTTCGGTTGCGCTGACCGCGCCGCTGCGTACGGCAGCGGCTGTCGCGGTCAGCCCTGCGTCGGCGGAGAGCATGGCGTAAAAATCGCGGCGTGCTCCGCGGTCTCGTCGAGTGGAAATCCGCTGACGGATTCCGCCATGCCGGCGATCAGTTGGAAATAGCTGACTACCCCGGGCATATGCGCTGGGTGAATCTCGAGGCCGACACCGCGCGCCGCGCTCGCAACGAATGCTTTGTCGATGAGTTTCGGATCCATGCGCAGGTGTCTAGACGATAAAGCGGAATTTATAGCGCAAGGCAGGCCCGCACGTTTTCGCTGTCCATGTTTTTGCCCAGGCCCTGCTTGATGATTTCGCCGCGCGACATCACGAGATAGTGGTCGGCGAGCGATTTGGCGAAGTCGTAATATTGCTCGACCAGCAAAACGGCCATTTCGCCGCCTTTGGTCAGCGACGAAATTACGCTGCCGATGTCCTTGATGATAGACGGTTGGATACCCTCGGTCGGCTCATCGAGAATCAGAATTTTCGGGTCGGCTGCGAGCGCGCGACCGATCGCGAGCTGCTGCTGCTGCCCGCCGGACAGATCGCCGCCGCGCCGGAGCAGCATATCCTTCAGCACCGGGAACATCTCGAAAATACGCGCAGGGATTTTCGTGCTCCCCGCTTTCGGCGCCAGTCCCATCAGCAGATTTTCCTCAACCGTCAGGCGCGGAAAAATTTCGCGGCCCTGCGGCACGTAACCGATGCCAAGCCGCGCGCGCTCGTACGGCGGCATAGCCGTGATGTCCCTGCCATCGAACGTAAGGGAGCCGGAGCGCGTCGGCACCACGCCGATCAGGCACTTCAACAGCGTCGTTTTGCCTACGCCATTGCGCCCGAGTATGGTCGTGCACGCCCCCTTGGGCACCTCGAAGCTCAAGTCGCGCAGGATGTGGCTGCCGCCGTAATACTGGTTGAGTCCGGCTATCGTAAGCATGGAGTTATCTACCGAGATAGACTTCAATCACGCGTTGATCGTTCTGCACCATGTCCATCGAACCTTCGGCGAGCACGCTGCCTTCGTGCAGCACCGTGACTTTGCGCGCGATGCGGGTGACGAAATCCATGTCGTGCTCGACCACGACGAGCGAATGCCGGCCGGCGAGCGTATTGCAGAGTTCGGCGGTGCGCTCGGTCTCTTCGTCCGTCATGCCCGCCACCGGCTCGTCGAGCAGCAAGAGCTGCGGTTCCTGCATCAGTAGCATGCCGATTTCGAGCCATTGCTTCTGCCCGTGCGAGAGCAGGCCCGCCGGACGATCGGCGGAGCCCTGGAGCTGGATCAGCGCCAGCGTGGCGGCGATCTTGTCGCGCTGCGCCGAATCGAGCTCGACGGTGAGGCTGTGCCGCACGCGCTTGTCGATCTTCATCGCCAGCTCGAGATTTTCGAATACCGAGTGCGCCTCGAACACCGTCGGTTTCTGAAATTTACGGCCGATGCCGGCGTGTGCGATTTCCGCTTCCGACAAGCGCGCCAGATCGATGTTCTGGCCGAAGAACGCGGTGCCCGTATCGGCGCGCGTCTTGCCCGTAATCACGTCCATCATGGTGGTCTTGCCGGCGCCGTTGGGGCCGATGATGCAGCGCAGTTCGCCGGTCTCTATCATGAGGCTCAGCTTGTTCAGCGCCCGGAAGCCGTCGAAACTGACCGTGATGTCTTCGAGGTAAAGGATGGCGCCGTGAGCGAGATCGACCGCACCCGGCTCGATGACGCGCCCCTGCGAAGCCTGCGGCTCGTCGTGCGATTCGAGCGAGACGTTGGGCGAGTTCATGCGCGGCGCGCCTTGATCTGGTCGAGCAGGCCCATGACGCCGCGCGGCATGAACAAGGTCACGGCGATGAAGAGCAGGCCGAGGAAAAAGAGCCAGTATTCGGGGAATGCGACGGTGAACCAGCTTTTCGCGCCATTCACGATGCCCGCGCCGAGCAGTGCACCGACCAGCGTGCCGCGCCCGCCGACCGCGACCCAGATTGCGATTTCGATCGAATTGGCAGGCGACATTTCGCTCGGATTGATGATGCCGACTTGCGGCACGTAGAGTGCGCCCGCGATGCCGCAAATCACCGCCGACAGCGTCCAGATGAAAAGTTTGTACCACAGCGGGTTGTAGCCGGAAAACATCACGCGGCTTTCCGCGTCGCGTATCGCGGTCAGCACGCGGCCGAACTTGGATTGCACGAGGTAGCGCGCGAGCAGCAGGGTGGCGATCAGCGTGGTGCCGGTGATGACGAAGAGCGCCATGCGGGTTTCCGAAGTCGCGATCGGATAATCGAGGATGCGCTTGAAATCAGTGAATCCGTTGTTGCCGCCGAAGCCGGTGTCGTTGCGGAAGAAGAGCAGCATGAAAGCGAAGGTCAGCGCCTGCGTGATGATCGAGAAGTACACGCCCTTGATGCGCGAGCGGAACGCGAAAAAACCGAATACGAAAGCGAGCAGGCCGGGTACCAGCACGACGAGCAGCGCGCAGTACCAGAAGCTCGAGGTGCCCGCCCAGTACCACGGGTAGGCTTTCCAGTCCAAAAACACCATGAAGTCGGGGAGAACGCTGTGGTATACGCCATCGAGCCCGATTGAGCGCATCAAATACATGCCCATTGCATAACCGCCGAGCGCGAAGAACAGCCCGTGGCCGAGACTCAGGATGCCGGTATAGCCCCAGATCAGATCCATCGCGAGCGCGACCATCGCATAGCACATGATCTTGCCGGCCAGCGCGACGAAGTAGTCCGACAGATAGAACGGGCTATCCTTGGGCACCATGAGGTTCAAAGCCGGAAAGACCACCAGCACGACCAGCATGAACGCGGCGATCGCCGCCCAGCCTTTGGCGCCGTAGAGCCGCGTGATTTTGTGCGTGATGCCCATATCAGCTTTCCGTGACGCGCCCCTTCAGCGCGAACAGACCCTGCGGGCGTTTCTGGATGAAGATAATGATAAATACGAGGATGGCGATTTTCGCGAGCACCGCGCCCGACCATCCTTCGAGCACCTTGTTGAGCAACCCCAGCCCGAGACCTGCGTAGACAGTGCCCGCGAGCTGGCCGACGCCGCCCAGCACCACGACCATGAACGAGTCGACGATATACGATTGCCCGAGGTCGGGGCCGACGTTGCCGATTTGCGACAGCGCGCAGCCGGCGAGACCCGCGATGCCCGAACCAAGGCCGAACGCGAGCATGTCGATGCGCGGCGTGGCGACGCCGACGCAGCCTGCCATCGTGCGGTTTTGGGTGACTGCGCGCACGAACAGGCCAAGGCGCGTGCGCGTGAGCATCAACCACACCAGTACGAGCACAAGCGCTGCGAAGAAAATAATCGCGATCCGGCTATACGGCAACACGACGTTGGTGAAAATTTCGACCCCGCCCGACATCCACGAGGGGTTTTCGACCTGCACGTTTTGCGCGCCAAACGTCGTGCGCACGAGCTGGATCAGGAACAAGCTGATGCCCCAGGTCGCGAGCAGCGTTTCGAGCGGACGGCCGTACAAAAAACGGATGACGGTGCGCTCGAGCACGATGCCTACGAGCGCCGCCGCAAGGAAGGCGCCCGGCACCGCCACCAGCAAGTACCAGTCGAACGCGGCGGGCAGGTGGGCCCTGAACTGGTTCTGGATCACGTAAGTCGTATAGGCGCCAATCATGATGAGCTCACCGTGCGCCATATTGATGACGCCCATCAAGCCGTAGGTGATTGCGAGCCCCAGCGCCGCGAGCAGCAGAATGGAGCCCAGACTTGCGCCGGAAAACAATACGCCGATGCGATCGCCCCAGGCGAGCCGCCCTTCGACCGCGCGCAGGCTCTTCTGCGCCTCGACATAAATCTCTTCGTCGGTTTCGACATACTTGCCGTCAGGGGTTTTTTCCAGCGCCGAGAGCAGCAGCGTCTTGGCATTCGAGTTGTTGGAGAGGCCGAGAATGCGGATCGCACCGAGGCGCGTCGCGCGATCGGTGCTTTTGAGTTCGAGCGCCGCCTGGATGATTTCCAGCATCGGCTTGATCTGCGGATCGGATTCTTTGGCGAGCGCTTTTTTCAACAGCGGGAGCATCGCATCTTCGGCGCCGCCCGAAAGCTCCTTGGCGGCGGCGTAGCGCGCGGCGCGATCCGGCGAGAGCAACTTGAGCGCGGCCAGCGCAGTCGCGAGCTCGCGACGCAGCCGGTTATTGGCAGCGACGTCTTCGCGCTCGGCAGGCAGCGGATCGACCTTCTGGCCGGTCATGGCATCGACGCCTTGCTCGCCTTTGACTATCAGCACCCGCTTGGCGGCGGTTTGCAGTTCGCCGTCCGCCAACGCCTGCAGCAACGTGGCTGCGGCAGTATCGCCTTCGGCCACGAGCGCCGCCACCGCGGCGACCTGCTCGTCGTTGTCGCCGAACGCGAGCTTGCGCATCACTTCCGCATCCAGCGCGCGCGCGGGAAAGCTCACCGCGAGCAGGCAGAACAGAATGAACGAATAAACTGCGCGCATCAGGATTGAAGTTCTATTGAGCATTACGTAATAGATGACAATGGCGCCGCTCGTCAAAACGTTCCCTCACCCTCGGTCCCTCTCCCGGAGGGCGAGGGAAGAAAAGCCCTTCTCCCTCCGGGAGAAGGGTGGGGAGAGCAAAGCGACGGGGCCGAAGGCGGGAAAGTTTTCGCCATCAATAATGTAACACTCGATAATTATGGAGGCCATAAAACGGCGACGGCGCTTTCGCGCCGCCACTTCGTTTCAATACTAACTTATTTCTTCTTCGCGCTCAGGTCCGGTTCATCCTTCTTGTCCTTATTCTCGGGAATGTACGGGCTCCACGGCTTGGCTTTGACCGGGCCGGGGGTTTTCCATACGACTTTGAACTGGCCGTCGGCCTGGACTTCGCCGATAAAGACGGACTTGTGCAGATGATGGTTCTTTTCGTCCATTTTCGAGGTAATGCCTGACGGCGCGGGGAAGGTCTGGCCGGCCATCGCGGCGACGACTTTGTCCGTATCCGTTGATTTCGCTTTCTCAACGGCTTGCTTCCACATATGGATGCCGATCCAGGCGGCTTCCATCGGGTCGTTGGTCAGCGGTTTGTCGGCGTTCGGCAGTTTCATTTTTTTCGCATACGCGGCCCATTCCTTCTTCCACGCGTCATTGGCCGGATTTTTCTGCGACATGAAGTAGTTCCACGCGGCAAGGTGGCCGACGAGCGGCTTGGTGTCGACGCCTCGCAGTTCTTCTTCCCCGACCGAGAACGCCACGACCGGCACGTCCGTTGCCTTCAGGCCCTGGTTACCGAGTTCCTTGTAGAAGGGCACGTTGGAATCGCCGTTGATGGTCGATACCACGGCGGTTTTGCCGCCGGCTGCGAATTTCTTGACGTCGGCGACGATCGTTTGATAGTCGCTGTGACCGAACGGCGTGTACTTCTCGTCGATGTCCTTATCGGCGACGCCTTTCGATTTCAGGAACGCGCGCAGGATCTTGTTGGTGGTGCGCGGATAAACGTAGTCGGTCCCGAGCAGCACCCAGCGCTTGGCGGCGCCGCCTTCTTTGCTCATCAGGTACTCGACTGCGGGTATCGCCTGCTGGTTCGGCGCGGCGCCCGTGTAGAACACGTTCTTGGACAGCTCCTCACCTTCGTACTGCACGGGGTAGAACAGCAGACCGTTGAGTTCTTCGAAGACCGGCAAGACTGACTTGCGGGAAACGGAAGTCCAGCAGCCGAAGACGACGGCGACTTTGTCCTGGGTCAGCATTTGGCGGGCTTTCTCCGCGAACAACGGCCAGTTCGAAGCCGGATCGACGACCACCGCTTCGAGTTTCTTGCCGAGCACGCCGCCCTTGGCGTTGATAGCGTCGATCGCCATCAGCGTTACGTCTTTCAGAACGGTTTCGCTGATCGCCATGGTGCCGGACAACGAGTGAAGCACGCCGACTTTGATCGTGTCGGCAGCCTGCGCGGGCATAGCTGACATGCCAAGCAAGCCGGATACGGTCATCGCCCCGGCGATGGACATTACCCGTTTAATGAATGTTCTGCGTCGTGTCATGTGGTCAATCTCCCGTAAGTTAATTTTTGCTAAATCGCAATAACACCGCGCCATGCGGCTCGATCTGCGCGAATTGGTATCGCACTTTTCATGCCATGGCGATTGGCCGGTGTGCTGGAGCCACGAAACCGTATTGCAATTAGCTTGTTACCTCAAACTCGCCGGTGATCCGGACGCAGTTCCCGCCAGCTGACGCCAAAGTGTGCCGCCCCCATCTGGTGCACGCAGTGCCGAATCGGTGCCGTTGCAGTGCAGAAAAACCACTATCCGCTGACTTTTCCACGCGTGCGAAAAACCACCGAATCGCAAAAATAGCGCGTCATCGGTGGATTGTCTGACCAAAGTGATACGGATTTGAAAGGTAATGCAACCGTCATATTGATTCTTTCGTTTCGATTCGTGGATGGTGTGGCGCAACATTAATGGCATGGAAGCTGCTCTGAAGAACTTGGTGCATGCCAGCGCCTTAACGGTGCGCACTCCATCCAACGAAATCTGAAAGGGAAATCATGAAAGCAGGGAGCCAGTTGGGCACGACTAAGGAAAGGCATCTTGCGGCTCGCTCCGCGAGACGGCATCTGGGGAAACTGATCGGGGCGGCCACGCTCGCCTGTTCGGTTTCGGCCGCCTACGCAGGCGCCGAATTCAAAATCGGCGACGACGCATCGGTGAGCATGGGTATCGGCCTGCGCACGAGCTACACATCGACGCAAAACGGTGCGCCTAACGGCACGTCGAACTCCAATGGCTTCGCCGTCGAAAACGCGCGGCTGTTCACCAGCGCGCAATACGGCAAGGTGATCAAGGCCACCATGAACTTTAATGCGTCGCCTAGCGGAAGCACCGGTACGCCTGACAATCTGCGCCTGATGGATGGCATCGCGCAATTCGAATTCAACGACGCGTTCAAGATCTGGATGGGCCGCATGCTGCCGCCGAGCGAGCGCGCGAACCTGTACGGACCGTTCTATACAAGCGCATGGTCGTATCCCGGAATCGCCTCGGTGGGCTATGGCGGCACGCTCTCGATCATCGCAGGGCGCGACGACGGGGCGATGGTATGGGGCAATCTGTTCGATAACAAATTGACCTACTCGGCGGGCATTTTCAACGGCCACAACCGCGTCGCCGGGCTCTCCAATCAGAGTAATCGCAATCTTTACGCGGGACGCCTTGAATACAATTTTTGGGATGCGGAAGGCGGTTACTACCGTAACGCAACTTATCTGGGTGCGAAAAATATTTTCGCGCTCGGTGCGTCGGTGCAGAGCCAGTCGAACGGCGTCGGCAGCGCCGCGGCCGCCGGCAATTTGAAGGTATATGACTTCGACCTCTTGATCGAAAAGAAACTTGAGGGCGGAATCGTGCCGACATTCGAGGCCATGTATCAGAAGACCGATCTCGGCGCCGTCGATTGCGGCTCGGGTGAAACCGGTGCGCCAGGTTGTCTGGGGGCGACAGGCAGCGTCGGCGGAATGGTGGCCGGCAAAACCTACCTCGGCACGGTCGCCGTCCTGTTTCCGCAGTTCGTCGGCTGGGGCCAGTTTCAGCCGTTCGTCCGCTATCAGAAACAAAAACGCGACATCACGGCGACGACGAACAAAGGTATCGATTTCGGCGTGAATTACCTGATCAAGGGGTTCAATGCCAAAGTCAGCGCGGTGTACTCGAATTTCGAGGATACGCGTCTCGCTGCTGCCGTGCGTAAAACCGACCAGTTCGTGCTGGGCGTGCAGTTGAATTACTAAGAAGGGGATTCGCCGGCCGCCGACACGCCAGTGTCGCCGCGTCCGGCGAAGCAGTTTTCGGGATGGGGTGCGGGCGGCTCGTGCAATGCGAGCCGTCCCGCGCGTCCGGTTGCTGAATGGTAATAAAGGGAGGCACTATGATGACGACGAGCAAACCTGCGCTGTGGACCACCGGGGACTGGAACGCGTTCTTCGGCTTCGGCACCAATATTCTGGTCAACATGCTGACCTTGACCGCGCTGCTGCGTTACGTTTTGAAAATGCCGGACGATCTGATCTTCGGCCGCATTCTGCCCGCGACCGGGCTCATGTTGTGCCTGAGCACGTTCTATTACGCCTGGCTCGCCTACAAGCTCGCCAAGAGCAGCGGACGTACCGACGTGTGCGCGCTGCCCTCGGGGATCAGCGTGCCGCACATGTTCGTCGTCGTGTTCGTGATCATGTTGCCGATCGCGCTCAAAACCGGCGATCCGGTTAAAGGCTGGGAAGCCGGGCTCACGTGGGTTTTCATCCAGAGTTTCGTGCTGATGGCCGGCGGCTTTCTCGCGCCGTATATACGCAAAATCACGCCGCGTGCCGCCTTGCTGGGGGCGCTGGCCGGCGTTTCGATCGCTTTCATTTCGATGAAGCCCGCGCTCGACATGTACATGACGCCGGTGATCGGCGTCGTATGTTTCGTGATCCTGCTCGCGAGCTGGGTAGGGGGCGTCCGCTACTACAAAGGAATTCCGGCGGGACTCGTTGCCATCATCGTCGGTTCTGCGATCGCGTGGGGCTCGACCGCGCTGGGTCTCAACTTCGGCGGCATGAGCCTTGCGAATCTCGGGGGCTCGTTCGCGAGTTTCGGTTTCTCGGTGCCACTGTCCGCGATTAGCCACGTGTTCGGCGGCTTCGAATTTCTCGGCGTGATCCTGGTGACGGCGATCCCGTTCGGCATTTACGATCTCGTCGAGGCAATGGACAACGTGGAGAGCGCCGCGGCGGGTGGCGACAGTTTCCCGACCACGCGCGTGCTCACGGCCGATGGTGTGGTGAGCCTGATCGGCTGCCTGATGGGGAATCCTTTTATCAATGCCGTCTACATCGGTCACCCGGGCTGGAAAGCCATCGGTGGGCGCATCGGCTATTCCGCGGCCACCGGCGTGATGGTGCTGGTGCTGTCGTGGTTCGGCATTCTCGCGTTGTTGATGGCGTTGATTCCCGTCGTCGCGATTTCTCCGATCCTGCTCTATATCGGCATGCTGATCGGCGCGCAGGCGTTCCAGGAAACACCGCGGAGCCATGCGCCGGCCGTCGTGCTCGCGCTCGTGCCGCAGGTGGCGGCGTGGGGCAAGCTGATGATCGACAATTCGCTGGGCGCCGCCGGCACCAGCGCGGCGGCGGTGGGCCTCGACAAACTGGGCCAGGTCGGCGTGCTTTATCACGGTCTCGAGGTGCTCGGCGGCGGCGCGATACTCGTGAGCCTGATTCTTGCCGGCATCACGGCGTGCATGATCGACCGCACCTTCAACAAGGCGGCTGCCTTCGCGCTCGCCGGCGCGGTGCTTACATTCTTCGGCTTCATGCATAGCGAGGCGATCGGCATCGGCAAAACGCCGCTCGTCGCTTTCAGTTATCTCGGCGTGGCGCTGCTGCTCGCGGCTTGCGCCAAATATGCGACGGTGACGCAGCCCGCAAAAACGCCACCTCATGAGTCTTCTGACGCGATGCCGGAACCCGCACATTAAAATGGATGCGCGGACCCGTAGTGCGTTGATCACGGTCGATGCCCAGCCGTATCCGTACGTATTCGACCCGGCGTCGTCCGCGTTGATCGTGATCGACATGCAGCGTGACTTCATCGAGCCCGGCGGATTCGGCGCTACGCTGGGCAACAATATCGCGCTCGTGGCGGCAATCGTGCCGACGGTAGGCAAGCTGATGGACGTGTGCCGTCAGCACGGCGTGCGCGTGATTCACACCCGCGAAGCGCACCGCACGGACCTCGCGGATTGCCCGCCCGCGAAAATCCGGCGCGGCGCGCCGAGTTTGCGCATCGGCGACGTCGGGTCGATGGGACGCATCCTGATCGACGGCGAACCGGGCAATGAAATCGTCGCCCAACTCGCGCCGCTGCCCGGCGAGACGGTGATCGTCAAGCCGGGCAAAGGCGCGTTCTACGCCACGGCGCTCGGCGACATCCTGCGCCTGCAGGGCATCACCCATCTGCTGTTTGCCGGGTGCACTACCGAGGTTTGCGTGCAGACGACCATGCGCGAAGCCAACGATCGCGGCTACGACAGTCTGCTGATCGAAGACGCGACCGAAAGTTATTTCCCCGAATTCAAGCGCGCAACGCTCGAAATGATCCGCGCGCAAGGGGCAATCGTCGGCTGGACCGCACCCCTGGAAAAGCTGGCAAGCGCGCTCGCGGCCGGGCATTGATACGCCGCGTGGCCGCGCCCGGAGTGGATTAGCGTAGAGTCCTTAGCGAAACGCGTGTGCGTGTTTCATTATGTTGGGCACGTCCGAAACCTGCATAATGGGCGCCGGTCACCAGAACGATATCGTGCTTTCCGTCCAGCCTCCTGCCGGCATCGACTTGCCCCGCTCCCTGAAGCCCGTCGCGCGACCGGGCTGGCTCGCGCATTTGCAATTGGAATATGCGCATACGGGCAGAGGCACTCATCTGCGGCGCAAAACGCATACCGGGCCACTGACCGTGCAGAAGTCGCTGTATCCGGAAGGTGCCGAGGTGTGTCACACGCTGATCCT
This sequence comes from Burkholderiales bacterium, assembly GCA_046596405.1. GTDB lineage: Bacteria > Pseudomonadota > Gammaproteobacteria > Burkholderiales > SG8-41 > PALSA-1004. The sequence continues at coordinate 13,509 of JBKJMN010000008.1, forward strand.
GCATCCCCCCGGCGGCATTGCCGGCAACGATCAGCTTGCGCTCGACGTCACGCTGGATGCGGGCGCACAAGTTCTGATCACCATGCCCGGCGCGACCAAATGGTACCGGACGCAGGACGCTCCCGCCGCGCAGAAGCTCGCCATCAAGGTCCAAGCGGGCGCAACGCTCGAATGGCTGCCGCCTGAAACGATCGTGTTCGATCGCGCGGCAGCCCGCATGCAGACGTCGATTGCGCTTAACGGCGGCAACTATCTCGGCTGGGAGGTCTTATGCCTGGGACGCACGGCGGCGGGCGAGACGTACGCGGCCGGCGACATAAGGCAGTCGACTGAAATCTCGCTCGGCGGCGAACTGCTGTGGAGCGAGCGCTGCCGGCTCAATGGCGGCTCCCGCCTGCTTACAAGCGCGGCGGGCCTGAACGGCGCACCGGTGAGCGCACTCATGCTCGCGGCCGGGCAGACCGTCGCGCCCGGGCTGGTGGCCCAATGCCGCGCTGTAAAATTCGACGGCCCGGGGCGCAGCGGCATCACTGCGATGCCGAATATTTTTGTCGCGCGCTATCTCGGGCATTCGAGCGAGCAGGCAAAATGCTATTTTATCGACCTGTGGCGCCTGCTGCGGCCGCAGTTCACCGGACGCGCCGCTGTGACGCCGCGCATCTGGACTACCTGAAAGCCTATCGATATGGAACTCACACCACGCGAAAAAGACAAGCTGCTGATTTTTACTGCGGCGTTGCTCGCGGAAAGACGCAAGGGACGCGGCCTCAAGCTCAATTATCCGGAGGCTGTCGCATTCGTGACTGCGGCCATCATGGAGGGCGCGCGTGACGGCAGGACGGTCGCTGAACTGATGAGCTTCGGCACGACGCTGCTCGGCCGCGACGACGTGATGGAAGGCGTGCCGGAGATGATCACCGAGATTCAGGTCGAGGCGACGTTTCCCGACGGCACCAAGCTCGTCACCGTGCACCAGCCGATCGTTTAGAAATATCAGCCACAGATAAACACAGATACACACATATGACAAATCAATAGCATCATCACTCGACTTCGTTTTTGAATTATCTGTGTTCATCTGTGTGTATCTGTGGCTTGGGCTATTATTGATCTTTACATAACTGTATGACAAATGCGTAGCGTGCCAAAAGCTTCCCTCGCCCTCGGTCCCTCTCCCGGAGGTAGAGGTAAGCCCTTCTCCCTCCGGAAGAAGGGTGGGGATGAGGGAAGGGTGGGGAGAGCAAAGCGAGGGGGCCGAAGGCGGGAAGGTTTATTGTCACAACGTTATGTAATTCTCAATAGGAATAGGCCTGGGAATTTGGCGAAGGAGACAGTGAAATGATACCCGGCGAAATCTTCACGGCGAGCGGCGATATCGAGCTCAACCAAGGTCGCAAGACTTTGACTCTCAAGGTCGCGAACACCGGCGACCGGCCGATCCAGGTCGGCTCGCACTATCATTTCTTCGAGACGAACGCGGCGCTCGCCTTCGACCGCGCCGCTGCACGCGGATTCAGGCTGAACATCGCGGCCGGCACCGCAGTCCGCTTCGAGCCCGGCCAGGAGCGCACCGTCGCGTTGGTGGCGCTGGATGGCGACCGTATCGTGTACGGTTTTCTGGGTGAAGTCATGGGTAAGCTCGACCAAGCCGCGGCAAAGAAGCCGGCCGTGCGCGCGAAAGGTAAAAAATGACGCTCAAAATCGGCCGCCACGCTTATGCGGAAATGTTCGGGCCCACGACGGGCGATCGCGTGCGCCTCGCGGACACGGACCTCATCATCGAAGTCGAAAAAGATTTCACGACGTACGGCGAAGAGGTCAAATTCGGCGGCGGCAAAGTCATCCGCGACGGCATGGGCCAGAGCCAGCGCAACTGGAAGGACTGCGCCGACACGGTCATCACCAACGCGCTGATCGTCGACTACTGGGGCATCGTCAAGGCCGATATCGGGATCAAGAACGGCCGCATCAGCGGCATCGGCAAGGCCGGCAATCCCGATATCCAGCCGGGCGTGACTATCGTGATCGGTGGCGCGAGCGAAATCATTGCCGGCGAGGGCATGATAGTCACGCCCGGCGGCATCGACACGCACATCCATTTCATCTGCCCGCAGCAAATCGACGAGGCCCTGATGTCGGGCGTGACGACGATGCTCGGCGGCGGCACCGGTCCCGCGACCGGCACGTTCGCCACGACGTGCACGCCGGGCCCGTGGCATATGATGAAAATGCTCGAGGCCGCCGAAGCGTTCCCGATGAATCTCGGATTTTTCGGCAAAGGCAATGTAAGTCTGGCGGGCCCGCTGCGCGAGCAGGTGCAATACGGCGCCATCGGACTCAAGTTGCATGAAGACTGGGGCACGACCCCCGCTGCGATCGACGCGTGCCTCGCCGTCGCCGACCAGATGGACGTGCAGGTCGCGATCCACACCGACACGTTGAACGAATCGGGCTTTGTCGAAACGACGATCAAGGCTTTCAAAGGCCGCACTATCCACACGTTTCACACGGAAGGTGCGGGTGGCGGCCACGCGCCCGATATCATCAAGGTCTGCGGCGAAGCGAATGTATTGCCGTCATCGACTAATCCGACGCGCCCCTACACAATCAACACCCTCGACGAGCACCTTGACATGCTGATGGTGTGCCATCACCTCGACTCGAAAATCGCCGAAGACGTCGCGTTCGCCGAATCGCGCATCCGGCGTGAAACCATAGCCGCCGAAGATATCCTGCACGACCTCGGCGCGCTGTCGATGTTCTCGAGTGATTCGCAGGCCATGGGGCGCGTGGGCGAAGTCATCATTCGCACCTGGCAGACCGCGCACAAAATGAAACAGCAGCGGGGCGCGCTGCCCGGCGACTCGAAAGACCACGACAATTTCCGCGTCAAACGTTATATCGCCAAGTACGCGATCAATCCGGCGATCACTCATGGGATAGCGAGCGAAGTCGGGTCGATCGAAGCCGGCAAGCTGGCGGACCTCGTGGTGTGGAAGCCCGCGTTCTTCGGCGTGAAGCCTTCCCTGATATTGAAGGGCGGCATGATAGCCGCCGCGTCGATGGGCGACCCCAATGCGTCGATCCCGACGCCGCAGCCCGTTCACTACCGCCCGATGTTCGGCGCATTCGGCAAGGCGCTCAATACGTCCGTTACGTTCGTGTCGAAAGCGGCGCTGAAAAATCCCGCTATCGCCAAACTCAAACTGCATAAGCCGCTGGTCGCGATCAAGGGCACTCGCAAGTTGCGCAAAGCGGACATGAAACTCAACGATTACCTGCCGGACATTTCCGTCGATTCCGAGACGTACGAAGTCAAGGC
>JBKJMN010000078.1:0-6694 GCA_046596405.1 Burkholderiales bacterium
GGGATCGGCCCACGTTTTGATGATGGGGGGCAGGCCCGGCCGGTTGCACGGCGGAATTTCAGGCCGGGTCTTGTGCAGCGGCAATTGGTACGCGGTGTGGCCGCGTATCACGGCGACACCCGCCGCGTGATCGCCGGCTTCGTGGTTGGTCGGCCAATAAACCGACGTGCGCTGCAGAAACCCGATGCGCACGCCGCTGCGCTCGAGTATCACCGGCGCGCGCGCCGCCGCGCGGTTCACGCCCGCGCCGGTATGCGGAATACCGAGTTCGTCGAGCCGGGCGACCGATGAGGTGATCGCCGCGTCGCCGTAATTGACGTTGTTCGCGATGCCCACCGCATGAATGCCGGCGCGCTTAAGCGCTTCACCGCCGGGGCCCGGGTGCGCGTAGAACCCTTCGGAAGTATCGACCGAGTGCGCACCCGGCGGATCGTACAGGCAGCATTCGAAATTGCTCAGGACGGCGTCGGTGGCGCGGAATTCTTTGCCGACCTGCTTGAAAGGAACTTCGGGGTCGGTGACGTTCATCAGGTTGATGTCACCGGTCAATATCATGCTAAGCGGCATAAAAAATCCTGGACGTGGTGGAGGCGATGAATGAGTCGACCGGTGTGCCGGTCGGATGCGAGTGCGCGCTGGACGGCGCGTGGCGGCCCTCTATAATGGCCGCCACAAGAATAGCACGGCTGAAACGGCCGCGATTGCGCGCACGCGGTGCGCAGATACGGAGGAGCAGGCATGACAACGAGTACTGCATGGCGTTCGGCGGTGTGTGTGCTGGCGGGCGGCGTGATCGGCGCCGCGCACGCGCAGAATTATCCCGTCAAGCCCGTGCGCATGATCGTGCCGTTCGTGGCCGGCGGCAACACCGACATCATCGCGCGCGCATTTTCGCCGGCGATGTCGGAAATCATGGGCCAGCAGCTCGTCGTCGAAAACCGGGGCGGCGCGGGCGGCATCATTGGCACCGAAGTCGTCGCGCGCGCGGCGCCCGACGGCTACGTGATCCTGATGGTTTCGGCAGGCCATACGATCAATCCGGCGATGGTGAAAAAACTGCCGTACGATTCGGTCAGGGATTTTGCGCCGGTCTCGATTATCGCCGACGTGCCGACCGCCTTCGTCGTGCATCCGTCGCTGCCGGCAAAAACGGTCAAAGAATTCATCGCGATTGCGCGCGCGCGCCCCGGCCAGATCAATTATTCGACGGCGGGGGTCGGCACCGTGGGCCATCTGTCCGCGGAACTATTGAGCTCGATGACGAAAATCAAGCTGGTGCACGTGCCCTACAAGGGCACCGGTCAGGCGATGATAGATCTGGTGGCCGGCCAGGTGCAGCTTCAGTTTCCGAGCATGCCGGCGGCGATCCAGCACGTGCAGACCGGCCGCCTGCGCATGATCGCGCAGACCGGCAAACAACGCTCAGCCGCCGCGCCGACGACGCCGACCATGGAGGAAGCGGGCGTGGCGGGTTTCGTCGTTTCCAGCGGGTTCGGGCTGATGGCGCCCGCGGCCACGCCGCGCACGGTGATCGACCAGCTGCACGCGAGCCTCGTCAAGGCGCTCAATGATCCGCGCGTGAAAGACACGCTGGCGAAGCAGGGCGCGGAGGTCGTGGCGAGTTCGCCCGACGAGTACGATCAGTTCAACCGCGCCGAGATCGCGAAGTGGATCAAGGTCGTGGCGCAAGCGGGCATTGCGCCCGAATAGCCGTAGCCCGCTGCACAGCCACGGGATTGCGCCCGGCATTTGCTCTCGCCGCGGCCGTTTGATAAGGTTGCCTGACCCGGCAGCCAGCCGCGCGAGGAGGGTCGTATGTTCAAGCATATCCTGATCCCCACCGATGGTTCAGCACTGTCGCAGAAAGCGATCCGTACCGGCGTCGAACTGGCCAGGTTTCACGGCGCGCGCGTGACCGGCGTGCATGCCATTCCCGATTACCACCTGATGATCGCCTATGAAGGCGCGTTCGATCCCGTCACGGAAGAGCGCATCGAGAAGGAAGCGCGCATGCGCGCGGACGGCTATCTCGAATTCATCGCGCAAATGTGCGGTGAGGCAGGCGTGTCCTGCGAGACGGTTTGCGAAACGAGCGATCATCCCTGTGACGCCATCCTCAAGATCGCGGAAGCGCGCGCCTGCGATTTGATTCTGCTGCATTCGCATGGCCGCAAAGGACTTGCGGCGGTACTGCTCGGTAGCGAGACGCGCAAAGTGTTGACCTACTCTAAAATCCCCGTGATGGTCGTACGCTGACGCGGCGCAACTCCGGCGTGTGGTTTCGTTGGTTTAAGCGCTGGTCGTTTTCTGCTTAAGCATCTGTTATAAAAAGATATTATTAGCTGAAGATTGGTCTCTGAGCGCTTATATTGCAAAGCAACAGAAAACGCTTGCAAAAGGCCTGGCCTTGCGCCACAATGTTTTCGCGTTGGGCACCTTTACAGGTGTCGGCGCACATCCTCCAAAACCTCCTCCTTTGGTGGAACCTTAGCGCAACCCTACGGGGTTGCGCTTCTTTTTTTGTGGTTACCGGAAAAATGGCCGCTTAGGCGGCGAACCGGCGCGCTGGCCCGTCATCCGCCTCTTGTTGCGTCGCAAAATGCGACGTTGGGGAAGCCACCACACGCCGGTTATAGGGTAGGCGCCAGTCCTGTTTTCAGGCAGTCCATGCAGCGACCGGTGAAGTTTCGCTCACGCGGAATCCTGCACACGGCGCGCGCGAGGCCGGCGGCGAATCGGCTATACTTGCGCGGCGCGTGCGCGCTGTTTCAAGGCGCCAACGAAATCGGGATGGCAACGCGCGGCGAAGGGTGGGACACCAGCAGCCTGCGCGTCACCAGTGTGCAGGCCTGCGTCTGAAATTACCCAAACGGTAATATTGTCGATTGCAGTCAAGGCCGGTCCGCCGGGCCGTGGTTAAGTTAGCGTTAATCTGTGTGCATTGCGGTCGGCGGCCGCGGCACGTGTTACGAGAAGGCGGTACATGAAGATCCACGAATACCAGGCGAAAGAAATCCTGCGCAAATACGGCGTTATGACTCCGCAGGGAATCCCGTGCTTCAGCGTCGATGAAACCGTCGACGCGGCCAACCGGCTCGGCGGCAAAGTGTGGGTCGTCAAGGCGCAAATCCACGCCGGCGGCCGCGGTAAAGGCGGCGGCGTGAAGGTCGCCAAATCGCCGGAAGAAGTCAAAGAATATGCGCGGCAGATTCTCGGCATGATGCTCAAGACGCATCAGACCGGACCCGAAGGCCAAAAAGTGCGGCGGTTGCTGGTTGAAGAAGGCGCCGACATCAAAAAAGAACTGTATGTCGGCATGGTCGTTGACCGCGGCACGCAGCGCGTGTGCCTGATGGCGAGCAGTGAAGGCGGCATGGACATCGAAGAAGTCGCCGCCAACCGGCCGGAGAAAATCCACAAGGTTTTCATCGATCCGGGTACCGGCCTGAAGGATAGCGAGTGCGACGATATCGCGCGCAAAATCGGCATTCCCGCTGATTCTGTCGCCAAAGCGCGTCCTGCGCTGCAAGGACTCTACAAGGCGTTCGACGAGACCGACGCGTCGCTCGCCGAGATCAATCCGCTGATCCTGACCGGCGCCGGTGAGGTGGTCGCGCTCGACGCCAAAATGAATTTCGACGACAACGCGCTGTTTCGCCATCCCGACCTCGTCGCGATGCGCGATCTCGACGAGGAAGACCCGGCCGAAATCGAAGCCTCGAAATTCGGCCTCTCGTATATTTCGCTCGACGGCAATATCGGATGCCTCGTCAACGGCGCCGGGCTTGCGATGGCGACGATGGATATTACGAAGCTCTACGGTGGCAGCCCGGCGAACTTTCTCGACGTCGGTGGCGGCGCATCGGCCGAGAAAGTGACTGAAGCGTTCAAGATCATGCTAAAAAATCCGCATGTCAAAGCGATCCTCGTCAATATCTTCGGCGGCATAATGAAATGCGACGTGATCGCGGAAGGTATAGTCACCGCGGCGCGCCAGGTGAAGCTGACCGTGCCGCTGGTGGTGCGGCTCGAAGGCACCAACGTCGATCTGGGCAAGAAAATTCTGGCCGATTCGGGTCTGCCGATTCTTTCTGCCAGCAACATGGCAGATGCGGCGGCCAAGGTGGTGAAAGCGACGGGCGGTACCGGCAGGCCGCCGGATGAAGCGCGCGTGCCGCGGGCAGCACCCGCTGCCAAAGTGAAACCTGCGGGGACGCGTAAACTGCAGCCCAAGCCAAAAGCCAAGCCGACGGCTAAGCCCAAAGCCAAGCCCAAAGCCAAGACGAAAACCAAATCCCGTGCAGCAGGGAAGGCGGCTCCGAAACGTCCCGCCGCCTCAAGTAAACGCAGCAAACGCGTCAAGTCCAATCCGGCGAAAAAACGTCCGGCACGCAAGGCGTCACGCAAGAGCGCGGGCAAGGGGAAAAAATGAGCATCCTGATCGACAAGAACACGCGCGTGATGACCCAGGGCATCACTGGCAAGACCGGCCAGTTTCATACCAAGACGGGCAAGGAATACGCGAACGGCGGCAATTGCTATGTGGCGGGCGTGAACCCGAAAAAGCCTGGCGAGTCGTACGAAGGCATTCCGATTTTTGCTACCGTCCGGGAAGCCAAGGAACAGACGGGCGCCAACGTCTCCGTGATTTACGTGCCACCGCCCTTTGCCGCGGCCGCGATCGATGAAGCGGTCGAAGCGGACCTCGATCTCGTGATCTGCATCACCGAAGGCATCCCGGTGCGCGACATGATACGCACCAAGTACAAGATGCGGGGCAAGCGCACGAAGTTGATCGGGCCCAACTGCCCGGGCGTAATCACGCCGGATGAAATCAAAATCGGCATCATGCCGGGCCATATCCACAAGAAGGGGCCGGTCGGGGTAGTGTCGCGTTCGGGCACGCTGACCTATGAAGCGGTGGGCCAGTTGCGCGAGCAGCGCCTGGGTCAGTCGTCGTGCGTCGGCATCGGCGGCGATCCGGTCAATGGTCTCAAGCACATCGACATCATGAAAATGTTCAACGATGACCCCGCCACGGAAGCGGTCATCATGGTTGGCGAAATCGGCGGCTCCGACGAAGAGGATTGCGCGCGCTGGATCAAGGCCAACATGAAAAAGCCCGTGGTCGGCTTCATCGCCGGACTGACTGCGCCGCCAGGCAAACGCATGGGCCACGCCGGCGCGATTATTTCCGGCGGCAAGGGTACCGCGGACGAAAAGCTCGCGGTCATGGAGGAGTGCGGCATTAAAATCACGCGCAATCCCGCGCACATGGGCATCCTGTTGAAATCGGTGCTGAAGTAAAGCAGGCGGGCCGTTGCGTCGCACCGTTTGATCTGCGCCTGTAGCGACAGGCGCATTTTGTTTCAGCGGCGCGCCGCCCGATGAGGCTTCGCGCGCGAAGGAGTGAGATTGGAAGCGACAAATCAGAAAAAAGACAAACGCGGCAAACTAAAAGGCCGTCCGGTCGACGCGGCGGCGCTCGCCGACGTGCGCGCACTGCTCGGCGCAGCGCCCCGGCGGCGCGACTTGCTGATCGAGCATCTGCACAAGATCCAGGACCGCTACGGCTGTATTTCGGCCGCGCACCTGGTCGCGCTGGCGCGAGAAATGGCGCTCGCCTACGCGGAAGTCTACGAGGTCGCGACTTTCTATCATCACTTCGACGTAATCAAGGAGGGCGACACTGCGCCGCCAGGGATCACGGTGCGCGTCTGCGACTCGCTCTCGTGCGAGCTTGCCGGCGCGCAACCGCTGCTCGAAAAGTTGCGCGCGACGCTGGGGGCGAACGTGCGCGTGATTCCGGCGCCGTGCATCGGCCGCTGCGAGCAGGCCCCCGCGGTGGCGGTCGGCCAGAATCCGGTCGCGCACGCGACGGTCGCGAGCGTTGAAGCTGAAGTCAGGGCCGGCAAAACGCAGTGTGCCGTAGCGAAGTACATCGATTACGACGAGTACCGCAAACAAGGCGGTTACCAGCTGGCGGCGGAGTGCGTCGAAGGCCGGCGCGACGCCGAAGACCTGTTGAAGACGATGGAAGCCTCCAGCCTGCGCGGGCTGGGCGGCGCGGGTTTCCCGACCGGCCGCAAATGGCGCATCCTGCGCGGCGAGCCCGCCCCGCGCGTGATGGCCGTCAACATCGACGAGGGCGAACCCGGCACGTTCAAGGACCGCTATTACCTCGAGCGCGATCCGCACCGGTTCCTGGACGGCGTGTTGATCGCGGCGTGGACCGCGCAGATTTCCGAGGTGTACATTTATTTGCGTGACGAGTATGCGGGCTGTCGCGTGATTCTCGAGCGCGAAATCGCGGCGCTACAGAAAAATCCGCCCTGTGCGATGCCGCCGATTCATTTGCGGCGCGGCGCGGGCGCGTACATCTGCGGCGAAGAATCGGCGATGATCGAATCGATCGAAGGCAAGCGCGGCATGCCGCGGCTGCGCCCGCCGTATGTCGCGCAGGTCGGACTCTTCAATCGTCCGACGCTCGAGCACAACATGGAGACGCTGTTGTGGGTGCGCGATATTGTAGAAAAGGGCGCGGCGTGGTTCGCCGATCAGGGTCGAAACGGCCGCAAGGGACTGCGCTCGTTCTCGGTCAGCGGTCGTGTCGCGAAGCCCGGCGTTCATCTGGCGCCAGCGGGCAGCATGCCACCGCAGAATTCATCGATCAGCTGGTTGACTGTGATGCCCG
>JBKJMN010000234.1:0-32637 GCA_046596405.1 Burkholderiales bacterium
GGCGGGTTTCGCGCGCGCCAAAGATCGCGGTGCCGACGCGCACCAGCGTGGCGCCTTCGGCAATCGCGGCTTCCAGGTCGGCCGACATACCCATCGACAAGGTATCGAGCGCGATGCCGCTCCCGACGAGCTGGTCTTTGAGTTCGCGCACCGCGGCGAAATCGCGGCGCTGGTGTGCCGGGTCGGAGCTCGCGGGCGGAATCGCCATCAATCCGCGTAATTTGAGCCGCGGCAATGCCGCGACGGCACGCGCGAGCGCCAGCGTATCCGCGGGTGCGACGCCGCTCTTAGTGTCTTCGCCGCCGATGTTGATCTGGATGCAGATCTGCAAAGGGGGCAGATGCGCGGGACGCGCCGCCGCCAGCCGTTCGGCGATCCTGGCGCGATCGACGCTGTGCACCCACGCGAAGTTTTCCGCGATATCGCGCGTTTTGTTGCTTTGAATGGGACCGATGTAATGCCACTCGATGCCGGCATTTTTCAGCGCTGCGATTTTTTCAAGGGCTTCCTGCACATAATTCTCGCCAAATGCATGCTGTCCGCATGCAAGCGCGGCGGCGACAGCGTCCGCGCTGAAGGTTTTGCTCACCCCGAGCAGCGTAACCGTGGCGGGATCGCGTCCGCACGCGCTGGCCGCCGTCGCAATGCGCAGCCTTATCGCCTGCAAGGCGGCTTGCAAGTTAACCTCGATTGTGGCCATAATTTCGCGGACTTAGAGCAAAAAAACTTTTGACTGACGCCGCATCGCGGCAGGCGCGTTGCGTTTACTCATCCCCGCAACCAGGAAATTATAATGGACATCTCGGAACTGCTCGCGTTTGTCGTCAAGAACAAGGCCTCCGACCTGCACCTGTCGTCGGGCCTGCCGCCGATGATCCGCGTGCACGGCGACGTGCGCCGCATCAACCTGCCGGCGATGGAGCACAAGGACGTCCACGGCATGGTGTACGACATCATGAACGATGGCCAGCGCAAGTTCTACGAAGAAAATCTCGAGTGCGATTTCTCGTTCGCGATTCCCAACCTCGCGCGGTTTCGCGTCAACGCGTTCGTCCAGCAGCGCGGGGCCGCCGCCGTCATGCGGACTATTCCGTCGAAGATACTGTCGCTCGAAGATTTGAAAGCGCCCAAAATTTTCGGCGAAATCGCCGACCAGCCGCGTGGCATGGTGCTGGTGACCGGGCCGACCGGCTCGGGAAAGTCGACCACGCTGGCGGCGATGGTCAACCACAAGAACGAAACCGAGCTAGGCCATATTCTCACCGTCGAAGACCCGATCGAATTCGTGCACGAGTCGAAGAAGTGCCTGATCAATCAACGCGAGGTGGGGCCGCACACGCTGTCGTTTGCCAACGCGCTGCGTTCCGCGTTGCGCGAAGATCCGGACGTGATTCTGGTCGGCGAGATGCGCGACCTTGAAACAATCCGCCTGGCGATGACTGCCGCCGAAACGGGCCACCTCGTGTTCGGCACGCTGCACACGAGTTCAGCCGCCAAGACCATCGACCGGATCATCGACGTGTTCCCGGCGGAGGAAAAGGAAATGATCCGCGCGATGCTGTCGGAGTCGCTGCGCGCGGTGATTTCGCAGGCGCTGCTCAAAACCAAGGACGGCAGCGGCCGCGTCGCGGCGCACGAGATCATGATCTGCACGCCGGCCATCCGCAACCTCATACGCGAAGCCAAGGTCGCGCAGATGTACTCGGCGATCCAGACCGGCCAGTCGTTCGGCATGCAGACGCTCGACCAGAACCTGCTGGAACTGGTCAAGCGCAATATCCTGTCGGTCGACGAGGCGCGCGGCAAAGCCATGAACAAAGACAACTTCAGGTAAAACCCGCTGTTTTCGTGGCGGTGAATCGCTCAATGTAATAAAGGGGTGGGGAAATGGATCGTGACCAGGCAGTGCAATTCATGCATAACTTGCTGCGCGCGATGCTCAGCAAGAAGGCATCGGACTTGTTCATCACCGCCGGCTTCCCGCCCGCGTTCAAAGTCGACGGCAAGATGACGCCGGTGTCCAATCAGACGCTTACGCCGCAACATACCGCGGACCTCGCGCGTGCGATGATGAACGACAAGCAGGCGGCCGAGTTCGAGGAAACCAAGGAATGCAATTTCGCGGTCGCGCCTGCCGGCATCGGCCGCTTCCGCGTCAATACCTTCATTCAGATGCAGCGCGTCGGTATGGTGATGCGCACGATCACCACTACCATACCAAAGTTCGACGATTTGAAACTGCCGCAGGTGCTGAAAGACGTGATCATGAGCAAGCGCGGGCTCATCATCTTCGTCGGCGGCACCGGTTCGGGCAAGTCGACTTCGCTCGCTGCCATGATTGGCTACCGCAACGAGAACAGCTACGGTCATATCATTACGATCGAGGACCCCGTCGAGTTCGTGCACGACCACAAGAACTGCCTGATCACGCAGCGCGAAGTCGGCGTCGATACGCTGTCATGGGAGCATGCGCTGCACAACACACTGCGGCAGGCGCCGGATGTGATCCTGATCGGTGAGATCCGTTCGCGGGAAACCATGGAGCACGCCGTCGCGTTCGCCGAAACGGGCCACCTCGCGATGGGCACGTTGCACGCCAATAGCGCCAACCAGGCGCTCGACCGCATCATCAACTTCTTCCCGTCAGAGCGCAAAGCGCAATTGCTGATGGATCTTTCGCTCAACATTCGCGCCCTGATCTCGCAGCGGTTGATTCCGACGAAAGAAGGCAAGGGCCGCCGCGCCGCGATCGAAATTCTGCTCAACTCGCCACTGATCCAGGACCAGATATTCAAAGGCGAAGTGCACGAGATCAAATCGACGATGTCGAAATCGCGCGAGATGGGCATGCAGACTTTCGACCAGGCGCTGTTCGACCTCTACGAAGAAGGCGTGATCAGCTACGAGGATGCGCTGCGCAACGCCGACTCGGTGAACGAGCTGCGCCTGAGGATCAAGCTCGAAGGCCAGGAATCGAAAGACAAGGACGTGATGTCCGGCATCGAGCATCTGAACATTGTGTGACGCCGGACGCGTTACGCCGGGTCACATTCGCCGGTTCGAACTGACGGCTTAGGCCGCTGTTCAACCGGCGTATTCGTTAGTGGGCATTCCACTGGAGTTTCACAGCTTTGTCATCAGCGCGCTGGTGGTCGGCGTCGCGTACGTGCTATTTGGCATATCCGCATTCGGGGCGGCACTCTTCACGGTGCCCGCGTTGTCGTTTCTCTATCCGCTCGACTTCGTATTGCCGGTGTGCGTCCTGCTCGACGTGTCGGCTTCGATCGCGATCGGCACGCGCTTCTCGCGCGCGGCCGACAAAAGCGAGCTGGCGTGGATGGCGCCCGCGTGCCTGATCGGCGCGGTGCTCGGCGTAACCCTGCTCGTGAGTTTGCCGCGGCATGCCACCCTGATCGCGCTCGGCGCATTTCTGCTGGCCTACGGTATTTACATGCTGCGGCCGGGCGCGGCCAGTTGCGCGATCAGCCAGCGGTGGGCGCCGGTCTCGGGCTTCGTCGGCGGCGCGATGGGCACGCTGTTCGGCATCGGCGCGCCGCCGTATGCGATCTACCTGTCGCGCCGGATCGCCGACAAGGACGCGCTGCGCGCCACGCTCTCCAACATGGTGCTGCTCTCGACCGGCATCCGGGCGCTCGTTTTTGCCGTCGGCGGCCTGATGCTGGCGGACCGCCTGATCATGTTCGTCGCGCTGCTGCCGTTCGCGCTCGCCGGCCTGTGGTGCGGCAACCGGATCCACGGCCGCATTTCGCGCGCGCAGGTGGCTCGCGTGACGAGCGTCGTGCTGATGCTGATCGGGACGTCGCTGCTCGTGCGCGCGCTCTCGCAATAGCGCCGGTCGGCTTTCCCGGCGCACCGGCAGCAGCGGAGCATAGGGCGAGCCTGACGTGATGTAGAGCCTCATCATGAGGGAACAATTGCTGTACCGTTTAATGTGCTGGATCGCCACTCTTCACCGGTTTTGCTTTGCGCATGCTGCCCGCGATCAGCTTGTATTCGAGCAGACGGCATTCGAGCGCGCCGTTGTAGAGCACCGTGCGCTTCGATGCCGACAGGCGGATGAGTTTCGGCAGTTGCGAGTCGCCCGTGAAAATGTACGCGCGCCAGCCGCTGAAGCGCTGCTTGAGCGCATTGCCGAGCTTGGGGTAGAACTCGGCAAGCTCGTGCGCTTCCGAGAGCCGCACCCCGTACGGGGGGTTGGTGGCGATGACGCCACTGTCCGCCGGCGCGGGAATTTCGAGCACGTTGGCCTGCTTTAGCTGGATCTGGCCGGTGAGGCCCGCGGCGGCGATGTTCTCGCGCGCGGTCTTCAGTTCGTCGCCATAAAGGTCGGCGCCATAGATCGGTAGTGCGCTGGTGCGCGGAGCTTCGCCCGCTGCGCAGGCGGCGCGCAGCCGTTCCCAGGCGGATTGATCGAAGTTCCGGAGTTTCTCGAACGCGAAGCTGCGCCGTGCACCGGGCGCGATGTTGAGCGCCATCAGCGCCGCTTCAATCAGCAGCGTGCCGCTGCCGCACATCGGATCGAGCAGCGCTTCGCGGGTGTCCCAGCCCGAGAGCTTGACGATGCCGGCAGCGAGGTTCTCGCGCAGGGGCGCCTCCCCGCTCGCGGTCCGGTATCCGCGCTTGAAAAGCGGCTCGCCTGAAGTGTCTATGTACAGCGTCAGCTGGAAGGCCGTGAGGAACGCGTGGATGCGCACGTCGGGCGCCTGCGTGTTGACGTTCGGCCGCTCGCCGCCTTGCGCGCGGAACGCGTCGCACACCGCGTCCTTGATGCGCAGCGTGACGAAGTCGAGGCTTTTGAGCGGACAGCGCACCGCGGCGAGATTGACGCGTATCGTTTGCGTAACGTTGAACCACCGCGGCCACGGCAAGGCCAGGGTCGTCTTGAATATATCTTCTTCGCTTTTGTACGGCGCGGTGGCGACGCGCCACAGGATGCGGCTCGCGATGCGGCTTTCCAGGTTCGCGCGATAGCCGAGCGCAAGCGGCCCTTCGAAGTGCACGCCGCCGTCCGCCGTGCGGATGCCGGCCGCGTTGAGCGCCGCCAACTCCTGCGCGAGTACCGGTTCGAGCCCGCGCGGGCACGGCGCGAAGAAATTTTCCATCGCGGGCGCCGCCGGTTTGGCCGCTGACATCGGTTCAGAGCCTCACGAAAATTTCGAATTCGACGCGCTGACGCGGGTTGCGATGCGGCACGAGCTTGCTGATGCGCGCTTCGACCGCGCCGCCGCGATCCATGTGGTGGGCGACGGTGCGGTTCTCGCGCCGCGGCACGTAACCCAGTGGCTGGCCGCGCCAATCGACGCGCACGGCATTGCCATCATGCGCATTGTGCGCTTCGCGCACGAGTGCTAATTCGTCGCCGACTTTCATCTCGTCCCACAGCGCTTTACCCTGATAGTACTGAAAGCCCGCGAGCGGCGAGCTTTGCACGAGCATGCGAACCTCGGCGCTTTGCGCGCACGCGCCGCCGGCCCCGAACAGGCTCGCGAGCAGCGCCGCAGCCCGCGCGAACTTAAAACGGCTTGACGACGACAAGGACGACGATCGCGAGCAGCAGAACGGTGGGCAGCTCGTTGAGCCAGCGGTAGAACACATGGCCGTGACGGTTGCGGTCGTGCCTGAACTCGAGCATGAGTTTGCCGCAATACACATGATAGGCGACGAGCACCGCGACGAGCGCGACCTTGGCGTGCAGCCATCCGCCGCTGAAGCCATAGCCGACCCACAGCCACGCGCCGGAGATCAGCGTCAAGACGGCGCCCGGCGTCATGATGCCGTAAAAGAGCTTGCGCTCCATCACCTTGAAGCGTGCTATCCCGGTCGCGTCGTTTGCCATCGCGTGATAGACGAAAAGCCGCGGCAGGTAAAAGAGGCCCGCGAACCAGGTCACCATGAAGATGATGTGAAAAGCCTTCAGCCACAGCATTGCGGATCCCGTTTTTCGCGCGTTACGCGCGAATTCAGTGGCGAGTTTACTCGTCCGCTGCTATTCGCGCAGGTTATGTCGGCGCCCTTTAGCGAGGGCGTCGCGGCAACGCCCTATTTGAGCAGGCGCCGCCGCGTCAACGCCAACGCGATGTAGAACCCCCCCGCCGCATAGAGCGCGAGGACTGCGGCATGCAGCAGCCACGCCGCGGGCACCGCGCCGTTCATGAGCGGGCGCACGAGTTCGACCGCATGCGTGAGCGGCAGGAACCGGGCTGCCTGCTGCAGTGCCTGCGGCAGTTGGTCGGCGGGGAAAAACACGCCGCACAACATCATCATCGGCGTGATGAAGAGCGTGAAGTAATACATGAAGAAGTCGTAGCTCACCGACAGCGCGGTCATGATGAGCCCCAGGCTCGCAAACGCCAGCCCGGTCGCGAACATGACCGGCAGCACCCACAGCGCCAGCGCCGATTTGACGAAGCCGAGCGCAGTCGCCACCACGAGCACCGCACCGCCGGCCATGAAGCTTTTGCTCGCGGCCCACACGAGCTCGGCGACCATCACGTCATCGAGCGTGATCGGCGTGTTCATGATCGCATCCCAGGTCTTTTGCACGTGCATGCGCGAGAAGCCCGAATACATCGCTTCGAACGACGCCGCCATCATGGTGGAAGAGCACACGGTGCCGGCGGCGAGAAACGCGATATACGACGTGCCGAACACGTCGGGCAGCATGCGCCCGAGGCCATAGCCGAAACCCAGCATGTAAAGCATCGGGTCGGCGAGATTGCCGAGCACCGACGGCAGGGCAAGCTTGCGCCACACCAGCATATTGCGCCGCCACACGTGAATGAAGCGCAGGCTCAGGATCGGCAGTAACCAGAGGCGGGCGTTCATGGAGGCTTAATCCCGCAAATCGCGCCCGGTCAAACGCAGGAACACGTCTTCCAGGTTCGCGGGGCGATGCAGGTAACGCAGCTCGGGGCGCTGCTCGAGGTTGTGCAGCAGCGGCTCGACATTGCGCGCGTAGCAAAAAACCGTTTCGCCGGTCTGCTCGCAGCGCTCGCACAGTGCGCCGCCCTGCTCGGCCGCCCAGGCTTCGGCGCCGTCGCCAAATACCTCGACGACCTGCGGTTCGATGTGTGCGCCCACCAGTTCGCGCGGCGTGCCGATCGCCATGATGCGGCCATGGTCCATGATCGCGAGCCGGTGGCAGAGGCGCTCGGCTTCGTCCATGAAGTGGGTCGTCAGGAAAATGGTCTTGCCCTGCGCCGCGAGCTGGCGCAGGCGCTGCCAGATCAGATGCCGCGCCTGCGGGTCCAGGCCGGTGGTCGGCTCGTCCAGAAAAATCAAATCCGGATCGTTGATGAGCGCGCGCGCGAGCGTCAGCCGCCGCTTCATGCCGCCGGACAGCGCCTTGATGTTGTCGCCGGCGCGGTTGGCGAGGCCCGCGAACTCGAGCAGCGCGGGGATGCGCGCATCGATGTGCGCGCTGGACAGGCCGAAGTAGCGGCCGTATACCATCAAGTTTTCGCGCACCGTGAAATCGGGGTCCAGATTGTCCATCTGTGGCACCACGCCGACGCGCGCGCGAGCCTCGCGTGCCGAGCGCGGAATCGGCAGGTCGAACATGCTGATGGTGCCGCCGTCCGGATCGGTGAGTCCCAGGCACAGGCGCAAAGTCGTCGTTTTGCCGGCGCCGTTGGGGCCCAGCAGGCCGAAGCATTCGCCGGGCTTAAGTTCTAGATCGATGCCGGCGACGACTTCATTCGCGCCGTACGATTTGCGCAGTTGGCGCGCGACGAGGTAAGTCATCGGCAATGCCGCGCCACAATGTCCTGCAACTGATGCAAGCGGCCGTGGAAAAAATGCTCGCCGCCGGGAACCACGACGACGGCCAGATTATGCGGCCGCGCCCAGTCGAACACGGCCGTCAGCGGCACTACTTCGTCGAGTTCGCCGTGAACGACAAGCGTGCCGGGCGCGACGGTTTCGGTCGGGAACCGGTTGACCGCCGGCGCGATCAGCACGAGGTGGTCCGGCTGGAGTTCCTTCGCGACGCGGGTTTGCACGAAACTGCCGAACGAGAAGCCCGCGCACGTCAGCGGCAACGCGCCGTACCGGTCCAGAGCGTAGCGCGCAACGGCGATCAGGTCGGCGGTCTCGCCGCGGCCTTCGTCGTGGGTGCCGGCAGTCGCACCGACGCCGCGAAAATTCGGGCGCAGCGTAATGCAGCCGAGCGCGTAGAACGTGCGCGCGAGCGTCGTCACCACTTTGTTATCCTTGGTGCCCCCCATCAGCGGATGCGGGTGGGCGATCAGCGCGATGCCGCGGCGCTGGCCGTCCGCACTGGCGCCCGGGTCGCTGATATCGACTTCGATTTTCCCCGCGGCACCGTCGATGAGCAGGCGGTCGGTGGCGGCGGGTCTCAAATCTTCAGGCGCTCGACGACGCGGCCGTTCTGCAGGTGCTCGGCTACGATTTCGTCGATGTCTTCGCGGTCGACGTACGTATACCAGACTTCTTCGGGATAGACGACGATCACCGGACCTTCGCTGCAGCGATCGAGACAGCCCGCCATGTTGATGCGCACGTTGCCGGAACCGGAGAGCCCCAGCGCCTTGACTTTGGCTTTGGCGTAATCGCGCAGTTCCTGCGCACCGTGGTCGTTGCAGCAAGCGTCGCCGTTCTCGCGCTGGTTGCAGCAAAAAAAGACGTGATTTTTGTAATAGTTCATAGAGTCGAAGTTGGCCGTCTGGAAGGCACGCGAGATAGCTCGGCCGCAGCCCGGCCCCGCTGCTTAATCGGGCCCGTATAGTACTGCAAAAGTTCCCGGTCTGACCACTCGCGCGGAAACGCCGAACGCGCTCAGAGCTCGCTGTATTTGCGCGCGTTGCCTTTGGCGCGTTTGACCGGATATTTGCGCGCATTGATGCCGATTTTGCGGCGTGCGGCCGCGACGGCGTCGATGCCGAGCACGTCGGCCAGCCGCGTCAGGTAGAGCAATACATCGGCGATTTCGTCGGCGACCGCGCGTTTGCGCCGCGCATCGAGCTGCGCGCTTTGCGCCGGCGTCAGCCACTGAAATTGCTCGAGCAGTTCGGCGGCCTCGACTGCCAGCGCCATCGCCAGATTTTTTGGGGTGTGAAACTGTTCCCAGTCGCGGGCGGCGGCGAAGCGGCGCAGCGAGTCGCGCAGACCGTCGAGGGTGGCGGGTAATCGGCTCATGAGCGGGCTCTCAGCGAATTCGCACGTTAAAGCGCGGGGCGGGGCGGGCCTGCGCGCGCGAGGCCTGCCAGCAGCACTAGCGCGGCGAACGGCCATGCCTGCGAAAGCAGGCGCACGATACCGCCAAAGTTGGCGAGATGCGTGGGTGGCAGGCTCGACAGCAATGGCGGCACGGTCTGGTACGGGTTGTCGGGCATCCAGTTGATAATCGCGATGCCTGCGGCCATGCAGACGATCGCCATGATCGCGCGTGCCGACGGCGCTAACCAGACCAGCAACGCCACGCTGGCGGTGCCGGCGACGAGACCGGCTGCAACGCCGGGGGTCAGCCATTGCAGCCAGTTGGTCGTGCGCGTCATGGCGACGGCGGCGACGGATTTGACGGCGGCGGTTACGAGGAGAGTGGACACCATCGCGCGCAGCATATAGCGCCGCGACTGCATGATCAGGGAGAGGACGAGGCCAACGGCGACGACCGCGAGCGCCACTACGCTGGCTTCGGCGAGCAGGTAAGCCTGGGACGAGTGCATGAACAGCGGCGTTATGCTCAGCACGTCGCGCAGGTTGCCGCTGCCGAACGCGACTGGCGACGGATGAAACTGGATCACCAGCCACAACGCGACGACGATGAGGCCGCAATCGCCCAACGTTCCCGCGCGCACCATGCGCGCGCGAATCGCTGCCAGCGGATTGTTGCCGAGCGTGAGCAGCAACGCCGCGAGCGCCCCGAGGGCGGCGCCGGCACCGTTGGCCAGGAGATCGACGTTCGATGCGATCCGGGTGGGCAGAAACATCTGCGCGCTTTCGAGCAGCAGGCTCAACAGCGCGCCGAGCAGGGTCGCGACCATCAGCGCAAACGCAGCCGCCAGCGGCGGGCGCAGCGCAAAAAACAGCATCGCGCCGAGCGGCAGATAGGCGGCGACATTGAGCACGATGTCGCCGATCGTGAGATAGCGGGGCCAGGCGCCGCCGAGAAAGCCCCAGACTTCGGGCGGCGGCATGCGCCAGCCGGCAAACGGCTGCAGGCTGGCATACACGATGACCAGTGTGTAAGCTAACGCTACGTAGCCCGCAAGCGACGCTTTGATCGAAGCTTTCATGGTGTTACGGACTCTCAATCAAAAAGGCCGTTCCAGGTAGAGATGGGCAAGCGGGCAGCGCCCGCGCGTTCAGCAGCTCCTCCGCTGTGACCTCCGCGACATGACAGTATTCTATGATGTTTTCAACGGCGATGCGGACGGTATCTGCGCATTGCATCAGCTGCGTCTCGCCGACCCTCGGGCGAGCGTGCTGGTTACCGGCGCCAAGCGTGAGATCGCGCTGCTCGAGCGCGTCGGTGCGCACAGCGGCGACGCGGTCACCGTGCTCGATATATCGCTCGCGCGCAACATCGCGGCACTCGAGCGCTTGCTGGCGCGCGGCGTTGCGTGCCGCTATTTCGATCATCATGTGCCGGGCGAGATTCCCCAGCATCCGCAACTCGAGACTTTTATCGATACGTCCCCCGCGATTTGCACGAGTTTGCTGGTCGACCGCTTCCTCGAAGGGCGCCAGCGCGTTTGGGCGGTGGTGGCGGCGTTCGGCGACAATCTCGCGGCGTCCGCGCGCGCCGCTGCGGCGATGCTCAACTTGAACGAGCTGCAGCTCGCGCAGTTGCAGGAACTCGGCGAATGCATCAATTACAACGCGTACGGCGACAGCGTCGACGATCTGAATTACCACCCGGCCGATCTGTATCAGACGATTGCGCGCTATCCCGACCCGTTTCAGTTCATCTCCGGCGAGCCGGTTTACGAAGTTTTGCGCGTCGCGCGCGCGGACGATATGTACCGCGCACTGGAACTCGAACCCGTGCTCACGGAAGAGAAGTGCGCCCTCTATATATTGCCGGATGCCGGGTGGAGCCGGCGCGTCAACGGCGCTTTCGGTAACCAGCTCGCCACCGTGCATGCCGCGCGCGCGCACGCGGTTATGGTCAGGCGGGCCGACGGCTACGCTGTGAGCGTGCGCTCACCCATTGCACATCCCCACGGCGCGGATGCGCTATGCCGCCCGTTTGGCGGCGGCGGCCGGCAGGGCGCGGCGGGCATCGATCGCTTGCCCACCGCTGACTACGAGCGCTTTGTGGCGGCCTTTAAAGCGGCTTTCAGCTAGGCTCCGCGCGGCGCGCTTTTTGCGGCCACTGATTGCGCCGCAGATGCTGCGCGCTAAATTGCAGCAGCGCCTCGAACTCGCCTGCGCTGTACCGGCATATCAC
Source organism: Burkholderiales bacterium (assembly GCA_046596405.1). GTDB lineage: Bacteria > Pseudomonadota > Gammaproteobacteria > Burkholderiales > SG8-41 > PALSA-1004. Next base: position 11,435 of record JBKJMN010000234.1, read on the forward strand.
CGCTTCGAATGCGTCGTCGTCGGACGCGATCGTGCCCGTGCCCGCGGCCATCAGCGCGCGCGCCTGTCAACGGGTATCACTCCGCCTTGATGTTGCCGTCGCGAATGACTTTGCTGTACTTGGCGTTTTCGGCTTTGATGAAGGCGGCGAATTCCTCGGGCGTATTGCTGAACGGATCACCGCCGAGGGAAACGAGGCGCTCTTTCACACTGGCGTCGGCGGCGGCGCGCTTGACGTCAGCGTGGATTTTCGCGATGACGTCCGCCGGCGTGCCCGCGGGCGCAAGAAAGCCGAACCACTGCGTCGATTCGAAATCGATGCCCGCTTCGTGCAAGGTTGCGATGTCGGACGCCGCGGCACTGCGTTTAGCCGACGTGACGGCGAGCCCCCGGATGCGGCCCGACTTGAGGTGGGGAATGATGGGCGCGAGACCGAGTATCGCAGTCGGGATCTGGCCGCCGACCAGATCGGTAACCGCGGGCGCCGCGCCCTTGTACGGCACGTGCAGGTAGTTGATGCCGGCGTTGGTCTTCAGCCATTCGCCGGCCAGATGCTGGGTGCTGCCGGTGCCGCTGGAGCCGAACGGCAGGCCGCCCGCGGTTTTCTTCGACAGCGCGATCAACTCTTTGACCGTCTTTACGGGGACCGACGCGTGCACGACGAGCATGTTCGGATAAGTCGCGGCGAGCGAAATCGGCGCGAGATCCTTGAACGGGTCGTAATTCATTTTCGAGTACAGCGCGGGGTTGAGCGCGATTTCCGCGGGCGAGCACAGCAGCAGGATGTAGCCGTCTTTCGGTGAGCGCGCGACCGCTTCGGCGCCTATCATGCCGCTCGCGCCCGGCCGGTTCTCGATCACCACGGTCTGGCCCCAGTACTCGCCAAGCTTCTGGCCGAACGCGCGCGCCGTAATATCGAGACCGCCACCCGCCGGGAATGGCGCGATGACGCGGACTGATTTAGCGGGAAAGGGCTGGGCATGAGCGGCGAGCGTGCCGACCAGCAGCAGCGCGGCACCGGGGCATATGCGTAGCATCATGAATGAACTCCGGATTTTGGCGGCAGGAGTTCCATACTAATCGATAATGCAGCGCCCGGTCAGCCTCCGCTAGGCGCCGGCCCGGTCATGCAGGATGTCCATTTCGATCGTCGCAAATGCTACAAGCCACAAGAGGGCGTCGTAGGCGTCAAACCATGCGCCGCGACTGGCCCAAACCGCGACGAGGAGCGCGAGGCCCGCATAGAGGCCCGCCGCGGTCGCCGTAAAAGCTGCCCGCCACCGCGCGACGAGGCCTGCATGGCGAACTTCGAATTCGAGCATCACGACGACTGCTATCCAGAGCGCGGTGTTGAGGGCATCCAGGCTGTCGCGCTCGATGATATAACCGAGGCCGGCCGCGCACACGCCGATCGCCGCAACGAGCCTGGCGGCGCGGATCACGACGGCCATACGCGGCGTGCGGGTGCGCGCGCTGAAACCGGTTTCGAGCGCGAAAAGCGCGAGCAATACGAGCCAGGCTGCGGCGTCCAGCCCCTTCGCCGGCGTGCCTGCGTACAGGTAATAAGCAGTGTCGCAAGCCAGCAAGGCGAACAACGCGATGCGCAGGCCGCGATACCAGGAGGACCACGCGGCGGCCGTCACGACGCCCGCGCGCGGCCGCGCACTCTTAGCGCGACGCGGACTGACGCACCGGCGCCGGCGCGTGGGGCGACCGGATCACGAGAGGTGCGAGCGAGCCCGCGACCATGCCAAAGAGGGCGGCGAAGAAGCCTGCGAGCTGCGGCGGGCACACCGCACCCGGCGCCATGACTTCGAGCCCGATCCAGGTCGCCAGCCCGAGCCCGATCGCGGCGAGCGCGCCCTGCGTGTTGGCGCGCTTCCAGTAAAGGCCGAAGGCGAGCGGCACGAACGCGGACACCAGCGTGATCTTGTACGCGTTTTCGACCATCTTGTAGATCGAGAGCTGCGAGTTCAGCGCAAAGAGCGTGACCAGCGCGGTGAAGCACAGCACGACGATGCGCATCAAGCGCAGCAACTGCCGGTCGCTCAGGTGCTTGAACGCCGGACGCAGAATGTTTTCGGTGAACGTCACCGACGGTGCGAGCAACGTCGCGCTCGCACAGCTCTTGATCGCAGAGAGCAGCGCGCCGAAGAACATCACCTGCGCGAACAGCGGCGCGTGATTGAGGATCATGTTGGGCAGGATCAATTGAGCCTGCTTGTCGCCGTCGATCAGCTTTTGCACGAGTTGCGGATCGATCAGCGTCGCCGCATACGCGAGAAACATCGGGATGAACGCGAAACAGAAATACAGGCAGCCGCCGAGGATGGACGCGCGGCCCGCGGTGCGTTCGTCTTTTGACGAGGCGACCCGCTGAAACACGTCCTGCTGTGGAATCGAGCCCAGCATCATCGTGATGGCAGCCGCCGTGAAGCCGAGAATGCCGGCGAGGGACGCCTGCGGCAGGAAGTTCGCGAACTTGCCGGCGTCGGACGCGTGCGATACCACCGCAGTGACGCCGCCGGCGAGCTGGCTCACGTCCCAGCCGATGTAGAGCATGCCGATCACGATGATGATCATCTGGATGAAGTCGGTGATCGCGACGGCCCACATACCGCCCCACATCGTGTAGATCAGCACGGTTGACGCGCCGACCACCATGCCGACCGGTTGCGACATCGCGCCTTCGGATACGACATGGAACACGAGCCCGAGCGCGGAGATCTGCGCCGCAACCCAGCCCAGGTACGACACCACGATGCACAGCGTGGTCAACGTCTCGACGGCGCGGCCGTACTTGTTGCGGTAGAAGTCGCCGATCGTCAGAAGCTGCATGCGATACAGCGGCCGCGCAAAAAAAAGTCCGACCAGAATCAGGCACAGGCTCGAGCCGAACGGATCCGCGATCACCCCGCCCAGGCCCTCGCGCAAAAACGTCGCCGGTATGCCTAATACGGTTTCCGAACCAAACCAGGTCGCGAACACGGTGGCGGTGACGATGTAGAGCGGCAGGCTGCGACCGGCGACCGCGTAATCGGCCGTGTTCCTGACGCGCATCGCGGCCCACAGGCCGATGCCGACGGAAATAATCCAGTAGATGATGACGAACCAGAGCAGCATGGCAGCGGCGCGCGCGTGCGCTTAACGGAAGCGTGACGACGGCATATTATATATACGATCGCAAAATTCGCTGCCAGACTTGGCCGCCTGCCTACAGCAGGCGATAGAGCAGCGCTACGGCGATCGCGCTGAGCGCGCCGGTAATCGCGGCGAGCAACATCGTTTGCCGGCGGGTCTCGAGCATTAACTGCCGCATATATATGGGCAGCGTATCGTGGTCCTTGGCGGCCAGAAAACGGTGCGCGAGGCGCGGCAGCTGCGGCAGAATCGTGCCCCAGTACGGGGCTTCGGCACGAATATGATCCACGAGTCCGCGCCAGCCGATCTGCTCGGTCATCCAGCGTTCGAGATACGGCTTGGCGGTGACCCACAGATCGAGCTCGGGATCGAGCTGGCGGCCCAGGCCTTCGATCGTGAGCAGCGTTTTCTGCAGCATGACGAGTTGCGGCTGCACCTGCATGTTGAAGCGGCGCGCGGTCTGAAAGAGCCGCATCAGCACGCGACCGAACGAGATGTCCTTCAGCGGTCGCGAAAAAATCGGTTCGCATACCGCGCGGATCGCGGTCTCGAACTCGTCGACGCGGGTGTCGGGCGGAATCCAGCCGGATTCAATATGCATTTCGGCGACGCGCCGGTAATCGCGGCGGAAAAAGGCCAGAAAATTCTGCGCGAGGTAATGCTTGTCGATCGCGGTCAGCGTGCCCATGATGCCGAAGTCGAGCGCGATGTACTGGCCGTTGGCCGCGACGAGTATGTTGCCCGGGTGCATGTCGGCGTGGAAAAACCCGTCGCGAAAAACCTGCGTGAAAAAGATCTCGACGCCCGCGCGCGACAATTTTTTAAGGTCGACGCCGTGCTCGCGCAACGCCGCTACGTGCGAAATGGGCGTGCCGTGCATGCGCTGCATCACCATGACTTCGGTTGCGCAATAGTCCCAGTGAATTTCGGGCACGACGAGCAGCGGGGAATCCTTGAAATTGCGGCGCAGCTGGCTCGCGTTGGCGGCCTCGCGCATCAGGTCGAGTTCGTCGTCGAGATGCTTGGCGAATTCCGCGACGACTTCGTGCGGCCGCAGGCGCTTGCCGTCTGCCCACAGCAACTCGATCAGGCTCGCGCCGGCATCGAGCAGCGCGATATCGTGGCGGATGATCTCGGGAATGCCGGGGCGCAGGATTTTTACCGCGACCTCGCGGCCGTCGTGCAGGCGCGCGAAGTGGACCTGCGCGACCGACGCGCTGGCGACCGCAACCGGCTCGAATTCCGCGAATACTTCATTGACCGGGCGGTGATACGCGCGCGTAAGGGCGGCCAGCACGAATTCGGCGGCGAACGGCGGCACCTGGTCCTGCAGCCGCGCGAGCTCGTCGGCGATATCGGCGGGCAACAGGTCGCGCCGCGTCGACAGGAGTTGGCCGAATTTGACGAAAATCGGACCGAGCGCTTCGAGCGCCAACCGCAGGCGCACGCCGCGCGGCGCGTCCAGCCGGCGCCGGAACAGCAGAATCTTCAGCACCCAGCGCAGCGCGCGCACGCGCTCGTGCCCGAGGATGAATTCATCGAGCCCGAACCGCAGGCTCACCGCAACGATTTTAAAGAGGCGGAAAAAACGCATCCGCGGATTGTAACTGCCGGCGGGAGGTGACGCGAATATTGCGGCTGGCGGCGCCGGGTGCGCCGGTACTTGCTCAACCCGGGGGCGGCGCGTCTTTTTTAAGCAGGCGTTCGATGCGTTTTTCCAGCCGCGCGACATCGTCGCGCAGCGTATCGACTGCGCGCACGAAATGCTCGATATCGCGTTTGGAAGCGACCAGCGGTTGTTCTTCGGTCCAATAAGCGGCGAGCGAGCGCGTGAAATTTGCAGCGCTATCGCGCTGCCAGCGGCGTAGCCCGCGCGCGGCTGCGACCATCCGATGCGCGGCGATATCGCCGACCACCAGGCTCAGGTCTTCCTCGACATCCCACCGCAGATTTTGCGCAATGTACAGAATCTCACGCGCCAGCGCGCCGTCGCCGGTCACGGTTACGTTTTGCCACGCTGCGGAATCGCCGGTCAGCATGCGCAGGGCAATGCCCGGCGTTAGCGTGAAGCTCGCGTCGGGTGCGCCGTGCGCAGGCGAGTCGGCGACTTCGCCGCTATCGAGGATCGTGTACGCGACGGTGAAAGGAGCCATCTCGAAGCGCGCGATCCTGCCTGCGAAAGGCCGCAGGCGCTCCCGCGCCCACGAGGCACTTTTCAACAGGTGATTGAGCGCGGCCGCCGTCGGCGGCCGCAACGAGAAATCCGGGCCGGCGCGCGCTTGCTCCCCGGCCATCCCGCTCACGTGGCGCGCGCTTAGTTTTGCTGAATGCCGCTGATCAGCCAGCCGGTCTTGCCGTTGAGCGGTTTTTCCAGATGCCAGGTTTCACTGAAGGGTGCCGCGGCGGCACCGGCTTCTTCGCGGATCATACCGTCGAAGTTGACGCTCGCCACATACACGTCGCCCTCGGTGACGACTTCAACCACGTCGGCGTTCAAAGTGACGACATCGGTTTGCTGCGGCGCCGGCGCGCGCGTCTGGATCTCCGCCGCGATCTGCGCGTAGAGTTCCGGCGTCATGAAGTCGCGCATGGTCGACAGATCACCCTGGTCGTTGGCAGCCTGCAGCTTGGTGAAATTCAGTTTAGCGTGGTGCGCAAATTGCGCGACGTCGAATCCCGGCGGAAAGCGCATCGGCTCCACTGCCGCTACTGTCGCCGCGGGCGCGGCGCCGCCAAATCCGCTGGCGAGATCGTTTTCAATCCGCGGTTGAGCAGGCGGCGTGCCGCCCGCGTATTGGAGCGGCGCCGATTGCGATCTTGCCCGCAGCATGCGCACCGCGAAGAACACTGCCGCGGCTATCGCCAGCATCAGCAGAATGCTCCCGAAGGCGCCGCCGAAGCCGTTACCCATGAACATCGAGGCGAGACCGGCGCCGATGGCGAGACCGGCGAGCGGACCGAGCCAGCGGCTCATGCCCGACGGTTGCGGTGCAGGTGCAGCAGGCGTAGCGGTGGGCGCCTTTGGCTGGGCCGACGGCGTAGATGCCGGCGGCGTGATTGAACGTTGCGATCCTACGCTCGAGCCGCCGCCCAGACGCTTGGCGTCTGCTTCCACGGCGACGAGTCCCAGGCTCAAGACTACGGCGAATAACGCGATCCATTTATTTTTCATATTTCCTCCGGGCTGAATTTACGGCGGGTGATCATTCTACCAACAGTTGCGACAACCGCTATCAAACTTCGTAATGCCTAGCTTAACGTAGATACATTGTATTTGGAGCGTTTTTGACGGTGATGACCCGATTGGACGCCGCCAGGGGCAAATAGTTGCGTCAATCCGGGTTGTACGGCTTCTTATAGTCTAGGTGCCGTGATTTCGGCCAGCTCGAGAATGTTCCAGTCGCCACGGAACCACGGGCAGCCGCCCCGCGTGCAGCGGCTGTTGTCCTGCCATGTCGACTTGCTCTCGCTTCTGACGGGACGGCCGAGCGCCGGCGCGTACCAGTCGGTGTCCTCGATGCGGGTTTCGAGCAGAAACCCGTCCCAGTCGCCGACGTAGGTGCGGCGCAGGATCTTGATCGTATCGAAAGTGCCGGCAGGCACGGTGACGCGTTCGGTGCCGAGCACCTTGGCGTCGACCCGCACGCTGTGGCGCCGCCCCGTCGCCGGATCGATCGCATCGATTCGCGTCGACCACGAGTCGCCCGCATCGGCCGGCGGCACGTACACCGGTAGCGGCGCGATGAACTCGAAGTCGCGCAACTGGTCGTGACTGGCGAGCGAATGGCGCAGCCAGTTGCCGTTACCCGTATAGATTTCGGTGCGCGCGCTGCCGGCGCTCGGTGGGTCGGTCGTTACCGCCACCTCGATGCGGTCGGCCGCCGATTTTTCGATGCGATAACTGATCTTGCCGCGCACTTCGCTGTTGTATCCGTTCGACACGCGATACACGTACGCATCGCCGGCGGCCGCGGCCGCGACGTCGGCAGCCAGGCAGGCCGCGACAATCAGCGCAGACAGTTTCAGCATATCGTCCTCCGCATGTCGAACTCCTTGAGGCTGGTGCGAACTTCGCGTGTTTACAGCCGGTAGCCGCGGTGCAGCGCGACGACCCCGGCACTCAGGTTGAAGTATTCGACCCGTTCCAAACCTGCTTGTTCCATCAGAGTTTTCAGTTGTTCCTGGTCCGGGTGGACGCGTATCGACTCCGCGAGGTAGCGATAGCTCTCGCTGTCGTTCGCAACCAGCTTGCCGAGCAGCGGCAAGACGTTCAGAGAGTACGCGTCGTAGACCGGCTGCAAGGGTTGCCACACGCGCGAGAATTCGAGTACGAGAACGCGCCCGCCCGGTTTCAGCACGCGCCGCATCTCGGCCAGCGCTCGATCCTTGTGGGTCATGTTGCGCAGTCCGAAAGCCACGCTCACGCAGTCGAAATGCGCGTCGGCGAACGGCAGCCGTTCGGCGTCGCATTGCACGGCGGGTGCGGCAACGCCGGCGTCGAGCATGCGGTCGCGCCCGCGCGCGAGCATCGCCGGATTGATGTCCGTCAGCACGACCTCGCCGAGCGCGCCGACGCGGCGCGCGAGCTGGATCGCGAGATCCGCCGTGCCGCCGGCGACGTCGAGCACGCGATGGCCGGGGCGCAGCCCGCTTTGCGCGACGGTGAAGCGTTTCCATACGCGATGCAGTCCCGCCGACATCAGGTCGTTCATCACGTCGTAGCGCGTCGCGACTGAGTCGAACACGCCCGCGACGCGGCGCGCTTTCTCGTCCTCGGGGACTTTTTCGAAGCCGAAATCGGTGGTCTTGGTCATGTGAGACGCTTAGCTTACCGTGAATTCCGCCGGGTCACCCCGCGCGTTTCACCGGCTACTTTTTATCGCGGCTCGCACCGGCCTGCTGCAGGCGGTTGAGATAATCGGCCCACATCCCCGCCTGGCGCGCGCCGTACTCGTAGAGCAGATCCCACGAATAAATCCCCGTGTCGTGGCCATCGGAAAAGTAGAGCTGCACGGCGTAGGTTCCGACCGGCTCGATGCGCGAAATAGCGACCTCTTTTTTGCCGGCTTGCAGGACTTCCTGGCCCGGCCCGTGGCCGCGCACTTCCGCGGACGGCGAATGGACGCGCAGAAATTCGCAGGGCAGGCTGAAAGTCTGGCCGTCGGCATAGGTAATTTCTAGCACGCGCGACTTCTGATGCAGCTTGATTTCGGTCGGCGTGGGCTTGCCGGAGGCGGCCATTGTCAGCATATCCTTGGGGCGTTTCCAGGATACGCATAATAGCGGAGTTGAACGAACGCGAATATTCGTGCGCGACTCGACGTTGTTGCTGCGAGGCTGGCGGCCAACAGCGACCGCTGCGCGGTCAGACCAGCGTGACCGTGCAGCGATCGAAGTCGCTGCCTTTCTCGATCACGTTGACGAGTTTCGCGACCTGCTTCTGCTCGCCGAAAATCTCGACGAAGCGCCCCGCCTGGTACCAGCCCGTCGGCAGGATGAGAGTAGCAGGGGTTGCCGGGACCGCCATTTCAGGCAGCAGCAGCGCGCGCTCGAATCCGTTGATGCCCGTCGGCGCCTGGAAATTGGCGGGCCGCGCGACGACCGCGCGCGCGATGCCCGGGAAGAGTCGCACGCCCACGTAAAGGTCGCTGGTTTCCTCGATGCGCAACCATTGCACGAGCCCGAGATAAAACAATTTGCTGCTGCCGCGACGCACCGCGACGAGTTGGGTATGGCCGATGCGCAATGCGGCGTCGTGATCGCGCAGCATGCACATGAACCCCGAGTTGCTCTGATTAACGAGTTCCCACGATTCGACCGCCGCGCTCGGCCCGGAAGCCAGCGAGCGTTCCGTGCGTTCGCTGATGTGGCCGAACAACTGCATGTCGTGCTCTTCCTGCCGCGAGAGGCCGGCACCCGGCACGCGGAACGAGCGGCCGCCGATAAAAAAATGCGCGGCATGCACGCCGATGCAGACCTGGGCTTTTTCCTCGATCATATGGCGTTGCTCGCCGCGCCCGGTGCCCGCGCGGCACCACTGAATGTAGAGCAGCATCAGGAGATTCTCGCAACCGGGCTGGCGCACGTCGTCGCCCAAGCCGAGCGCGGCCGGGGTCTGACCCTGCTTGAGCAGCGTGATGGTCTGGCGTAATGTGCGCCCGATCTGTTCGAGGTCGAGATGACGCAGCGTCGTAGCGGGCTCGCAGTCTTCGGTAAATCGCGGGCCCGCGCTCCCCGCGAGATCGACGCTCAAAGCCGGAATCGCGGACGCGGGCAGCGGCCGCTCGGCAAGATTGACGAGCGTCGACCATTTGTCGATCCAGCGCGCGATACAATCCATTTGGCGGCCGGACAGGGAAAATGGATTGGCTAATTCCGCCAGTAACGCCTGGCAATAAGCCGCAGCGCAAGTCGAGTCGGCGTCGCGGCGGCTGAATTCGTCGGCGACGATCGTGTGCGAAAACTCGCTTTGCTCCGCGAACACGTACAGTTCGTGCAGCATCTTCCATTGGCGCGCCGGCACCTGGCGGTATATCCGGTAATGCTCGAACATCGTGCTCGCGGTGTACTGCAGGCAGCGCATGACGATCAGGGCGCCGCGTTGGCGCAGCGCCACATCGCCTTGCACGTGCGCGTCACGGCAGACGAGATAAGCCGCGGTCAGTTCCTGCCAGAGATCGACTGCGCGCTTCCACAGGGTCTGTTCGTTCGTATCCAGCGGCAAAGCCCTGGCCGTGTATTTGCGCGCGAGTTCGCCTTGCACGTAGTGCGCCGGCTCGCGCAGCGACTCGAGCAGGCGCAGCAATTCGGCTGGCGCGATTCTGGCGTGCCGCACCAGCGCGATCTGTTCCGTTAGCGACCGCTGAGCCGACTGCAAATTGGTGAGCGGCAATGACTCGATCCAGCGCTGGCAGCCCGCGCTGTCCGTGAACTGCAGTTGCGCCGACTCAAGTGACGTCGCTTGATTGACCATCTGGCCCCGCCTCCGTTAATGACGTATCCCGGTCCACCCCTGACCGCATTACGGGGACGCCGACCTTTACTACGACTACGCGGTTGGCGCCCGGTGGATACATCGTATTCGATCGTCGCTTAAACGCCTGCCGATGCAGGGGCAGTTCGCGCCGATGAAGGCACAATAGCCGAGACCGACGGCGCGTGTATGTGATTAAGGTCACGTCCTCACACTATCTCACGAAAAGGCGGAACTAATGCACGTTCAGTGTGTTACCGGCGTTTCTCAAATAAACTTCGAGAATTCCGACGCCAGCTGCGCCGCCAGTGTTTTAAGGGCGGCGGGCGACTTTGCGGGCGGCACATCGCGCTGGCGCGCGCCCCACACCGGCTGCGGGAAATGCGCGTCGTGCGCCTCGCGCGCAATCACGTGCCAGTGCAAATGCGGCGTCATGTTGCCGAACGCAGCGAGATTTATCTTGTGCGGGTTCAGCACATTGCGCAGCGCGCGTTCGGCGGCCAGCACGGCTCGCATGCAGTGCAGTCGGTCGGCTTCAGCGAGATCCGTCATCTCTTTGACGTGGGCGTTCCAGATCACGCGGCAGTAGCCCGCATAGTCGGGATCGGCGACGAGCACGAACCGGCATTTGTCATCGCGCCACAATACTTCGCCGCCCGCGTGCGCGCATAATTCGCACGGCGCCGGCCCCGGTTGGCTGCTCACAGCAGCACGCGTTCGATGCCGCCGCGATTGGCTTTCGCCACGTAGTCGGCCATCCAGTTGGCCCCGAGCCGGTGCTTCGCGATCTCGACCACGATGTAATCGGCGTCGGTTCCCGCATCGTTTTGGTAGCGCGCGAGTCCCTGAAGGCATGACGGGCACGAGGTGAGAATTTTGACCTGGCCTTCGAAACCGTCGGCGCGCAAAGCGGCGGCGCCTTTGCGCATTTCCTCTTCCTTGCGATAGCGCACTTGCGTCGACACGTCGGGCCGCGTGACCGCGAGGGTGCCGGATTCGCCGCAGCAGCGGTCGTTGAGCGTAACCTGGGTGCCCATCAATTCATTGACTACTTTGAGCGGTTGCTGCGTCTTGATCGGCGAATGGCAGGGGTCGTGATACATGTAGCGCACCCCGCGTAGTTGACCATCCGCGCCGTCGAGCTTGACGCCTTTTTCGAGCAAATACTCGTGAATGTCGAGCAGGCGGCAGCCCGGGAAGATCTTCGAGAATTCGTATTTTTGCAGCTGATCCATGCACGTGCCGCATGAAACGATTACGGTCTTGATGTCGAGATAGTTGAGCGTGTTGGCGACGCGGTGGAACAGCACGCGGTTGTCGGTGCTGATCTGCTGGCCTTTCGCTTCGTCGCCCGCGGCGGTTTGCGGATAGCCGCAGCACAGATAACCGGGCGGCAGCACGCATTGCGCGCCGATTTCGTACAGCATGGCTTGCGTGGCGAGGCCGACCTGGCTGAACAACCGCTCCGATCCGCAGCCCGGGAAATAGAAAACGGCGTCTGAATCCTCGGTGACCTTTTGCGGGTCGCGAATGATCGGCACAATAGCGGGATCTTCGATGTCGAGCAGCGCGCGCGACGCCTGCTTCGGCAGGCCGCCGGGCATCGGCTTGTTGACGAAGTGGATCACCTGCGCTTTGATCGAGCGTTTGCCGACGGTAGCGGGCGGCCGCCGCGTCTGCGCCTGCGCCAACCCCAGCGCCTTCACCACGCGATGGGCGAGGCGCTGCGCTTTGAAGCCCCACTCGATCATCAGCGTGCGCAGGACCTTGATCGTGTTCGGATCGGTGGCGTTCAGGAACAGCATCGAGGCCGCAGTGCCCGGATTGAACCGGGTCTTGCCCTGGCGGCGCAAGAAGTTGCGCATCGCGATCGATACGTCGCCGAAATCGATATCGACCGGGCACGGATTCAGGCACTTGTGACAGACGGTGCAGTGATCGGCGACGTCGCTGAACTCATCGAAATGGTCGAGCGAGATGCCGCGCCGCGTCTGCTCCTCATAGAGAAATGCTTCGATGAGGAGCGACGTCGCGAGGATCTTGTTGCGCGGGCTGTAGAGCAGGTTCGCGCGCGGCACGTGGGTCGCGCACACTGGCTTGCACTTGCCGCAGCGCAGGCAATCCTTGATCGAGTCCGAGATTTTGCCGACCTCCGACTGTTCGAGTATCAGGCTTTCCGTGCCGAGCAGGCTGAAGCTCGGCGTATAGGCATTGGTCAGGTTCGCCCCGGCCAGGAGCTTGCCCTTGTTGAAGCGGCCATGCGGGTCGACCTTTTCCTTGTACGCGCGGATGCTCTCGACGTGCGCGGGGTCCAGAAATTCGAACTTGGTGATGCCGATGCCGTGCTCGCCGGAAATCACGCCGTCGAGTGCGCGCGCGAGCTGCATGATGCGCGCGACGGTCGCGGCCGCTTCGTGCAGCATTTCGTAATTGTCCGAATTGACCGGTATGTTCGTATGCACGTTGCCGTCGCCGGCGTGCATGTGCAGCGCGATGAACAGGCGGCCGCGCAAAACGGTTTTGTGAATCGCGTCGCACTGTTCGCGGACCTTCTGGAAATGCAGCCCGCTGAAAATGTCCGCGAGCGGCGCGCGCACCTCGGTCTTCCACGACACGCGTAGCGTGTGATTCTGCAGCGCCTTGCCTATCGTGGCCGGCGGCGTTCCGTGAGCTTCCACCTTGGTACCCGCCGGCAGCGCCGCGAACGGCGCGTCGAGATTGTCGGCGAGCCACTGCCAGCGCACGCGCGTCTCGGTGAGCAGCGCGCACGCGCGCTCGGCACGGTCGCCGATCAGCTCGATCGGCGCCACTGCGACTTCGCCCTGCTGCAGCGGCAGCTCGCCGCACAAGAAATCGGACAGTGCGGCGAGGAGTTTCAACTTGTTGCCGATTGACAGCTCGATGTTGAACCTCTCGATGCCGTCGGAATAATCGCCGAGCCGGTCGAGCGGAATCACGACGTCCTCGTTGATCTTGAACGCGTTGGTATGCTTGGAGATCGCGGCGGTGCGTGCGCGGTCGAGCCAGAATTTTTTGCGTGCTTCGCTGCTGACTGCGATGAAGCCCTCGCCCGAGCGCGCGTTGGCGATGCGCACGACCTGCGAGGCGGCGGCGGCTACCGCGTTCTCGTCGTCGCCGACGATGTCGCCCAGCAGGATCATTTTCGGCCGGCCCGCGCGCTTGGCCTTGGTCGCATAACCGACCGCGTGCACATAACGCTCGTCGAGATGCTCGAGCCCGGCCAGCGTTGCGTGCGGATTGCCTTTTATGTAATCGACGATCTCGACGATGGCCGGCACCGCCTCGCCGACCTGGCCGAAAAATTCCAGGCACACGGTGCGAACATGCGGCGGCATTTTGTGCAGAATGAAAGTCGCCTCGGTGATGATGCCGTCGCAGCCTTCTTTTTGCACGCCGGGCAGGCCGCCCAGGTACTTGTCGGTCACATCCTTGCCGAGCCCGCGCTTACGGAAACTTCCGCCCGGGATTTCCATGATTTCTTCGGATATGCGGGTCTTGCCGTCGATCGCGTAACGCGTGACGCGAAAGCGCGCGAGCGCGATATCGTGAATTTTGCCGAGGTTATGGTCGAGACGTTCGACTTCCATCCATTCGGCGTCCGGCGTCACCATGCGCCAGCTCGCGAGATTATCGAGCGCCGTGCCCCACAGCACGGCTTTCTTGCCGCCCGCGTTCATCGCGACGTTGCCGCCGATGCACGACGCGTCGGCCGAAGTCGGGTCACACGCGAACACCAGGCCCTGCGCCTCGGCAGCCTCCATCGCGCGTTTCGTGACGACCCCGGCGCCGCAGCGCACGAGCGTGACGGGCTTCGCGACGCCGGTCAGCGTCGCGTCCTTGATCAATTCCCAGGCGTCAAGTTTTTCGGTATTGATAACCGCCGAATGCCTGGTCAGCGGAATCGCGCCGCCCGTGTAGCCGGTGCCGCCGCCGCGCGGAATGATCGTAAGCCCCAGCTCTATGCACGCCGCGACGATGCCGGCAATTTCCTCCTGCGTGTCGGGATTGATGACGACGAACGGATACTCGACGCGCCAGTCGGTCGCGTCGGTCACATGCGAGACGCGCGCGAGACCGTCGAACTGGATATTGTCGCGGCGCGTAATGCGTGCCAACCGGTTGACCGTCTTGCGCCGCAGCGCGAGCACCGCGTCGAATTCATGCTCGAACGCGTCGACCGCGGCATGCGCGGCTTTTAACAGGATAGTGACCTGACCGACCGGGTTTTGCCGCCGCACTTCTATTTCGCGCAGCCGGTGGCGCAATGCCGCGACGAGGAGTCCCCGGCGCTTGCGATTGCCGAGCAGATCGTCCTGCAGGTACGGGTTGCGCGTGACGACCCAGATATCGCCGAGCACTTCGTACAGCATGCGCGCGGAGCGGCCGGTGCGGCGCTGACCGCGCAGCCCGTCCAGCACTTCCCACATCGCCGGCCCGAGCAGCCTGATGACAATCTCGCGGTCGGAGAACGAGGTGTAATTGTAGGGAATTTCCCGCAGACGGGCGGTCATGGCAGCGATGGATGCGGAGAAGAGATCATTTTAAGGCAAGTAGTGCTGCAAGTAGTGATTTAACCTGGCTCAATTGTTTGAGTTCACGCTGCAGTCAAGCAAAGACGGCGGCAATGACCAGATACCGCGCGAACTTGCCGATCGCCATAAATAGCGCGCTCAGCCATGGATTGATTCGCAGCCACCCCGCCGCGACGCACAGCGGATCGCCGATAATCGGCACCCACGCCGCGAGCAGCGCGGAGCTGCCATAAGATTGAACCCATTTGAGTCCTTTAAGTTCCGTGCGCGGCGGAATGAGGCGGCCGATCAGGTATGACGACAGGCCGCCCAACGTGTTGCCGAGCGTGGCTATGGCCAATGCGGGCCAGTAGAGTTGCGGCTGCGCGCTTAGCACGCCGGCGAGCACGAATTCCGAGCCGCCCGGCAGCAGCGTTGCGGCGAGAAAGCTGCTCGCGAACAACGCCCACAGACTCGTCGACTCGGCCATGAGCGGCATTGTTGCACGCAGCGGCATACCCGTGCGGGTTTGACGCCCGCCGAGACTATCGCCGATAATTCACGCCGCGCTGGCGCACGCGCGCCGCGCACCACTTTGCCGGGTTGTCCTCAGGCTATTCTTGATGCTTCTTCCCGTGCGCGATGGCTGTCTCCTCGCGGTGGTCCTTGTTTAATTTCCGGCGCAGAAAGGCCAAACATGAAATACGTAATCGATATCGGAGCGGTTCCGGCGTTGCCCGTCGTTGGCAGTGCGGACTTTTTTCCGGTCGGCCGCATTTATTGCGTCGGCCGCAACTATGCGGAGCACGCGCGCGAGATGGGACATGATCCCGACCGCGAGCCGCCGTTCTTTTTCATGAAGCCGGCGAATGCGATCGTGCCGAACAATGCGACGATTCCGTTTCCGCAGGCGACGAAGGATTTGCACCACGAGATCGAACTGGTAGTCGCGATCGGCAAAGGCGGCGCGGATATTCCAGTGGCCAGGGCGCTCGACCACGTATGGGGCTATGGCGTCGGCCTCGATATGACGCGGCGCGACCTGCAGGGTGAAGCGAAGAAAATGGGCCGCCCGTGGGAAATGGGCAAGGCATTCGACAATTCCGCGCCCTGCACGGCACTCGTGCCGGCGGCAACAAGCGGGCACCCGGCCAAAGGCGCGATCTGGCTCAAAGTCAACGGCGCGGTCACGCAGAAAGGCGATGTGGCGGATCTGATCTGGAATATTCCGGAGACCATTTCGTATCTGTCGGGACTCGTGACCCTGCAGCCGGGAGATTTGATTTATTCCGGCACGCCCGCGGGCGTTGGCCCGGTCAAAGCCGGCGACAAACTCGAAGGCCATGTCGACGGCTTCGCCGATTTAATCATCAGCTACGCAAAGTAGGGCGCGTTCGCGCAGCCGTCATGCAATCACGCAAACTCGGCTCCCACGGCCCGCAGGTTTCCTCGCAAGGCCTCGGCTGCATGGGCATGTCGATCAGCTATGGCGAACCCGACGACGCGGAGTCGATTGCGACCATTCATCGCGCGCTCGACCTGGGCGTCAACCTGATCGTCACGTCGGACGCGTACGGCGCCGGCGTCAACGAAAAGCTGGTCGGCCGCGCGGTGCAGGGGCGGCGCGAGCGCGCGCTGATCGCGACCAAGTTCGGCAATCTCGGTCTGGCGGGCGGCAATCCGGCCGGACTCTCCGGCGGCCATCCCGACTATGTGCCGCAAGCATGCGAGAAATCGCTGCAATCCCTGGGAGTCGACGTGATCGATATTTACGGCCTGCATCGCGTCGATCCGGCCGTGCCGATCGAAGACACCGTCGGCGCGATGAAAAAACTGGTCGAACAGGGCAAGGTGCGCTATCTCGCGCTGTCCGAAGCGGGCCCCGAGACGATCCGCCGCGCGCACAAGGTGCACCCGATTGCGGCCGTCGAAACCGAGTATTCGTTATGGAGCCGCGACGTCGAGGACGACATCCTTCCGGTGTGCCGCGAACTGGGCATAGCTTTCATGGCGTATGCGCCGCTCGGCCGCGGGTTTTTGACAGCGACGATGAAGACGCTCGACGCGTTGCTGCCCAAAGACCGCCGGCGCGAGCATCCGCGGTTCAATCCGGATAACATCACGCGGAATGCCAAACTGCTCGCGCCGCTCGAAGTGATCGCGGCGGCCAGAAAATGCACGCCCGCGCAAGTCGCGCTCGCGTGGGTGCACGCGCAGGGCGCCGATATCTTTCCGATTCCCGGCACCAAGCGGCGGCCATTTCTTGAGCAAAACGCTGCCGCATGCGAGCTTGCGTTAAGCGCAGCAGAACTCGCCTTGTTGGCCAAGGCGTTTGCTCCGGGAGTTACGGCGGGCACGCGTTATCCCGAAAAGCAGATGAAGGCGCTGGGCATATAAGGTATCAGACCGCCCGCCCGTTTCGCCCTCGTTAGCCAGACCGGGAGCGGCGCCGGCGAAGCTCAAATCGCTGGAGAGAAACAATGCGCATTTTGATTCTGGTACACCTTGGCGCGCACACCGATCTTGAGTATTGCGAGAAAAATTTGCGCTCTTCGACACTGACCGATTCCACGAAACATTGAGTCGGCCTATGTCACAATGTGGGAGACGAGCCACGCGGCGACCCGCCTGCAACCTTTGAGGTGCCGGCGCCAGGTTGAATCGCGCAGTCTGCGACGTTCATTTTGCGTCGCACATTGCGTTCCGTTCAGGCAGAAGGAACATTACGTGATCGGCAAAAAAGCTGACCTCGCGCTCTCAACGTTAAATCATAAAGACGATCAATGCTTTCTGCGGAATTTGCCGAAGTAAAAAACTTACGCTCGAGCGGCAATCACGCTGCGGCATTTGCATTGATACAAGCTGGCAACATCAAGTCGGATGACGATGCGTTCGAAGCGATGGTCTGCCTGTTCACCTCGGGCAATTTCGCTGACGTGATTGATTTTGGCGGTCGCCACCGCTGGCAAACCGGCTGGGCGATCAAGGCGGGCCAGGCGCTGCACATGCTCGCGCAGCGGGCGGATCCGCGCGCCGCGCTGATGCAGGCGAGAGCCGCTATCAACGAGCCCGGCGCACCGCATGACGCCGTGGCGGTATTCCTCATCCTTCTCCAAATCAATGGCCTGCTCGACGAGGCTGCAGCGTATGTCCGGGCGCATCTGCAGCGGCCGCCCGCAGGCGAAGTGCTGTTGTCGACGGCAGTCGCCGAGATTGCGGTGGCATCGGAGGAGTGGGGGCGCGCTTATACGCTCGGGCTCGCCGTCTTAGCGTCCGACCCTGATAATCTGCGCGCGCTGGCGATTCTCAGCATTGCAAGTTTCGAGCTCGGCAGCGCGCACGAATCACTCGGCTATGCGCTGCGGGCGAGCCAGGTTAATCCGGAAGTGCCGATGGTCGCTTTGCAGCAGATGCGATGTCATAACAAGTTCGGCGATTATTACGCGGCGCTCGCCGCGTTCAATAAAGTGCGTGACCCCGGTGCAATCACGCCCGAAATGCACGCCGAACGCGGCATCGCCTACGCGCGCCTGCAATTCCAGCAGAAAGCCATCGAGTCGTTCACGCAAGCGCTCGCGTCGCCGCGTAAACCGGTCACGGCGATGCGGGGAATGCTGGCGACGCTGCAAGCGGCCGGCGACCGCTCGCAACTACAGACGTTCGTCGGCCGTCATGAACGTGAAATTTACGCCGACATCGAAAGTGTTTACACGCTTGGTTTGCAAGCGCTCGGCAGCGGGGAACTGGAACAGAGTTCGCGCCTCTTCAGCCGTTCGAATGCGCTTTCGACTGCGCAGCACGGTCCGCTTGGCATGCTGCAATGGCCGGTGCCCGAGCCGCGTTTGCGCCATGACCGTGAGCAGCTCGATCTGCTCGAGCACCGCGGCAGGCTGCCGGCCAACGCACTATCCGCGTTGAATGTGCTGCGAAATTATTCCGGCCGCGGCGGCAGTGCCGATGACGCCATCGCACCGGCCGATCCGCGAGAAGCCGATGCGTTGCGCAAAGCGCTCACTGATCTGCACTATTGCCCCGATCAACCGTTTAGCGGCAAGGCGCTTGGCGATAACGATTATCGCGCGCTCGAAGAATCATATTTCGCCAGCGCGCCTGCGGTGCTCGTCATCGATGATTTCCTGAGCGACTCGGCGCTCGCCACGCTGCGTGAATTTTGCGAAGAGGCGACGGTCTGGCGTTCGTATAACCCGAATGGCTACGTCGGTGCGACACTGGGCTCCGGATTCGCGCCGCGCGTGTTGCTGTCCATCGCGGACGAATTGCGGCGGGCAATGCCGCGCGTCATTGGAGCGCATGCATTGACGCAGGCGTGGGCCTTTAAATACGACCAGCGGCTGCGCGGTATCAATATGCATGCAGACTTTGCCGTCGTTAACGTTAATTTCTGGATTACGCCGGAAGATGCGTGCCTCGACAAGGACACGGGCGGCATGGTGATCTACGATGTGCCCGCGCCGCGCGATTGGACGTTCGAGGATTACAACGGCGATCCGGGCAAGATGGAGGCGTTCATCGCGGAAAACAACGCGCAGGCCCGGCGTGTTCCTTACCAGGAGAACCGGTGCGTGCTGTTTGACTCGACGCTGCTGCATACGACCGACCGCTTTTCGTTCAAACCCGGCTATTGCAACCGTCGCGTAAATGTAACTTTGCTCTATGGCAGGACGCTCAGCACGGATTAAGGTCGCTGATCGGCAGGTGCCTCGTGATAATATTAATTACGCAATTTTGCTTGCAAGTTTGGCGATTGCCTCCACGGTAAAGCAGACGACATGAGCGATACAAAACTGATCAGCGAAGAATATCGGAAAATGCAGCAGCAACTGCATGAAAATCCAAACTACGGTGTTGCGTCAGTCCAATACGCGCCGCTGGTGGCGCAGGTTATTGATGGCGTGGGCGCCACTGAAATGCTGGATTATGGAGCAGGCAAGGGACGCTTGGGCATGACGCTTAAGCAGCACCTGACCCGTCCGTTGTCGATTCGGCATTACGATCCGGCGAAGGAGGAATGGGCGGCAACCCCCTTACCCTGCAACTTCGTTGCATGCATTGATGTCCTCGAACACATCGAACCCGAACTTTTGAACAACGTGCTCGACGACTTGCAAAGAGTGACTGCCAAGGTCGGATTATTTACCGTTCACACGGGGCCCGCGGCCAAAGTTCTGCCGGACGGACGCAATGCACACATCATTCAGCAACCACCTGCGTGGTGGCTGCCGAAATTTCTGGCGAGGTTCGAGTTGATGACGTTCAACCGGATGCCGCAGGGCTTTTGGGTGGTAGTCGATCGCAAGCAAATTTGATTACGGGGACGGCGGCCGTCATGCAAGCAGTCCGACAGTTTGGTTTGAGTTGAATCTAATTTTCCTGCCCGTTGCGACTTAAATCCAGTTTGAGTTGAGCGAGCGCTGCGTTCCAGTCGCCTTGCAGCGATTGACGGTAGACCTGAAATTCAGGAAACCACGGCGATGGGTTTGCATGATTCATCATCCAGCGCCAGTCGGGCGGATTGGGCACTAACACGCGCGCCGATTTGCCGACACCCGCTCGCAGGTGGGTGTTGGTGTTGCTGACGCCGATATAGTCATCGAGCAGTGCCATCAACGCCAGCATGCCTTCGAGGTCCTCATTAAGATCTGAGAAATCATGGACGTGCCTGCCAAGCGCTTGTGCGAGCAGGTCGATTTCGCCGGTTTGGGGGTTACGTTGCAGCGCGATGAAAGTGCCGCCCGTATCGCGGATTGCCGTCGCCAACGGCTCAATGCCGACCTCTTTATACAAAACCCAGATTACGGCGCGTTGCTCGCGCGGCGGCGTGCCGCCGCGCCAGGTCAAGCCTATATACGGGCCGGGACCGCACTGCGCCAGTCGCGCGCGAATCCCGGCAACGCGGTCCGCGCGCGGTGTAAGTACGAGGGGCGCCGGCGCCGGCGGCCAGAGAATCGAAATGCGCACAGCCCAGCGCATCGCCGGCGCCAGCGGTCGCGTATTTTGCACGGCCAGCGGCGTCGATGGTGATGCGCTCAACGCGTGCGGCAGGTCACCGGCGAGGATTATTGCGTCGGCATCGATGGGCGGCGCGATTTCGTCCATTACACATTCAAGGCACGCCGCGCGCGCGAGCAGGCTGCTGATCTTGGCGCTCGCGCAATAGGTGACGCGCGCCCCCGCAGCCTGCAGATGCGGCGCGAAACGCAGAAAAAATATTTCGTCGCCGAGACCTTGTTCGCGTAAAACGCAAATATGCTTGCCGTGCAAATCGGCCGGCAGTATTTGCGTGAGCGCGATGTGCGGATGCTCAGCGCAAAATAATGCGGGCCAGGGGCGATGGAGGTATTCGGCCCATCCCTCGGCAAAGCAGCCATGGCCGAGCAGTGCGTGGGCGAATAGCTGGTGCGTCGAATTGAGGTCGGGATCGAGCGCCAGCGCGCGTGCAAACCAGGGCAGACTCTTTACTAGATGGCCGCTGTCGGCCAGCGTCGCGGCGCACGCTTGCGCGATCTTTGCGTCATCCGGCGCCAACTGCGCAGCCCT
>JBKJMN010000358.1:0-12447 GCA_046596405.1 Burkholderiales bacterium
GGTGTCGCACCGCTCGGGCGAAACCGAAGACACGACGATTGCCGACATTGCGGTGGCGACCAATGCCCTGCAAATCAAGACCGGGTCGTTGAGTCGTTCGGATCGCCTCGCGAAATATAACCAGTTGCTGCGCATCGAGGAAGACCTGGGTGACGCGAACGCGTACCCGGGACGCGGCGCGTTCTATCAGTTGCGTTGAGATGGAAACCAGCCCCGCGTGAAGCTCCTGACCTTCGCGCTCATCGCGCTGATAGCGCTGCTGCAGCACCCGCTGTGGTTGGGCAAAGGCAGTTGGTTGCGCGTGTGGGAAGTCGATCAGCAGATGCGCGCCCAGCGCGAATCGAATCAGAATCTCGCCTTGCGCAATGCGGCGCTCGATGCCGAGGTAGGCGACCTGAAACAGGGCTTCGACGCCATCGAGGAACGCGCGCGCAGCGAGCTGGGCATGATCAAGCGCGACGAAATCTTCTTTCAGATTCTCGACGAGCGCGCGACCGCCAAGCCGGCGCAACCGTGACCGGCGGGTTGTTTCCGGATAGCCCGGGTGCCGTTTCGTTTGGAAACGGCGGCGGGGCCCGGTCTTCGTCCGGAAGCCAATAGCAGCGCATTTCTCCCTGTGCGATAGGCGCGTCGGCAGCTTGGCATAGAATCTGCGTGTGGTGGTTTAAAATTCGGCCCTGCCGGATAAAAAGTGAGGAGGCCTTATGTCGAAAAGCTCGACGCAATGGCAGCAGCAGCCCAAGTTTCCGCAATCGCATTTCGTCGACAGCCGCATTTATACCGATGAGGCGCTGTTCGTCGAAGAGCGGGAAAAAATCTTCAACAAGTGCTGGATCATCGCGTGCCACGAGTCCGAGGTGCCTAACGCGTACGATTACCGCACGTTCTCGCATCCCGGCGGCGCGCCGCTCATCGTCGTGCGCGGCGAGGACATGCAGGTGCGCAGCTTCTACAATGTATGCCCGCATCGCGGCAACACGCTGCTCTACGATCCCGTCGGCAATGCCAAGCGCATCACGTGCATCTTTCACGCGTGGTCGTTCGACACCCGCGGCAACTGCACCGACATCTCGCGCGAAGAGCAGGGCTTTCAGAAGCGGTTCTGCAAAGCGGATGCGGGCCTGCGTGAAGTGCGTACCGAAGTCGGCTTTGGCGGATTCGTCTGGGTGAATACCGACGACAGCGCCTGCACCCTCAAGGAATTCATCGGCGATTCGCTCGACATGCTGCAGGAAAATATCTCGATGCCGCTGGAGGTGTTTCATTATCACAAGGCGATCGTCGACACCAACTACAAGCTCTGGCACGACACCAACAGCGAGTTTTATCACGATTACATGCATTACTTTAACCGCGTGACGGGCATGCTGCAGCCGGGCTACTTTGACCGCAAATACACGGGTTACCCGAACGGTCATGCGACGGTCGGGTCGATGGAAATCAAATACGATGCGTATGAAGGCAGCAAGCAGCGGGGCGTGGGCTGGCCGGGTCTCGCTCCGGGCGGCTGGATTCTGATCGATATTTTCCCAGCCATGACCTACAACCTGCGCACCTCGGTGCTGCGCATGGATACGTCGATCCCGCTCGGCCCGAACAAGCTGCTGGTCGAGTTCCGCGGCCTCGGCTTGAAGAGCGACACGCCGGAGGAACGCGCGGAGCGAGTGCGCGACCACAACATGATCTGGGGACCGTTCGGGCGCAACCTGCACGAAGACCTGCTCGGTGTGCACGGGCAGGGCCGCGCAATGCGTCCGGGCAGCGAGCCGACGTGGGTGCTGCACGGCCGCGAAGAGAACATGACCATCCACGACGAGGGCGGCATGCGGCATTTTTATGCCGAATGGAGCCGGCGGATGGACCGCAAGTCCTATGATCCGTTCGGCGAACGCAAAGCGAGCGCCGCCGCGTAATAGAGTTTGTCCGGCAGAGTTTGTCCGGCAGCGGGCGCGGTGTAAAAGCACCGGCGGCCCTGGCATGGAGGAGTTGGTGATGAAGTCCGACAGAACGGCGATCGCGGAAGTGGTGTACCGCTCGTGCCTTGCGCTCGACGAGAAGAATTTCAAGGCGTACCTGGACCTGTGCGACAGCGCATTTCATTACACGATCGCGGCCCACAGCCCGGAAATCCGCAAGGACATGGTGTGGCTCGATCACGACAAGGCCGGCATGCAACTGCTATTCACCAATCTACCGCGCCATAACAGTGACCATTCCCCGGTGACGCGCCATGCAACCGTCTACACGGTCGATGTCGATGAAGCCGCGCAACAGGCGTCGGTGGTGTCGGCGCTGCAGGTTTTCAAGACGAGCCTCGATGGCGGCGCGACCGAGCTGTTCGCGGTCGGCCGCTACGTCGACATCGTAAAGTTGGACGGCGAGGCGCCGAAGCTGCTCAAGCGGGTCGTCAAACTCGACACGCGGCAATTCGGTTTCGGCTATCACATTCCGTTTTGAATTAAACACGATGCGTATCCAGGTCAGCGCGCGCAACCGTGCGTTTCAGTTCGAAGCCGCGGCGGGCACGCGCGTGCTCTATGCGGGCCTTGCCGCGGGGATTCACCTGCCATACGAATGCGGCACCGGAACCTGTGGCACGTGCAAAGCG
Organism: Burkholderiales bacterium; assembly: GCA_046596405.1. GTDB lineage: Bacteria > Pseudomonadota > Gammaproteobacteria > Burkholderiales > SG8-41 > PALSA-1004. The sequence continues at coordinate 2,609 of JBKJMN010000358.1, forward strand.
AAAGTGGTGACAGGTGAGGTCGACGATGTGTGGCCGCAGGCCGGCGGCCGCAAATATTTGAAGCAGGCGGGCGAAGTTCTGCTGTGTCAATGCACGCCGAAATCCGACTGCACGCTGGAAGTCGCCAATTTCGTTTACTCGATGGACCCCGGCGCCTGCATGCCGGTGTTCGGACGCGGCACCATCTGCAACGCGCGGGCGTTGACGCCGGATGTAACGGCGTTTTCCGTCAATCTCGATGGACCGTGCGATTTCGACGCCGGCCAGTTTGTGGTCGTGCAGGTCCCTGGCGTTCCGGGCTATCGCGGCTACTCGATGGTCAATTTCGAGCGGGCGGCGCGGCGGCTCGATTTCGTGGTCAAGAAAAAGCCCGGAGGCGGGGCATCCGAGTGGCTTTTTAAGGGCGCGGTCGACGGCCAGCCGATCGAATGGTTCGGTCCGCTGGGCGCCGCCACCTTCTACCCCAACCTCGGCAAGAACATTCTGTGCATCGCGGGCGGCAGCGGAATTGCGGGGATGCTGTCCATCCTGTCGCGCGCGCGGCAGGAACGTTACTTCGACCAGTATTCGGGCGATGTATTTTTCGGTGTGCGCACTTATGCCGATGCTTTTTATCTCGAGGAGCTGGGCGCGCTGGTGCGCGAGTTTCCATCCAGGCTGCGCGTAGTGATCGCGCTGTCCGACGAAGACGTGCCGGCGGCCGCTCAAGCGGCACACCCTTCGCTCGTGTTCGAGCGCGGGATGGTTCATGAAGTCGCCGCCAAGCACATGCAGGGCCGGTATCAGAACGTACGCGCGTACCTCGCGGGACCGCCGCCGGCGGTCGATGGCGCGATTCGGATGCTGTTGCTGCAAGCCAAGCTCACCGCGGATAATATCCGCTATGACAAATTCAGCTGAGCGATGAATGGGTAAAACATTCGTATGTCCTCGTAGCCAGGTGCCGGCCAACGGCATGGTTGAGTGCGCGGTGGAAGGCGGATTGAAGCTGCTGATCGCCAATGCAGGCGACGACTATTTCGCCTACCAGGCGATGTGCCCGCATCAGGACGTTGCGTTATGCGAAGGGCTGTACGACGGCTCGGTACTGACCTGCCACCAGCATCTGTGGCAGTGGGACATACGGACTGGCTCGCCGATCGGCCTCGCGGAAGCGCCGCTCGAAGGTTTCCCGGTGGAAGTAGAAGGCGACTCCATTTACGTAGTCGCCCAAAGTGCGTTGAGCGCGGCTGAGCTGCTCGGCGGCGTCGCGGGGCCGACGCTGCAGGCGCTGACCGATCTTGCGAAAAAAGAGCAATACGACGAGGGCCGCGCGTTGTACGACGTGGGTGATGCAGCCGACGACTTTTTTATTCTCGAGTCGGGGCGCGTCGAGTTTCTGATCGGCCGCGACGAACGGGTAAGTCCCGCGGGATTCATGCTGCGCAAAGGTGAAGTGTTCGGCTGGGCGGCGCTGCTCGATAGCCAGCCGCGGCGCATTGCGCGTGCGACCAGCCTGGAGCCTTCACAGGTCCTGCGCATCAACGGCAAAGCGGCGATCGCCTTGCTCGAAGCCGACCCCGCATCCGGCTATCTCGTGATGCGGCGGCTGTCGTCGCTGATCGCGCGTTATCTGGTATCGTCCGGTTCGAAATAGCAGGCGTAATTGCAGATGAGTTAGACTCAGGCAGCGCTGGTACAGGCAGGATAATAAGACAGACGGGTAGCAGAAATTGTTAACCACACAGGAGGGCGTCATGGGCAAGATTCAGCGGTTATGGCAATTATTGGGTGCGGCCGCGGGCGCCGCGCTCCTGGGTGGGGCTGCGCAAGCGGCCGACATCAATTTCGGCAAAGCCGGCGAACCGGTCGAGCTGGTGGTGGGCTACCAGCCGTATTACACGCAGTCATGGTCCGGCGTGATTATGCGGGGCAAGAAGTTCTACGAAAAATATCTGCCCAAGGGCTCGAAGGTCGAGTTTCAGATCGGCCTGCAGGGCGCAATCATCGTCAACAACATGCTCGCCGGCAAGCAGCACATCGGCTATATGGGCGACATGCCCTCGATTGTGTCGACTACCAAGCAGGAAGTCGCCGATATCCGCATCGTCGGCACGCTCGGCATCGCGCACGATCAGTGCAATATCTTCCTCGTGCGCAACGACGCGCCAAAGTTCGCGAGCACGCTCGACGCCATCAAATGGCTGGACGGCAAGCAGGTTGCGGTGCCCAAGGGCAGCTGCACAGACCGCTACGCGCAATCGGTTTACCTCAAATACAAAGTCACTCCGGCCGCTTATCTAAACCAGAATATCGAAGTCATCACCAGCAATTTCCGCGCGGGCAAGATCGATGCCGCGGTTATCTGGGAGCCGACCGCCTCCAAGCTTGTGCAGGAAGGACTTGCGCGGCGTGTAATTACGGGAGTTACGCCGCAGGAAAACGACGGTGGCTTTCTCGCGATGCGCGCCGATCTCATCAAGCAGCGGCCCGACGTTGTGAAGGCCTGGATGAACGCCGAGCTCGATGCCCAGCTCTTCATGGGCGATCCGAAGAATTCGCAGGAAATTATCCAGATGGCGAAGCAACAGACCACCGGCTTCACCGACAAAGTGCTGTGGTATTCAATGTACGGCGCCTATGGCCCGGATCAGGATGGCACCAAAGTGCGCAACAGCCTCCAGTACACGATCACGCCATCGTCACGTGAGCTGCTCGATCGTGCTACGGCATTCCTGTTCTCGATCAAGAGCATCAATACGCCCAAGCTGCGGCCGGAGGCGGTGATGCCGGAATTTGCAGACGCGGTATTGAAGGAGCGCAACCTGAAGGCGCCGATCGGACAGGTGACGGCATTGCCGGACTCCGATTTCAGGCCGCTCAATTAATCAGCAGTCACGGGGAGCCGGTCGCAGGGCCGGCTCTTTTCCGCTGTTTATCCATTAACACCGCCTTTTTTAATTTCGAATCGGGTAATCCCTCGTTCCACGCCTCGATGACAACTGAGCAACTCATGCCCGAGCAATGGCTCGCAATTCTGAAGCAGACGATGCCGTTCCAGATGGTGGACGATGCGCTGCTGCGCAGGATCGCCGCGCTCGGCAAGCCGGTCTCGTGCGCGGCCGGCGAAACGATATACGACGTGGGCGACAAGGCCGACGATATTTACATCGTCGTTTCCGGCCACGTCGAGCACGCGCTGGCGCCCGACGCGCAGGCGCGCCGGGCGCTGAAGCTGCTCGGCGCCGGCGATGTATTCGGCTGGGCCGCATTGCTCGAGAAATTTCCTCACCGGCTCGCGAAGGCGGTCTGCAAGGAAAACGCCGAGCTCGTGCGCATTAACGGCAATGAGCTCCTGCGCATGTTGGAGGCGGAGCCCGACACGGGCGACGTCGTGATGAGCCGTTTCGCGACCATGATCACGCGCGATTTCACCGTGCCCGACCTGGTCGCGCAAGTGCGCGGCGTTCATCGCCACTCGCACGCGGGCGACATCGAGGGCATGAACCTTACGCTGTATCGCTTCCTGCAATGGGTAAAAAGCCCGCGGCCGTACCTGATGCTGATCGGCTTCGCGCTGTTCCTGGGCTTCTGGTATCTAGCCGTCGAAGTCTGGAAAATTCCGCGTTTTCGCGAAATGCCGGGTATCACAACGGTGGTTAAGGAGTGGCTGAGCCCGGATCCCACCTACGGCCTGTCGATATACACGGCAGAGTATTACACCCATATCTGGGTCAGCATCTGGCGGGTCGCTCGCGCGTTCGTGCTCGCGACAATACTCGGCGTGCCGTTCGGCCTTTTTCTCGGCTGGTCGAAAAAGTTTAAGGAATACGTGTTTCCGGTATTCGAGACTTTGCGGCCCATTCCTATCCTGGCCTGGGTGCCGCTCGCGATCGTCATGTTCATCGCGACCGAATCCGCCGTAATCTACCTGACGTTCCTCGCATCGTTTTTCGCAACCGCGCTGAATACCATGCTCGGGGTTGAATCGATCGAGGAGTCGTATGTGCGCGCCGCATACTGCCTGGGCGCCAAGCGCTCGCAAGTGTTCCGGCATGTCGTCATCCCCGGTGCGCTGCCGTTTATTTTTACCGGCCTGCAGATATCCGTCGGGGTATCGTGGTTTTCGCTGGTAGCGGCTGAAATGGTATCCGGCCAGTACGGCCTCGGTTACGTAATCAACACGTCGTACACCATGGTGCGCTATCCGACCATAGTGATCGGCATGATTACGCTGGGCTTCGTCGGTTACACCACGAGCGCGCTGGTGCGCGTGCTCGGCGATTATCTTATGCAGTGGCGCACGCGCGAGCTCGCGCTGGGAGGCCAGTAATGGCAGCGGTTATGTCCACGGCACGCGACGCGCCGGCGGCCACCCGCGGCGCGATCGTGATCGACGACGTAGTCAAGATTTACGATCCGCAGGGAGCGGCTGTCATGGCGGTCGATCACTGCTCGCTCGACATCAACGGGGGCGAAATCTGCATGATCGTCGGTCCTTCCGGATGCGGCAAGACGACGCTGCTCAACGCGATCGCCGGATTTCACGAGATCACCTCCGGGCGCATCCTGCTCGATGGCGAAGTGCTGTGCAGCGCGGACAAGCCGAAGGCGGAGCCTGGCTCAGACCGCATTGTTGTCTTTCAGAACGGCGCGCTGTTTCCGTGGAAAACCAATCTCGAGAACGTCGCCTTCGGGCCGGTCATGCAGGGTACGCTCAGCAAGCGCGAGGCCAACGAGAAGGCGCTGGACATGATGGCCGACGCGGGACTCGCCGGCGTCGAACATAACTTTCCGGGCGAAGTGTCCTCGGGCGTGCGCCGCCGCGTCGAGATCGTTCGTGCGCTGATGAACAATCCCAAGGTTCTGCTGCTCGATGAACCCTACCGCGCGCTCGACTCGCTGACGAAGTCGGTGATGCACGAGGCCCTGCTCGAGATTTACTACAAGAATAAAGTCACCATATTTTTTATTACGCACGACCTCGAAGAGGCGATTTTTCTTGGCCACAAGGTCGCGATCATGACGACGCGGCCTTGCAAGCCCAAAAAAATCCTGACCGTGGATATTCCGCACCCGCGCGACTACAGCGTGCTCACGTCCAAACGCTTTCGCGAGTTGATGGAAGAGACCAACGAAGCGGTCCACGAAGAAGCGCTGAAGGCCTTTGCGGCCGGCGAGAAAGAGGGCTAAGGCATGGCGCTCGCACGCAAGGCGTTCATCAGCACCAGCCTCTGGCGCGGAGCAATTTCAATCGCCGTGTTCCTGGTGTTGTGGGAAATCGGTTCGCTGTCCAAGATCTGGATCAAATGGGATAGCTTCGAGTGGCTGCGCACCCTGCTCACGGGCATCGGCCTGAAGCCGCTATACCTGCCGTGGATAGGCGCGGTGCCGGCGCCGACCGAAGTGCTGCAGTCATGGGCGACGGTTATCGGCGATCCGGGCTACTGGCAAAGCTGGTACATGAGCTTTTTCCGCGTCATGGCGGGGTTCATCGCGGCGATGATCGTGGGGATTCCGTTCGGCCTGATGCTGGCGGTCAGCCGCACTGCGTACGGCATCGGATTCCCGGTATTCGAGGTGCTGCGCCCGATCCCGCCGCTGGCATGGGTGCCGGCGTCGATAATCTTCTGGCCGACGCAGGAGATGTCGATTGCCTTCGTGACGTTTCTCGGTGCGTTCTATACCATCGTTATCAACGTCGTCGGCGGCGCGCGTGCGATCGATGTGCGCTATTTCCAGGCCGCCCGGTCAATGGGTTCGAGCCAGTCCGATATTTTCTGGCGCATCATCCTGCCGGGGACTTTGCCCTCGATTATGGTCGGCTCCGCGGTCGGCATGGGAATCACGTGGGAAGTCGTGGTAGCGGCGGAAATGATTTCGGGCGGCGGCAGCCAGATGGGAGGCACCGGCGGCGGCGGCCTTGGTTTCTTCATCTGGAATTCGTATGTGGGCGGCTCCTACGAACAAATCGTCGTCGGCATGATCAGCATCGGCATCGCCGGCTTTATTTCAAGCGAACTCCTGCGCGCGCTGGGCAAGCGCGTGACCCCGTGGCTGCGGCTGCGATGACGGAAGAATCCTGATGAGCGAGAACAATTCCATCCGGTCCGACATCAGGGCGGGCGAAATCGTCGTGCGCGACGTCAGCAAGAGCTACGGCGCGGCGCATTTCAGCAAAGAGGTCGTAAAAGACTGCTCGTTCACCATCGAACGCGCCAAGCTCACTGTAATGATAGGCCCGTCCGGTTGCGGCAAAAGCACGCTGATACGCCTGCTCGCCGGGTTCGAGCAGCCAACCAGTGGCACGCTGGAACTGAACGGCCAGCGTATCGAGGGGCCCGGCCGCGACCGGCTCGTCCTGTTCCAGGAAACCGCGCTGTTCCCGTGGATGACCACCTACGACAATATTATGTACGGACCGCGCGCGCGCGGCGAAGTCACGAAAGAAACGCTCGAGCTCGCCGAATTTCTGCTGCAAAAAGTCGGGCTGCGCGAATTCCGCAAGAAATATCCGACCCAGTTGTCGGGCGGCATGCAGCGCCGCGCCGAGCTTGCGCGCGCGATGATCAACAATCCGGAAGTCATGATTCTCGACGAGCCGTTCCGCGGTCTCGATGCGATGACCAAGGAGTTGATGTGGGAATACTACGCGGCGCTGTACGAGGAAAACCGCCGCACTAATTTCTTCGTGACGACCGACATCGACGAGGCGATCTTCCTCGCCGACCGGTTGTTGATCATGTCGAACATCCCGACTCAGGTGCGCGCCGTCCTCGAGGTCGACGTGCCGCGGCCGCGCAAGCTCGCGGATCTGGTCGAGAACGACCGTTCGAACGAGATCAAGATGCAGGCGCTGGCGATTCTGCACGAGGAGGCGATGAAATCGTTTTCGCGCGGCAGCAAGGCCGCGGCCGACTTTGTCGACGCGTATTCGAAGCGCGTCGCCAAGGGATGAGGGGCGCGGGCATGGAGTGGCTGTTAACGCGCGAAGTGGTGATCGGCCTGGCGCTCGTGGGCGCGCTGCCTTCGCTCGCGGCCGGCGTGCTCCAGGCGCGCGGCAGCATCACGCCGCGGCGCGCGCAGCAATTGAATCTCGCCGGCTATGGCCTGATGGGCGTCAGCATGCTGCTGTTCATCGTGGTCGGTTTCAGGACTCAGTGAGCGGACGCACCGGGCCATGACCGCAAAAATCATCGACGGCAACGCGGTCGCGCGCCACGTCAGGGGCGAGTGGAAAAAACGGGTGGAGGCGTTGAAAATGCGCGGCGTTACGCCGGGCCTCGCAGTCATCATCGTCGGCAACAGTCCCGCGTCGCGCATGTACGTGCGCAACAAGGTCAAAGCGTGCGCGGAAGTCGGGCTGCATTCGGAAACGCACGAATTTTCCGCTGATGCAGGCGAGGCGCTCATCATTCAACGCATCGAGGAGCTCAATCGCAATCCCGCCATCCACGGCGTCCTCGTGCAGTTGCCGCTGCCGCCGCAACTCGAGACGCGCCGCCTGCTAGGCGCGATCGCGATCGACAAGGACGTCGACGGATTTCATTTATACAACGTCGGCGGCCTCGTGGTCGGGGAGAACAATATATTCCCGCCGTGCACGCCCTACGGCGTGCAGTGCCTGCTCGAATACGAAAACATCCCGATCGAAGGGCAGAACGTGGTGGTGGTCGGCGCGAGCAACATCGTCGGCAAGCCGATGGCGTTGATGCTGATGGCCAAGGACGCGACCGTCAGCATCTGCCACATCAAGACGCGCGATCTTGCGCAGTACACGATACTCGCCGACATCCTGATCGTCGCCGCCGGCTGCCCGGGTTTGATCACGGCGCCGATGGTCAAGCGCGGCGCCGCGGTGATCGACGTGGGCATCAACCGGCTGCCCGACGGACGCCTCGCCGGCGATGTCGATTTCGACCGCGTCAAGGAGAAGGCATCCTACATAACGCCGGTGCCGGGCGGAGTCGGACCGATGACAGTGACCATGCTGATATGCAATACTGTCGCCGCTGCCGAACGCAATGCCGCCAAGAATGCCCAACCAATCCACGTTCCCACCTGACTCGCCGGTAAATTATCTTTTGCGGGAATCGCTTCCCGCCAAATCCACCGCCGCCGGCCGCATCCCGCGCCTTCATTCCGCGCCTGGTCTTTGAGCATGGCGGCAACTTTGCTCGACGGGGCGGCGATCGCCCACCAGGTTTATGCCCAGTTGAAAGAGCGTATCCGGCGACTGCATGCGCGCGGCGTGCAGCCGGGACTTGCGGCAATCCTCGTCGGCGACAATTCCGCGTCGCGCATTTACATCAGGAACAAAGCCCAAGCCTGCCAGGACATCGGCGTGCATTCGGAAGTGATGCGCTTCGCCGCCGATTCTAGCGAAGAGCAGGTGTTCACGACGCTGCAGCATTTGAACGCAAACCCGCGCATCCACGGCATCCTGGTCCAGTTGCCGCTGCCGTCCCACCTCAATTCAGAGCGCATCCTGCAGGCGATCGCGCCGGCCAAGGATGTGGATGGTTTTAACTGGGTCAATCTCGGTGCGATGGTGGCGGGGCACACCCTGCTCGCCCCGTGCACGCCGCTCGGCGTAATGACGATGCTCGATTACGCGCAGGTGCCGATCGAAGGCCGCAGCGCCGTCGTCATCGGCCGCAGCGCGATCGTCGGCAAGCCGCTGGCGTTGATGTTGATCGCACGCGGCGCGACGGTCAGCGTCTGCAGTTCGAAGACGCCGGATTTGCGCCAGTACACCTTGATGGCCGACATTCTGGTCGTCGCTGTGGGCAATCCGGGGCTCGTCGACGGCGCCATGATCAAGCCCGGCGCGGTCGTCATCGACGTCGGCATCAACCGCCTGCCGGGCGGCAAGCTGGTGGGCGACGTGGATTTCGCGTCGGCCAGCCGCGTGGCTTCGCGCATTACGCCCGTACCCGGCGGGGTGGGGCGCATGACGGTGGCGATGCTGCTCGAAAACACCGTGACCGCCGCCGAGCGCAGCGCCGGAATAAACTAGCCCTTTAAGCCTGCTGACGGGGCAGTATCCGCGCCGGATCGTAGAAGGGCAGCCGCGCGATTCGTGCGCGTTCGCCGTTCGCCAGCGTGACCAACGCACCGGGAACGGCGTCACCTGCCGGCACAAACCCCATTGCGAGTTCGCGTTCCAGCAGCGGCGACCACGCTCGGCTGGTGAGCATGGCTCGGTCTCGACGTGCCGCGCCGTGCCCGACCGTATCGAGGCTTGCGCGATTCAGCGGCAGCATGCCGACCAGGCGGCGCGCCGGAGCGCGCCAGCGTTGCGCGCCGAGCGCCGCCGCGCCCCGGAATTCAGGTCGTTGGAAATCGATCAACCGCATGAGCCCGAGTTCGGCCGGCGTCGCGGCGGCCGCCAGTTCGCGCGTGAACAAGATATGGCCGGCCTCGATGCGCAACGAGTCGGCTGCCTCGAAGCCGCACTCCCGTAGTCCGGCGTCTTCAGTCCGTAATGCTTCCCATAACTCGGGCGCCACGGCGTCGGCGACAATTAATTCGTACCCGTGTTCACCGCTGTAGCCGATGCGCGCGAGCCAGCATTGCGCACCCGCGAATTCGAGCTGTATAAAACCGAAATAGGGCAGCGCGCGCAAATTATGCCCGCTGAATACGCGCTCGATGATGGCCGTGCTGGCCGGACCTTGCACGGCGATGACGGCCTGCAACGCCGACCGGTCTTGCAGAGTGACGGCATAGCCGCGTGCAGCGGCCGAGACGTATGCGGCATCCGCGCGTCGCCCGGTAAACAGCCAATAGCGGTGTTCATCGAGCCGCCACAATGTCGCATCGATGAGCACGCTGCCGTCATCGCGCAACAGCAGCGT
>JBKJMN010000019.1:0-6186 GCA_046596405.1 Burkholderiales bacterium
AACTCCGCCACGTTGCGCGCCGGCAGATGCGGATTCACCACCAGAATGTTGGGGAAATTGATCACGTTGGAGAGCGGCGTGAAATCCCGCACCGGGTCGTACGGCAGCTTGTCGAAAAGCCCGGGGCTCATCGCGAGTTCGTTGCTGGTGCCGAGCAATAGCGTGTAGCCGTCGGGCGGCGACTTGGCGACGATGCCCGCGCCTATCGTGCCGGTCGCGCCGGCGCGGTTGTCGACGACGACCTGCTGACCAAGCGCGTCGTTGAGTTTTTGCGCCAGTATCCGCGCCACGCTGTCGGCCGGACCGCCGGGCGGAAACGGCACTACCAAGCGCAGCGGCTTAACGGGATACGGCTGCGCGAATACCGCGCTCGCCAGAAGCAAGGAAGCCGCTGCGCAAAGCGTTCTCGTTATGTTCATATCGCCTCCTCCTGCACTTCAGTTACTTCCAATACAACTGCTAGATCTAGCCGCAGATAAACGCCGATGAACGCAGATGAATTCAACGGCCAAATTCAGGAACTGCAACTCCAAAAAAAATACTTAGCCGTCAATTATATGCAATGGATTGTTGATCTCATCTGTGTGTATCTGCGTTTATCTGCGGCTCCAACATGCTTTTAAGAACCGCGCAGCAACGCCGACAATTCGCGCGCCGATTTCAGCGTCTCGACTGCGCGCACTACGCGAATGATCTCTTTGGTCGTTTTTTCCGGCAGCACGGGCGCAGCCAGCCGCGAGAATTTAGCGAGGCGCTCCGGCTCGGTGACCGGATCAGCCGGCATACCGTGCGGGTCCATCACGAAACTCTGCAGAGACTTGCCGTTGGCCAGTCGCACTTCAATGCGCGAACCGTAGTGCTTGGGGTAAGCAGCTTCCATTTCCGCGTCGACGTACAACTCGACACGGCGTGCGAGCTCGCGGCGCGCGGGATCGTTGATCGACTTCTCGGTATACATCGCCGGATCGGTGGGATCGGCGGTGAGTGCGAGCGCGGCACAATACGGAAAGCTGTATTGCGCGCCCATGATGTCGGGCGGCGCGACGCCGCCATTGTTACTCGCCGCGTACGAACTGACGCCGATGCGGATTTTCGCGACATCGCCGGGCGCGAGCAACTGGTCGCCGCGCAACGCAACAAGCTGTTGCACTGCGGCCTGTATCCAGCTGCAGCAGGGATAGACCTTCACATAAACATTGTCGGTAGCCCAGCGCTTGCCGAGGTCAGCCGTCAACGCACCCGGCTCGATGTCCTTGCCGCCAAAGCATTCCAGCAGGCCGAAACGTCCGTCGATGGCGGAAGGCGGCGCGCTGAAGTCACGTGCCGCGAGCTGTGCCATGCGCACGCCGGATTCGGCCGCGCGCCCGGCATGCATGCGCTTCATCATGCCACCGCCGGTGCCCGCGGCGAAACTCTTGACCCCTGAGGACGTCGAGCACCCGAGCGCCGCCGCGCCCAGCAATTGCGACGGCGAGAGATTCATCACCACGCCCGCTGCGATTGCCGCCCCCACCGGACCGACCAGCGCAGTCTTGTGAAAACCGCGATGCGCGGGCTCGAGCCCCATTGCGAGGCCGATGCGGTTCATGGATTCGTAACCGGCAATCACGCCGAGCAACAAACGCGCGCCCGATGCGTTGACGCTTTCCGCGGTCGCCAGAACGGCCGGGATGATGATGGCGCCGGGGTGCACGATCGGCGCGTCGAGCAAGTCGTCGAGCTCGAAGCCGTGCGCAGCGGTGCCGTTGCACAGCGCGGCGGCCGGGGCCGGCAGCGATTTTGCGCGACCGACCACGGTACTATGCCCCCGCCCGCCTTCCGCCGACATTTCTTCAAGCATGATGCGCGCCCATTCCTGCTGCGAGCCGAACAAGGCGCAACCGAGCGAGTCGAGCAGACACCATTTCGCGAGGTCGGCGACCGGCGCCGGCACCGCTTCGATCGTTAATCCTTGCAGGAAATCGATCAGCTCCTTAGAGAGCAGCGGGGACGGCAGGGGTTCAGCTTTCATAATCTCTCCACCTATTGAGCTTACATTATTGATGACAAAAACTTTCCCGCCTTCGGCCCCCTCGCTTTGCTCTCCCCACCCTTCTCCCGGAAGGAGAAGGGCTTTTCTTCCCTCGCCCTTCGGGATAGGGACCGAGGGTGAGGGAAAGTTTTGACGAGCGGCGCCATTGTCATCTATTACGTAATACTCAATAATTCATTTACCGTTCGCCCCGAGATTCGAAGGGTGAACGTTCTCTCGCAACACATGCCGTTCATGCTTCGATACCCTTCGACATGCTCAGGGCAGGCGCGCACGAACGGCATTGGCGCTACCTCAATCGAACGCCGCATTGCCGAGCAGGGCTTCGCGGAAACGATTCTTGATATGCGCGCCGTCGCGCAGGCGGATCGCCATCGGGTAACGTGTGTCGTTGACCTTGATCGCGACGAACGCGGAACCGGCGGGCGAGTACAGCTTGGGGACCCAGGTTTTTAGCTGCGCCTCCGTCGTTATGGTAGCGGTGCGCGGAAACTGCGCGGACTTCGCCATGCCGGCCAGATCGACGCCGCGCGCGGTATGCGTAGGCTGCATGCCGGTTTCGCTGTAAAGCTCGTTGTCGATCACGACGATCGCGAGATTGCGCGGCCCTTGCGTGCCGATCGTCGCCAGCGCGCCCAACCCCATGAGCATCTCGCCGTCGCCGGTAATCACCAGCACCTGGCGTTTGGGTTGCGCGAGCGCCAGGCCCAGCCCCATCATCGCGGCGGCGCCCATGCCGCCCCACAGGTAAAAATTGTGCGGATGATCGCCGGCGGCGCCGACGTCATAGCAGGAAGACCCGAGGCCGGTCACGACCAGCGCATCGCCGCGCTGGTCGAGGATCCGGTTGATCGCCGCGCGGCGGTCGAGCGTTGCCTTGATTTTTTTGGCCATGTTATTTGCTCCAGTCCTTGAAGCCGATGATGCGCTGCGAAATCAGCAGCGCAACCGGGCGGCTCGTGTTGAAGGTGAGTTGCGCCGCCGCGAATACAAACTCGCGCACGTCTTTGGCGCGATCGACGCGTTGCACGACGACCCCCGCATTTTGCAGCGCGGGCGGCGTGCCCTGCCCCATGGCGAGCTGCCACGGATTGAATTCGCCCCACTCGCCGCGCATCGTGACGAGCATCAGCAGCGGAAACCGGCACTCGTTCATGATGGAGAGGAGATTGATGCAATTGCCGACGCCCGATGATTGCAGCAGCATCGCGCCGCGCTCGCCGCCGAGCCACGTGCCCGCGAGCATCGCGACGCCTTCTTCCTCGGTCGTCAGCGAAATGACCTTCATGATCTTGTCGGCTTCGCAGGCGTTGATCAATTGCGTGTGCCCCGCGTCCGGAACATAAGCGACCTGCTTGATGCCTACCTGTTTGAACACTGCGTAGATGTCTTTGGGCCAGGCGGCGGATTTTTTCTGCGGTTTCAAATTCATGCTCCCATACCGGTGATTAACGTTCACTCCAACTTTATATTCGCCGTCTTTATCACGTCACCCCACTTCACGAGATCCTGCTTGATCGTCGCCGCGAATTCAGCGGGCGAGCTGCCGACCATTTGCGTGCCGGTAGGCTCGTAGCGGTTGCGGAACTCCGGCTGAAAAAGAATTCTTTTGGTCTCTCGATAAAGCTTGTCGACGATGCGCGGATTCGCTTTCGCCGGCGCGAGCATGCCGTACCAGAGATCGGTTTCGAAGCCGGCGAGGCCCGGCGACTCCGCGACCGCGGGCACGTTCGGCAGCGCGGGCGAGCGCTTCAACCCGCTGACCGCGATCGCGCGCACGCGGTTCGCTTCGATCAGCGGCGTCGCCGTCAGGATGCTCACAAACATGCACTGCACCTCACCGGAAAGCAGCGCCACCAGAGCGGGCGCCGCGCCCTTATAAGGCACATGCGTCATGTCGATCTTCGCCGCGGTCTTCATCATTTCGCCGCCGAGATGCGCGCCGCCCCCGCCGCCGGACGAGCCGTAGTTGAGCGCGCCCGGCTTCGCTTTGGCGAGCGCGATCAATTCTGGAACCGATTTCACGGCCAGCGTCGGATGCACGAGCAGCACGAACGGCAGCGTGGCCGCCTGGCTCACCGGCGCGAAGTCGCGCACCGGGTCGTATGGAAGCTTGGAAAGGTGCGGATTGATGACGATGGTCGCGTTGGTCGTCAGGAGGATGGTGTAGCCGTCGGCCGGCGCTTTCGCCACGATGTCGGCGCCGATGTTGCCGTTGCCGCCGGCGCGGTTGTCGACGATGACCTGCTGGCCCCACGCTTCGGTGAACTTCACCGCGATCGCGCGCGCGAAGAGATCGGTGCCGCCGCCGGGTGCGAACGTGACGATAAAGCGGATCGGCTTGTCCGGATAAGCAATAGTGTCCGCAGCGGCGCATGCGCCGGATAGCGGCAGCATGACCGCGGCAGCGAGCGAACCAAATGCATACTTCAAAAGTGAGTCCTTCATTCTGATGCGCGCCACTGAATGGTTTAATATGCCCGTTCGCGCCGGCCGGCATACGCAGCCGGACGACGATAATAACAAATGTCGCGCGCAGGCACTGCGCTTCGGTCTACCGCCGCCGGCGCAGCCTTGAGGAGAAAGCCCATGTACGTATCCAGCGTTCCGCCCGCTGCGGAATTCGATTTCATCGTGGTCGGCTCAGGCTCGGCCGGCTGCGCCGTCGCCAACCGCCTGACTGCCGACGGCCGCCACAGTGTGCTGCTGATCGAGGCCGGCGGCCGCGACTCCAATTACAACATCCACATTCCGCTGATGGTCGCGAACGTGCTGAACGACACGCGCTGGACGTGGCCGTATATGACCGAGCCGCAGACGCACTTGAACGGCAAGGCTCAGAAATGGGCTCGCGGCCGCGTGATCGGCGGCTCGAGTTCGGTGAACGGCAATTTATTCGTGCGCGGCGATCCCAAGGAATACGACAACTGGCGCGACATGGGCTGCAACGGCTGGGGTTATTCCGACATGCTGCCGATATTCAAGCGGCTCGAAGATTTTCCGGAAGGCGATCCGGCGGTGCGCGGCAGCGGCGGCCCCATCCATTGCACCAGCCTGGAAAATTTCGACCCGCTGTCGAATGCTTTCGTTGGCGCTTGCGAGGAAGCGGGGTTTAAGCGCCTGAAAGATTACAACGACGGCAGCTACGAAGGCGCTTTCCATCTGCAGTACTCGACGCGCAAAGGTTTGCGCAACAGTTCGGCGGCGGGTTATCTGAAGCCCGCGATCGACCGGCGCAATCTTACGGTGGTGACAAACGCGACTGTCACGCGCGTCCTCCTGGACGGCAGGCGCGCGACCGGCGTCGAATATCGTCTTGCCGATGCGACGGTGCAGCAGGTGCGCGCGCGGCGCGAAGTGATTCTTTCAGCCGGTCCGCTCGCCTCGCCGCAACTGCTCGAACTCTCCGGCATCGGCAACAGCGCGATTCTGCAGAAGCACGGCGTCGGCGTCGTGCACCATCTGCCCGGCGTTGGCGAGAATCTGCGCGATCATCCGAATACGCGGCTCACGTTCGAATGCTCGCAGCCGATCACGATCAACGACGTGCTGCAAAGCCCGTGGCTCAAGTTCAAGGAAGGCCTGCGCTTTATCTTCAAGCGCGAAGGCTTGCTCACGATCTGCTCGGCCACCGCGCAGATGAATTTCCGCAGCTCGCCGGAAATGAAACAGCCGGATCTCGTGCTGCGCCTGCTGCCGCTGTCCGGCAAGGATCGCTACGCGCGCACGCCGGGCTATGGCATGGACCAGTTTCCCGGCTTCACGTTCGGCGTCACCGTGCTGCAGCCGCGCTCGCGCGGCGCCGTGCATCTGCAATCCAAAGATCCTTTGCAGCAGGCGAGCATGGATCCGCGCTACCTGTCGCACGAAGCCGACGCGCAACTCTTCCTCGACGGCGTGCGCCTCGCGCGCAAAGTCGCGCAGATGCCCGCTTTGCAGCCGCTGATCGTGCGCGAAACGCGCCCTGGCCCCGAGGTCAACGACGACGCGGGACTGCTCGACTACATGCGCGGCACGATCCAGACGAGCTGGCACATGGTCGGCACCACGAAAATGGGCATCGATGCCGCAGCGGTCGTCGATCCCGAACTCAAGGTACACGGCATCGCGAACCTGCGGGTGATCGATTCCGGCATCTGCCCGACTATTCCGTC
>JBKJMN010000031.1:0-5963 GCA_046596405.1 Burkholderiales bacterium
AGTCCGCTCGATATCGGCACCACCGGCACTGCGTCAGCGCTCAGGCGCGGTGTCATCCCGGGCATGGATCCATTGAGCGATGAAGTGTGGAAGTTGAAACCGAAAGAAAGAAAAAAATTGACGCTCGCATTCCCCGTCGAGAAAGCCGGCGAAATGGCGGGCAAGACGGGAACTGCTACCAATGCCGACGGCAAGACATCAGACGTGTGGCTGCTCCTGTTCGTACCGGGTCCGCCCGGTAATCCGGAAGCGGGCGTCATGCTCGGTTTCTGGATGGGCAAGGATTCCAAAGTCCGCTCGCTCGGCGACCGCGGCTCCAGTGGCGGCGCTGGATTCGCCGAATCCGGCGGCCGCAACTGGGTACACTCGGCGGCAACGGTTCTCGCATTTCTGCAGGCGGAGCGCGGACTTTTAAAGCCCGGCTATAAATTTCAGCCGCTCGTGCGCGACTATGTGCTCACGAACATGGAAGCCAACGCAGTGCCGGCCCGCGTCAACAAGGCCGTGGTGGCCGTTGCCAAACGCGCGACCGCTGAATCGGACTAAAGCGCGCCGCGCTTAAGCGAACAGTTCCCGGTCGCGGATCTTGCGCGGCACCTCGTAGTCGTCCGCAAACCACGGCTTCTCCCCGGCCTTGCGCGGCGGCCTCGCCAGTTCGAGCGTCTTCCTTGCCTTCTTCGCCTCCTTCTGCACAACGCGAAAATGATAGTGGTCGAAGATGCGCAACGCTTCAACGGTGTACGACACGGCGACCCGGCGATTTCGAATCACGAGCAGATTCTCGCCATTCTTGGTGTCCGCCGGTATCGAAAAATTGTACGAGCCCAGGTAAACGCGCGCGGTCGGCTTGTCGAAGTCGATTACGACGAACTTGTGGTGCATCCGATTGCCGCCGCCGCCGGCGGGCTCCTTGTTGAAAGGCGAAGGCACGTTTTCATCGAGCGCCGCCGCGTACACCGGCGCGATGTTGCCGTTCGGCATCTGCAGATCGATGCCGCCGACTTTTTTATCCGAAATGCCGTAAACGAAAATGCCGGCCTTACTGGAGATTGCCTTGAGCGACTCCTTGATGACGCCGGGCGTAATCGAAAGAAACGCCAGCGAATAGAACACGGAAGAGGTCGCCGTACCGATATCCCGGCCGATCACGTCGAGCAGCGCGTTCGACGCGGCGTGCGGCGAGAACGCGACCTTCACGTCGATGTCCTTTAAGCCGAGGCTCGTCAATTGCGCAGAGGCGGTCTGATCGAACGTGTCCTGGTGATTGAAGTAGTTGTCGAATGCGGCAAGCGCCAGGTCCATCGACTTTTTTCCATAGGCGACGAATGCGTTGTTGGCCTGCACATACAATCCGCGCCAGCTTAAGTTGGTGGAACCGAAGACCACGGCCTTCGTTGTCGGCCCGTTCACGATGATCATCTTGTTGTGTTGAAGACTCTTCATGTGCTGACGCTTGACGTTGGGCTTGCCGGCCGTTTTTTCGAGGCGTTTGGCTGACTGCGTTTCGCCTGAATCGGCATCGCCGTGGTCGGCGCTGTCATCGATGATGATTCTGAGTTTGCTCTTCAACTTCTCCATGCGCCCGACGACCTCCGGCTCGCTAAGATCGTAAGCGACGATCCGAACCTCGGCCTTTTCGGCAATGGCCGTGTCGAGCAGATCGAATATGATCTCGCGCGCCTCGAAGCCCATCCACGCGAGCGCCTCGGCTCTCTTCGGATGCGTGGCCTTAAAAGTGAGACCTTCCTTGGCCGTCTTCGGCAGCAGCGTATCAATGTCGCCAAACTTTTCGTATTTGTCCACGAACGCCTGCGCCGAGACGAATCCGCGCGTAAACGTGACATTCAACTGGCCGGGATAAGTGTCGCGGCGCAGCTCGATCGCCGCTCGTTGCGGTTCACCCTGGCTAAGCCGGTCCTCTTCATCCATGAAGATGGGCGTCACGCGGTAGGTAAAGTCGCCGTCGAGATTGGCATTGCGCGGGAAATGCACCCACCGGAACTTCTGGATCGGCGAGACGAGCGTCGAGAGTTGCAGCGGGTTCACCGCACCCCCGGTACCGAGGAAGGCGAGGCGATTATTCAGCGCGAAGAACGTGCTGCCGTTGGGCGGCTTCGATTCAATAGCGAAGCCGACAAAGTTATTCGGCGGTCTGCCT
This sequence comes from Burkholderiales bacterium, assembly GCA_046596405.1. GTDB lineage: Bacteria > Pseudomonadota > Gammaproteobacteria > Burkholderiales > SG8-41 > PALSA-1004. The sequence goes on from JBKJMN010000031.1 coordinate 2,159, forward strand.
TTTTTCCAGTTCATTGCCACGAGACACATGCCGTCGCCGCGATGCAGCTTCAACGTGAACAGCGCTTTGGTGTTTTTGCCGGTTACCTGAAAGTCGCTCGATGCCATATTCGCTCCCCGAGTCTTGTGCAGCTGACGTGCTTGACAAGCGTGCCGCGCCTTGCCTTTGAATTTTAAGCGCAACAGAACCGGGCGGAAGCCCTGTGCCCGTCCGCTTGGCAATCACGCTCACACCGCGGGGTGCGCAGCGATACGAAACGCATTCTTCCCCGCGCGCTTCGCTTCATACAAAGCGGCGTCCGCCCTGTTCATCAGGTCGTCGGCCGAATCGCCGTGCGCGGGAAAAATGCTGACCCCGGCACTCGTGGTTACCCACAACCGATCCTTTCCTATGTCGTAGGGCTGCGCAATGATATCAACCAGTTTTGCCGCTACCGTGTTGACGTCGATGGCATTGGCGACCTGCCATAACGCAATCATAAATTCGTCACCGCCCACGCGCGCGACCGTATCTTCTTCGCGCACGACGGATTGCAAGCGCCGCGCGACGGACTTAAGCAGCGCATCGCCGGTGCCGTGTCCCAGCGTGTCGTTGATTGCCTTGAACCCATCGAGATCGAGGTACACCAGCGCCATCGCGTTTTTATTGCGCCGCGCATTCGCGAGCGCGGCGGAAATCCGCTTGGTCAAAAGCCGCCTGTTACCGAGCCCGGTAAGCGGATCGTGGTCCGCCAGAATTTCATTGGTCGTCACGGCGCAGCGCGCCATCTCATGCAACAGGCGGATTTCGAGCATATTGCGCACACGGGTCAATACTTCTTCCAGGTCGAATGGTTTGGAGATGAAATCCTTGGCGCCGGCTTTCAACGCTGGCACCTTGTAAGCCGGCTCGGCGGTGATCGCGATTATTGGGACGTAGTCGTCTGCTTTGATTGCTTGCAGGTGTTCCATGACCTCGAAGCCATTCATCTCCGGCATCCGCAAATCGAGCAAAATCACTTTGTATTGATTCACCCGGTGCAGTTCACAGACCTCGCCCGGGTTCGTCGTATACGAAACGTCGGTATAACCGGCTCGCAAGAGGATTGTCTTGAGCAGACAAGCGCCGTCTTCCTGATCGTCCACGATCAGGACTTTGGCATTTAAAATTTCAGCTGCGCTGATCATGCATTTTCCAATTTTGTGGCTTGATACGCCGTTGCTGCTCGTGAGAGCCGATCATTGCCGCGCCTTTACATTCTGCAACGCTCCGACCCGGTTATCCAGCTTCTTTACGTAGAAATCGTTGTGGTTGTAGGACTCTCAGAAGGACGCGCCGCCGGGCGACTGCGCCCGGTATGGCGCAGAGTTTCAGACTTGGGGCCAGTAAGCATAAACCGGCGACCATTTTAGTTCTAAATGGCTCATCGATAGGCTCCCCCGCGGCGGCTCAAGTAGAATTGTATAAATTTCCACAAGGAGTATGCAATGGTCACGTCATGCGATGAACTGGGTGGACAGCAATGGTAGATGCCGCGTGCCGCACTCCGCCGAAGTCGGTGAGTACTTTCAGCAACTAGAATCGAAAGGTCAACCATGAGCATTAAAGGCAAGGCTTACATCGTCGGCGCTTACGAGCATCCATTGCGCAAAGCGCCTGATAAATCCGTCGCGCAGTTGCACGCGGAGGTGGCGAAAGGCGCGATCGAGGATGCGGGCCTCACCAAAGACGACATCGACGGCTATTTTTGCGCCGGCGACGCGCCCGGCGCCAACGCGTTCAGCATGGCCAACTACATGAACCTGAAGCTGCGTCATTTCGACACGACGGATTGCGGCGGCTCGTCGTATCTTGTTCACGTCGGTCACGCCGCGGAAGCGATTGCGCTCGGCAAATGCAACGTCGCGCTCATTACGCTGGCCGGCCGGCCGAACTCGGAAGGCAGCTCGGGCACGCAGGTGCGCGAACGCGGCTCCTATCTGCCGGACGCGCCCTATGAGATTCCGTATGGCCCGGTCACGGTCAACCTTTACGCGATGGTGGCGATGCGTCACATGTACGAGTACGGGACGACCAGCGAGCAGCTTGCATGGGTCAAAGTCGCCGCCTCGCATCACGCACAGCACAACCCCCACGCCATGCTGAAGAATGTGGTCACGGTCGAAGACGTGATGAATTCGCCGATGATCTCCGATCCGCTGCATCGCCTCGACTGCTGCGTCGTGAGTGATGGCGGCGGCGCGCTCATCGTGGCGCGGCCGGAGATCGCGCAGCAATTGAAGCGGCCGAAGGTGAAAATCATCGGTGTGGGCGAAGCGCTCAAGCACCAGATGGGCGGCAAAATCGATCTGAGCTATTCCGGCGCGCGCTGGTCGGGCAAGCGCGCGTTCGACGAGGCCGGCGTCAAACCGGCCGACATGAAATACGCGTCGATCTACGACAGCTTCACGATCACCGTCATCATGCAGCTCGAAGATCTGGGCTTCTGCAAAAAAGGCGAAGGCGGCAAATTCGTCGCTGACGGCAATCTCATCTCCGGCATCGGCAAGCTGCCCTTCAACACCGACGGCGGCGGCCTTTGCAACAACCACCCGGCGAATCGCGGCGGCATGACCAAAGTCATCGAAGCCGTGCGCCAGCTGCGCGGCGAGGCGCACCCCAAGGTGCAGGTGAAGAATTGCGACCTCGCACTCGCGCACGGCACGGGCGGCTCGCTCGGACACCGGCACGGCAGCTCCACAGTGATCATGGAAAGGGAGTAAAGCAATGGCGACTGCATATCAGGAAAGAAAGATGCGCGACCCGTCGATGAACCCGGGCGACCAGCAATACTTCGACGCCGCAGCGGCCGGCAAGCTCATGGTCGGCAAATGCGGCCAATGCGGCGAGCACCACCACTACCCGCGCGCGCTGTGCCCGTTCTGCTTCAGCGACAAAGTGCAACTGGTGCAGGCCAAAGGCACCGGCGAGATCTACAGCTACAGCGTGAGCCGCCGCGCCGGTCCCGTGGTTTATTGCATCGCGTACGTGAAACTCGACGAAGGCGTGACGATGCTGACGAACATCGTCGATTGCGATCTCGACACGGTGAAAATCGGCCAGAAAGTCAAAGTCACTTTCAAGCCCACCGAAGGCGGCGTATCGATGCCGGTGTTCACGCCGGCTTCATAAACCATTCGTAGCCGCAGATGAACGCAGATAAACGCAGATGGAAATCAAGATGGAAGACTCAGTTCGTTTTGCATTAGTCCCTGCGCTTGTGTTGTATCTGTGACTAAAGCGTTTGCCACATCATCTTTGTCTACTGTGGCCGAAGCCTTTCGAATCATCTGCGTCTATCTGCGTTCATCTCCGGCTAATCGATCTAGTTCTTTAGATAGGTTTGAACATGCCCTACATCCAATCCGACGGCGCACGTCTCTACTACGAAGAAGCTGGCAGCGGAACGCCGATCGTGTTCTGCCACGAGTTTTCCGGCGATCTGTGGAGCTGGGAGAAGCAGATCCAGCATTTCAGCCGCTACTATCAGTGCATCGCATTCAACGCGCGCGGCTATCCGCCGTCGGAGGTGCCGGCGTCGCCGTCGCGCTATTCCCACGAACATGCGGTTGATGACGTCGCCGTCGTGATGCGCCACCTGGGGCTCAAGAAAGCGCATATCATCGGTTGCTCGATGGGCTCGCGAACGACGCTGGATTTCGGCCTGCGTTATCCGCGCATGGCCATGTCGCTGACCATGATCGGCATCGGCAGCGGCGGCGATCCGCGCAACCGCGCCGTCTTCCTGCGCGAGACCGAGACGCGGGCACGACTGTATGAGGAAGGC
>JBKJMN010000042.1:0-2804 GCA_046596405.1 Burkholderiales bacterium
GTTGCATTCACCGATTGAAATCACCGCGGATAAACGCAGATAAGGTCAAAAGCTAAAAACGAATCAAATATCGGCTCATGGGGATTTTCATTCTTTGCGCATTGAGTTTTCATCGGCGTTTATCTGCGTTTATCTGCGGCCGAAAATCAAATCAAAAATTCGCCTGGGTGGGTAATGGCACCCTTAATTGCGGACGCCGCGACGGTCGCTGGCGACGCCATATAGACCTTCGAACTCGGGTCACCCATGCGGCCTTTGAAATTGCGCGTGCTCGCGGTGATGCAAACCTCGTCGGGACCCAGCACGCCCATGTGCCCGCCGCCGCACGCGCCGCAGGTCGGATTCGTAATGACCGCGCCCGCTTCCGCCAGCGTCGCGATTACGCCGGTGCGCAGCGCCTCGCGATAAACGTGCATCGAGCCGGGCGTGATGATGAGCCGCGTTTTCGGCGACACCTTGCGGCCCGCGAGCACGCGCGCGGCGAGCGTGAGATCGTCGAGCGTGCCGTTCGCGCACGAGCCGATGAACGCCTGATCGATTCGTGTGCCCGCGACTTCGCCGACGCTGCGCGAATTCCTGAGCACCGAATCGGGCAGCGCGACGAGCGGTTCGAGCTTGCTCAAATCGATTTCGCGCACGTCCAGATATTGGGCGTCCGGGTCAGGGTGTACGGGCTCGAGAACGGTTTTGCCGCACGCGCGCAGATAGTCGATCAGCACCTGGTCAGCTTCGAACGTTGCGAATTCGCACGACAGCTCGGCGCCCATCGTCGACAGCGTTTTGCGCGCGCTCATCGACAGGCCCGCAACGCCGGGGCCGCCGAATTCGACGTTCTGCGTCGCGTGATCGCCGTACATGCCGGCGATATGCAGGAACACGTCTTTGGTCGTCACGCCGTCGCGCAACACGCCGGTCAGTTCATAGCGCACGGTGGCACCGACGCGAAACCAGGTTTCCCCTTTCGCCGCCGAGTACATAACGTCCGGCCCGCCGACGCCGCGCGCAATGCAGTTGAAGGCGCCCGCGCTGCACGTATGCGAATCGCTGCATACGAGCACGGTGCCCGGCAGTGCGTAGCCCTGATCCGCGACGACTTGGTGGCAGATACCCTGCGTGCCGCCGACGTCGTGAAAGCGCGCGATGTTGAATTTCTCGACGAACTTGCGCGCCGTGCGGTGCGCGCCCGCGCTCTGGATCGTCGGCGCCGGCACGCGATGATCGAGGATTACGACGACGCGCTCCGGGTGCTCCATCTTGAGCACGTCCTGCCAGATGCTCGGCATGAAGTTGTTGTCGAACAGCACCACGGTGTCAACCGTGACGGTGACCAGATCGCCAGCCGCCACGCGGTCGCGCCCGCTTTTTTTCGCGAGTATCTTCTCTGCTATCGTCATGCCCATTGTGTCGCCCTCTGAAGCCTGACTTTCAATCTTGAACCGCGAAGGACGCAAAGGGAAAACAACGGCAGAATTACGTGCATCCTATTGAGTATTACGTAATAGATGACAATGGCGCCGCTCGTCAATACTTTCCCTCACCCTCGGTCCCTTGTATGTCGCAGAGTAGGGTTGTAGTGGTGTTAGTGGGAAGCATCAGATCGTCATTCCCTGGTACTGCGCGTTACTGGCAAGTACGCGGGAGAGCAGGGATCGGTGCTTCTCTTTTTTGGTAACTGTGTTGTGTAAACCCGAACGGTTGGACGGTTGCACACCGGATTGAACACAAGGAAGGGTCATCAACATGGAAGCCAAGTTTATCGGAATCGATGTGAGCAAGTTAACGCTGGATTTCGATTGTCTGCCGGTCAGTGCGCCACAGCAGTTTAGCAACGATATGAAAGGTATTGGTGCGTTGGTGGAAGTGCTCAAAGGCGGTGGAGTCGAACGCATCGTCATCGAGGCCACCGGTGGGTATGAAACCGCAGTGGCCAGCGCATTGGCGGCGGCGGGGTTACCGGTGGTGATCGTTAACCCGCGGCAGGTGCGCGATTTTGCCAAAGCCACGGGCAGTTTTGCCAAGACCGATCGGCTCGATGCGCGGTTACTGGCGTTGTTTGGCGAACGCATCAAACCAGCGCTACGCAAGCTGCCTGATGAGGCGCAGCGTGACCTGGCAGACTTGCTGGATCGACGCAGCCAGTTGGTGGTCATGCGTGCACAGGAGAAGGCGCGTCTGGCGAGCGTGACGGCGGTGGCACGCAAGAGCATCCTGCAGCACATCGTATGGTTGGATAAATGCATCACCAAACTTGAAGACGACCTGGAAGGACGGCTGCGCAAGTCGCCGGTGTGGTGCGAGAAGGCCGAGATGCTCAACAGCGCGCCTGGGGTGGGACAGGTGACGACTTTTACGCTGCTGGCACGCTTGCCGGAGTTGGGTGAGCTTAACCGGCAGGCGATCTCGGCGTTGGTGGGCGTGGCGCCATTCGCCGACGATAGCGGCAAGCGGCGCGGGACGCGATACATCCGTGGCGGGCGTGCGGATGTTCGCTGCGTGCTGTATATGGCGACACTGTCGGCCATTAAACATAACCAACCGATCAAGGCGATGTACGAGCGCCTGACGGCGGCAGGCAAGCCGTTCAAACTCGCCATGACTGCGTGCATGAGAAAACTTCTGACCATACTCAATGCGATGTTAAAAAAGAACCAATTATGGAAACTTCAAGCAATTTCTTGACACGGTTGCTCTCCCGGAGGTAGAGGGAAGGTAAGCCCTTCTCCCCCCGGGAGAAGGGTGGGGATGAGGGAAGGTTTATTGTCACAAGGTTATGCAATTTTCAATAATCACTCGACCTGTATGTT
>JBKJMN010000065.1:0-5716 GCA_046596405.1 Burkholderiales bacterium
GCAATCGTGCACAGCGCGATCGCCAGCATGACTTTGTAATGGGCTCTCAGGATCGAGAGTATTTGCTGCGGACTCATGGCTTCTCCCTTAAAACAGGCTCTCGTTCACGTACAGCACGTCGTCCGGCCGAATCGTATCGTTGAGGTTGGGCGTCAACGCCTCGACGCTGCCGCCGGCGCCGCGGCGAAAGAGGCGCAGGCGCTTCTCGGTCCCGCGCACGGTGGGCCCGCCGCTCTGGGCAAGCGCCTGGCGCACCGTCATGCCGCGCTCGATGCGCGACGAACCGGGACGCTGCACTTCGCCGTAAATATAGAACATCGGCATGCGGTATACGTAAATCACGTCGCCGCCGGAGACGACCAGATCGTTGCCGAGTTTGTCGTCGAGAAACATTTCCGGAATGTCGATTTCGCGCCGGAACGGTTTGCCGTCGCGCGTGCCCGTCACAATCGCCACGTCGGCGCCGGTGGGCGCGATGCCGCCCGCGATGGCGAGCATTTCGGACAGACGCGTATTGAAGGTCTCCAGTGGAAAGCGGCCGGCGCGGTTTACCGCGCCGAGCACCGACACCTGGTTGCCGCGATTAAGCAGCAGCACGATGTTGACCTGCGGCTTCTGGATGAAGCCGCCGTCGCTCAAAGCCTTGCCGATCGTGCGCTCGGCCGCCGGTATCGTCAGGCCGCCAACGTTGATACTGCCGACCAGCGGATAGCTGATCGTGCCATTTTCCGTCACCCGCGTTTCGACCGTGAGATCCGGATTCTGGAATATCACGATGCGGATGCTGTCGCCCTTGCCGAGCACGTACTCGGGCTGAGGGTTTTGGGCCTGGGCTCCAACTACACAAAAAATCGCTATTACAAACAACAATGCGCGAGTGAAGTATGTCCGGTTCATGATTTGGCTTTCGTCGATTGACTCACTGAATACCGTCGTGGCATCACTTGATGAGGCCGCTGACGCCTTTTTCGAGTTCCGGTCGCGGTTTCACGGGCGCGGCCGCCTTGCTTGCTTCGGCGTCGGCACGCGCTTTCGCCTCGGCGGCGCGGCGCGCGCTCGCGACGTCGGCTGCCTTGGCCTGGGCCTCCGCGTCTTCCTTGGCTTTTGCCGCGGCGGCGGCCCGCGCGGCGGCAGTCTGGTCTTCATTCGCGCGCGCGTCGGCAGCGGCCTTTGCCTTGCCCTCCGCGGTCGCCTTCGCCTTGGCCTCGGCGGCGGCTTTGGCTTTGGCCTCCGCTTCGGCCGCGCTAACGGCAAATTCGCCGACATATTCTATTTTTGCTTTTTCCTTGAGCTGCTTCATATCCGTCACGAGCGCAGCGGTGGCCCGTTGATTGAACAAATAGGCCTGGATACGGGGTGCGGCGAATTTTTCGTCGACCGGCACCGTCTTGCTCTCCGCCACGCGCACGACCATCAACGCGCCGGCGTTTTCAATCAAGCGGATATCGCCGTCCTTCATCGCCTGCATTTCCTTGACGTAATCGACCGGCAGTTGCTCGGTAGAGCGCACGCCGCTATTGGCCTTGAACTGAATGCCCTGCGATTTGAGCCAGCCCGCAATGGCCGTCATCGAACGTGTTTTCGTAATTTGCTCGCGAAGTTTGTCTGCCATACCTTCGCTCGCCGGCAGCGCGAGTTCTTCGACATTGAAAACGCGCCGCTCGGTGAAGAACTCCGGATGTTCAGTGAAATATTTCTTGACTTCTTCAGCGGTCGGCTTCGGCTGCTGCGTGGTGAACTGTTCGACGTAAGCACGCGCGAGGATTTCCGTCTTCGCCGCCTCCAGGCTCTGGACCACCGCCGGCGAACGATCGAGCTTCTTGGCGATTGCCTCTTCCTTGGCCAGTTCTGTATCGATCAGCTTGTCGAGAATCTCGCGCTTCGCCCGCTCGGCATTCTCAGGCACGACGTTCGACGCGCGCGCCAGCACGCTGTTGATCTGCGAGATCGTGATTTCAGTCGAGTTCACCTTCGCCGCAACCTGCGTGGTCGTCGGCTTCTTCGTTTCGGTTTTGTTGCAGCCTGCGAGCATCACAAACGCAACGAGCAGGACGAAAATATAAGGGCGGGAATTTGATGTCATAAGCCTGAAACTTGTTTTAAATTAGTTAGATGAAATAATCGGTCAAACGACGGACAAGCACGCCTTCCCAATCGCCCCCGTTTTATACCAGCGGTATGCCCCACTGTTTGTGCGTTACCGAACAAAAGCGGCGATCGCCTGCCCGCAAACGGGCCTAAATATGCGGCGAGCGCTGCAATAACGCGCGCGGAGCTTGGTATTTAGACGTAACAGCGAGGGAAATAGATCTTATGGGGCGACCCCGGCCGGGTCCGCTGCAACGGCGCTGACGCCGGTCTCAAAACAATACGCTAGCGCCAACCGAGAACAGCGTATTCGTGAACTGGAAGCCGGGTATATTAGAGGTCCGTTCATCGCGCTCGAGGATGGCATTCAGCGAGACCGCGCGCGCTATGGCCCAATCTGCCCGCAGCGCAACGACGGTTAGCGTGTCTTCGCGCGCCGGTGCGGTGACCGCAAACACCGGTCCGCGAAAATCGCTGAGAGTGCGCAACATGTTCGCCTGCACCGTGATTTTCGCGGTCGCCTGCCACACGCCGAGCAGCGAAAGCGTGTTATCCAACCGGTAAGTCGAGTTTTCGAGCACGTTGCCGAAAGCCGCGTACGGCAGGATGTCGCGCGTAAGCGCGGCGCTCAGGCGCAACTTGCCCGTGGGCGTCCAGATGTAGCGCAATTCGCCGGCCAACCCTGCGAAATTCCGTTGGGCAAAGTGCTCATTCGTGCGTTGCTTGCGCACCGCCCTGCCTTCGAAAGTCGAATGACCGGTCACTTTCCAGAAGCCGCGCAGATCAGTTTCCGTATCGCGGTACTCGGTGTCGATCAAGGTTGCCGGATTGAGCGGCTGATCGGACAGCGACGCGGGTATATAGCGCTGCACGAGGGACACCGTGTTGCCGGCGTTGGACACGTAGCGCAGCCCCCCCTCGACCCGGTGACTGTTGAAGGACGGCGCCGTCAGTTGCGGCACTTCTGTCTTGGAGTCGGTCTGGCCGTAGCCGCCGATCAGATGCCACGCGCCTGAAACCGTGGCGTCGAAAGTGAAGTTGCGATTGTTGATGGTCAGCAAATTGCGCTGGGTGCCGCCCACCAGGGCAAATGGAATTTGCGACTGCGTCCGGTCGGCGCTCAACGTTCCCGTGAAGTGCGGGCTGATTGACCACAACCATGCCGTCCGGTAATCCAGCGCGTTGTTGTCAAGAAAAGAAAACGCGTTGTAGCGCGTTATCGTATCCACTGCGCTTAACTGAAAACGCTGCAAAGAATATTGCTTGTCGAAGTAGAGGCCGACGTAGCTGATGCTTACGGTGTCGTTCTTCTGGTTCGTTCCGGGCTGCGGCGGCGTACTGTCCGGACTTCTGAATATGTTGCTTTCGTAGCGGAGCAAACTGCCCGCCCGCACGTTGAATGTGTCGAATTCATCGGCAAACGCGGGTGGAGCAAGTGCGATGGCGGCGAGCAGCGACCAGCGGGCGCGAACCCCGCCACCGCTGAAGAAGCCTTGCGCTGTCGGCGGCCTTACCAAAACTGCCAGCTCCGCGTCGCCAGAATCCACCCGCCGAGCGCGGCGTTGGTCGTCGCATGACTGATGATCGCCAGCCAGATGTTGCGCCCGACCACATAAACGAGCACGTAAGCCGCGCCGGCGATGAACCCGGCGAGCCACAGGTTGTGTTCGAGCGCAAACAGCGCCGCGCAAATTATCATGGCGCGCACGCCGACTTTGGCCGGATCCTGCAGCCAGAAATCTTTGCGTTCGAGCCACCGCAACAGAAAAGACCGCCAGAAGAGTTCTTCCATGACCGGCACAATGATGGCAAGGCCGAGCAGGCGAAAAAATACGAATTGCCAGTCGAGACCGCCATCGGGCAGGGTCGGGTCGAACGCGACCGAGTTGCCCAGGCGCGCCCATTCGAAATCCAGATTGATCCAGAGCAGGAAAACCGCGATACCCGTGCCGATCGCGGCCGCCAGCCGCCCCGCCGTGACGCCGTCGAGGTGGTGCATTTCCGTATAGTGCCGCCACAGGAATGCGAGCAAGCTCGCGACGATCACGACTCGCGCGGCATACAGCCAGCGCACGTCAACGCCCCACGCCGCCAGGCGCTCGCTCGCCAGCGAGTTCAGCGCGATGAAGCCGATGAACACGGCGAACGGGATGACCCGCGCGGTCGCCGGCGCGATCCGCGTTGCCCGCGTCGAGGGGTGAATTAAGTCGGCGATGGCCGTCTCCGCGCGCCGGATTGTAATCGCGCGGCCGCAATGACGCGATACTGACTTTCCGGTACCGCCATACGGTGACTGCGGGATAAACGTTGCATTGCTTTCCCTTTTTCTTCTTCGTGCATCCGATCGCTGCCGGAGCGCATCAAAACGCTCCGTCGGTTTTTTGAGGCCAGTCTGACCGTCTGCGCCATTTTAATTTAACAACGCCTTGAGCGCCATAGGAATTTTGGCATTTGCCCGATCGATTTCGCGCGCGTTGCAAACGCGCAACGCCGGCTGCATGGGGGAAGCACGCGATGGTTCTGTGCGCGCACGAAATTTTTCGTAGCGCGGGCGGTTCTGTACGATATCGAACAGAGTAATCACAACCGGTCGGATAGGCTGGCGCCCGGTACCAATTGGTGATATGTGCGACTGCCGATGCCGTCAAAACGGCAGGCAAACAGTGGGGAGCGCGGGCTAACAGGAGCTAGTCAGAGATGGATCACCCACCCGGCAGCGATACCACGGCAAACGGCCTGCGAGCTTTACCTGCCGACGATGCGAGCAGCGCGTTTGCTCCGTCGCACGGCATACAAAGTGGAATGAAACGCGGGACCGCATGCTCCGCTGCCAGCCGCTTCGCCGCGATGAATGCGGCCCCCGGATTGAACCAGCGCAGGATCGCCCTCCACACTTATATCGGCTGATTTGATGACACCCCACGCGATGCCAGTGATGTTTCGCAGCCTCGCCCGGCTCTCGGTCGCGCGCGATCACATACTGAATGTTATTGAGATCCTGCTTGACCCGCTGGTGCTGGTGCTGTCGCAATGGGTGGTGGCGGTCGCGGTTGAAGGCCGGATCACGCCGCAGGACATGATACTTTCCGTGGTGGTTTTTTCGCTGACGTTTCCGGGCACCGCCCGCCTCACCATGTCCACCGGCCGGGCTATTCGCAGCATTGCCCTGAGCTGGGCGACTTTGTCGGCGCTGCTCTTTCTGTTCGGCTATGCCAGCCGTTATCTGTGGGATTTCGATGCGCAAATGCTGCTGACATGGTGGTGGGTGGCACTCGCGAGCCTGGTTGGGGCGCATTTTCTGCTCAAGAGGGCTGCGCCGGTGATACGCGAACTCCAGGGTCCCGCGCGCTGCGTGGTGCTTGCCGGCATCAACGAACAGGGTATCGAACTCGCGCACCGGCTGGAGAAGGACGCTTACGCCAATGTGCGCATACTCGGGTTTTTCGATGACCGCGGGCGCGAGCGACTGAACAACTTCGACGAATATCCGCTGCTCGGCACGATCACGAACCTGCCCGCCTACGTCAAAAGCCACCACATCGACGTGATCTATCTGTCGCTGCCGATGGCCTCGCAAAAACGCATACTCGCACTGCTCGACGGACTGCGCGACACCACGAGCTCGATT
>JBKJMN010000174.1:0-12301 GCA_046596405.1 Burkholderiales bacterium
TTGAAGATGGGTCGAGCCGCGTCGTTAACGAGGGCAAGGCGTCGCCCTGGCACACCGGCGACCGCGTCAAAATCGTCAGCGGCGAGCTCCAGGCAAATCCCTGAAAAAAATCGTTTCCTCCGGCATTCAAACGCCGGCTTTAGCCGCACCACTTCAAGAAAAGGAAAGTCACCATGCTGTATACCATCGCCGTAGTTCTCATCATATTGTGGCTGCTAGGACTCGTTACCTCATACACCATGGGCGGCCTCATTCATGTCCTGCTCGTCATCGCGATTGTGGTCGTGCTGCTGAGAATCATCAGCGGGCGCAAGCCGCTGTAACCTTTTCCAGCGACTCCTGCGATGTGGAAATATGCCGCGGCGGCTGCCGGGATCGTGCTGATCGCCGAAATCGCGGGCCTGGGCGGCGTGCCCGAGGCGTCAGTCGCTTTCGAGAGCGGCCTTTTCTGCGTGCTGCTGCTCGCGTTTGTCGCCATCGGGCTCAACGGGATGGTCCGGCGCTAGGCAACGGCTTTCAACGTACAACTTTCAACGTACAACTATCAACGTACACTTATCAGGAGACAGGTCATGAACATTGAAACCCGGGCGGTCTATGACGCGCTGGCCGCGAAACAAAGCAAGACCCTGCGGGTCGCCTCTAATTTCGACAACAACAAAGACCAGCTGGTGACGGATTTGAAGCTCGTGGTGGCGGACGCGGAGAAATTAATCAGGGAAGTCGCCAGTGCCTCGAACGAAAGTTTCGCCGCCCTGCACGCGCGGTTCGATGCAAAAATGCTGGATGCAAAAGAAAGACTCGGGCGCGTGCGCACAGATCTCGGCGAGCAGGCCCAACAGGCGACTGCAGTTGCGCGCACCTACGTAAAAGAAAATCCGTGGCGATCGGCGGCGGTGCTCGTGGGCGTCGCGGTGCTCCTCGGGTTTTTAGTTGCCCGTCAGACGGCCGGCTTGCGCACCGCGCCGCTCGAATAACGCCATGACCGGAAAATTCTACTGGCTGGGCGGCGCGCTCGCCGGCGGCGCGCTTGCCGCATACGCTTATCTCATGCGTCACGCGGCTCGCCGCGGGGCCCGGCGCGAGCACCAGGAAGACGTGCGCACATGGGAAGGCGAAGGCGGCATGGCCGCGCCCACGACTGCGCGCCCGGTGCAGGCGCCTTGAAGCGCGTGGGTTAGCCATGCCACAATTCGATCGCATTCGGTGCAATGGATAGCCATGAAACCGCCCATACTTAAAGACGTCTCCAAAGCCCGCCCGCCGCTGACCGACATCCCGACGCTGCGCAAGCGCGCGCGCCAGCACATCGAAGAGGGCGCGGTGACGTCCGGCTATGCCGGCGACCGCGAAACCATCATCAAGTTGTTGAACGAAGCGCTTGCCACGGAGCTCGTGTGCGTACTGCGCTACAAGCGCCACTATTTCATGGCCGCCGGCATCCACGCGGCGCCCGTCGCGGCTGAATTCCTCGAGCACGCGAACGAGGAAATGGCGCATGCCGACCGCATCGCCGAGCGCATCGTGCAGTTGCGCGGCGAACCGAATTTCTCGCCCGACGGGCTCGCCGCGCGCAGCCACGCGGAATATGTCGCAGGCGTGACGCTGCGCGACATGATCAAGGAGAACCTGATCGCCGAGCGCATCGCGATCGAGAGCTACCGCGAAATGTCCGCCTTCGTCGGCGAGCAGGATACGACCACACGCCGCATGCTCGAGGAGATTCTCGCGAGCGAAGAAGAGCACGCAGAGGACTTGTCTTCTCTGCTCGAAGGCCTCACCGCCTGACGGCCGCCGCGATGATCAGACTCAAGTTTTCCATCGACCTCCAGTATGAAATCGCGGACTACGCGAGCGATTTCATATTCAACATTCATGCCGCGCACACGCGCTGCCAGACGGTGGTCGCGGAAGCAGTGCGCGTGAGTCAGCCGGTAACGCCGCTCGTGTACATCGATCCGACGTACGGCTCGCGCTATATGCGGCTGCGCGCCGAGCCCGGGATGCTCTCGGTGCACTATGACGCAACCGTTGACATCGCGCATCACACGGAGTCGCCGGCGCGCATCATGGAAGTGCCGATTGCGCAGCTGCCGCCCGAAGTGCTGCCGTACATTTATCCGAGCCGCTACTGCCAATCCGACCGGCTGCACCGGTTCGCCACGCGCGAGTTCGGCCATCTTAAGCAGGGCTACGCGCGGGTGCAGGCGATCCTCGACTGGGTGCGGCACCGCACGAAATTCCTGTCGGGCAGTTCCAATAGCAGCACGTCCGCAGTCGATACGCTGATCGAGCAGGTCGGCGTTTGCCGCGACTTCGCGCACCTGATGATTGCGTTATGCCGCGCGGTCAACATTCCCGCGCGCTTCGTCACCGGCATCGATTACGGCGCGGATCCCGCGCTCGGTCCGACCGACTTTCACGCCTATGTCGAAGCCTTCCTCGGCGGCCGCTGGTATTTGTTCGAGCCCAGCGGTGTCTCGCCGCCGATGGGCCTGGTCCGGATAGGCACGGGCCGCGACGCTGCTGACGTTTCTTTCGCTACCATGTTCGGCGCGATCAAGTCGTACCAGCCGCTGATTGCGATCGAAGCGGTAAACGATCCGGCCAACGGCTTCGTGATGCCGCGATTTTCCCAGGACGCGCTGTCCTCGCACGGCGAGTTCGCGACCGCGTAGTAATTGCGCGGCAACCCCCGCGACCCGCGGCGGCTTACTCTACAACGATGTTCAAGCCGGCGCGCGGCGCACCGTGACTTCGGCCGCATGCTCGACGCCATCGTCCACGAGCGCAATCACGCCGTCGCGTTGTTCCACGCCGTCGACCGTAATGCGCGGCGCGGCGTCCGCACGACCCTGGACCACCGTGATCTGATAGGTCGTCTGCCGATACCGGTAGCGCAGCTTGAAGCTCTCCCACCCGGCGGGAATGCACGGCGCGAAGCGCAGCTTGTCGACCTCGAGCGTGAGGCCGAGCAGCGACTCCAGGATCAGCCGGTAGAGCCAGCCCGCGGAGCCCGTGTACCAGGTCCAGCCGCCGCGGCCGGTGTGCGGCGAAACGGCATAGACGTCGGCGGCGACGACGTACGGCTCCACTTTGTACTTGGCGACCGCCGCGGCGGAGTTCGCGTGATTGACCGGGTTGATCAGTCCGAATAATTCCCACGCGCGCCGGTGGTCGCCCATGGCGGCGAACGCCATCACGGTCCAGATCGCGCCGTGCGTATACTGGCCGCCGTTTTCGCGCACGCCGGGCACGTAGCCCTTGATATAGCCGGGATTCACGTCTGACTTGTCGAACGGCGGATCGAGCAGCTGGATGAGCCCTGCGTCGCGGCGTACGAGCCGGCGGTCTACTGCGGCCATCGCCGTGCGGGTGCGCCGCGGGTCGCCCGCGCCCGACAGCACCGACCAGCTTTGCGCGATCGCGTCGATCTGGCATTCGGCGTTCTGCGCCGAGCCCAGCGGCGTGCCGTCGTCGAAGTACGCGCGCCGGTACCATTCGCCGTCCCAGCTGCTGCGCTCTATGCTCTGGCGCAGCTGCGCCGCCTCGCGCTGGCAACGCTCCGCGATCGGCGTGTCGCCGCGCAGCCGCGCCAGCGCGCTGAACTGGATCAGCACGTCGTACGTAAAAAACGCGAGCCACACGCTCTCACCCTTGCCGTGGGCGCCCACCAGGTTCATGCCGTCGTTCCAGTCGCCGGTGCCCATTAACGGCAGGCCGCGCTCGCCGAAGCTGAGCCCGCGCAGCAGCGCCTGCACGCCGTGGGCGTAGACGCTCGCCGTTTCCTCCGAACGTCCCGGCAAGTCGTAATACGAATCCTCGTCCGGATTGACCGGCCGGCCCTCGAGGTACGCAACCTCTTCGTCGAGCACGCTGCTGTCCCCGGTGCACGCCACGTAGCGGCACAGCGCGAGCGGCAGCCACAGGAAGTCGTCCGAGCAGCGGGTGCGCACGCCGCGGTCGGATACCGGATGCCACCAGTGCTGAACGTCGCCTTCGCGAAACTGGTGCGCTGCGCAGCGCAGCAGGTGCTCGCGCATAAGGCGCGGCTCGGCGTGCACGAGCGCCATCACGTCCTGCAGCTGGTCGCGAAAACCGAACGCGCCGCCGGACTGATAGTAGCCGCTGCGCGCCCACAGCCGGCACGCCAGGGTCTGATAGACGAGCCAGCCATTGGCCAGCACGTTGAGCGAGGCATCGGGCGTTTCGACCTGCACCGCGCCGAGTGTCCGTTCCCAGTATTCCCGGATCTTGTCGAGCGCGTCGCGGGCCGCCCCTGCACCGCGCGAGGTTTGCGCGAGCTTGCGCGCATCGGCCAGGTTGCGCGCGGCGCCGAGCCGGAAAATGACTTCGCGCTCCTCGCCGTCGGCGAGCTCGATGGGGAGCTGGATCGCCGCGCACGGATCGAACCCCGCGCCGACCTTGTTCGAGAGCTGCGCGCGCGCCATCGCCGCGGGATTCTTCGCGGTGCCGTTGCGGCCGAGAAACTCCGCGCGGTCGCCGCTGACGGTGCGCGCTGTCTCGTCGACATCGAAGAACGCTATCCGCCCCGTGAATTCCGAATTGTAGCCGTTGCGCGCGAGCAACGCGCCGCTTGGCTGGTCGATTTCCGTGACCACGTGCATCGCGCATTTCGGCGCGAGGTCGCCGAGCACCCACTCGACATAACCGGTGGCGGTCAGCCGGCGGTTGCGGCCCGACGCGTTGCGCAGTTTCAGGACCGCGAATTTGACCGCGGCGTCGAGCGCCACATAAACCGTGAGCTCCGAGCTGATGCCGGTTTCCGTATGCTCGAACGTGCTGTAGCCGAAGCCGTGCCGTGTTACGTACGGCGTGGCGCCGCGGCACGGCAACGGCGAGGGCGACCAGAAATGGCCGGTTTCCTCGTCGCGGATGTAGAACGCCTCGCCACCCGCGTCGCTGACCGGATCGTTGCCCCACGGCGTCAGGCGGAACTCGTGCGCGTTTTCGCTCCACGTGTAGGCCATGCCGCTTTCCGAGATCACGGTGCCGAATTGCGGGTTTGCGAGCACATTGACCCACGGCGCGGGCGTCACCTGCCCGTGCGCGGTGGTGATCACATATTCGCGCCCGTCGACGGAAAAGCCGCCCAGGCCGTTGAAGAACGCGAGATCGCCGGGTTGCGCCGGCACGGCAATCGGCAGATCGGCGCGATGCGCGCGGCTCGGCCGGAACCGCGCGACGTTCAAATGCGGCGCGCGCGCTTCCATGATGCCGCGCCGGTTGATCTGCTCGCTCAACGCGCCGCGGCGGTCACTCACGATCGCGCGCGCCACCGCCTGCACCAGGATGCGGTCTTCGTCCGATATCTGCTCGGCGCGGCGCACGAATATGCCGCCGGGCTTGTCCATCACGTGCGCTTCGACGCCGGCGGCGATCAGCCCCATGATCTGCTCCTGCAGCACTTGCCGGTACCCCGCGCGGTCTTCATTCCAGATCACGAGGTCGACGGTGAGCCCCTTCAGGCGCCAATACGCATGGGCCTGCACAAGCTGGCGCACCAGATCGATGTTCGCGAGATCGCCGATCTGCAGCAGCACGATCGGTAAATCCCCGGAAATCGCGTAGCCCCACAAGCCGGATTGGCCGCGCCGGTTGCGCACGAGCACGGCGGCGTCGGCGCGCAGGCTCGAGTTCGCATAGACCACCGAGCCGGCCAGGCGCCCGTACAGTTGCGCATCGACATCGGTCGCGTTGATCTGGCGCAGCACGACCTGGCTGTGCGTCCAGGCCAGGTCGAACACGCGGTCGGCGAGATGGCGGTCCTGGTATTTTGCGGCGAGGCCCAGCGCGGCCTCGCGGGTGACGCCGATGCCGCACACGAAATCAAGCGTGACCGTCTGTTCCGGGGCGAGAGAAATCTGGTGGCGGATTGCGATGACGGGGTCGAGCACGGAGCCTTCGCTGCCCGAGAGCTCCGGGCAGTCCCCGAGCGCCTGGGGTGCCGCCACCGTGCGGCCGCGGCCGACGAAGCGCATGCGGTCCGTTTCATACGAACTCGCGGTGGCCTCGCCGCCGCGCACGGTCAGGAGATTGAAGAGCCACGGCGCGGGTTCGTCGACCGAGCGCGGCCGGCGCGTGCACAAAACTGCCTGCCTTTCGCGGATGATTTCGGTCTGCACGAAGAGATTGCTGAACGCGGGATGCAGCGCATCAGCGGCCGGCGGCGCGAGCACCACTTCGGCGTAGCTCGTGACGTCGATCACGCGGCGCACGCGCGAGCGGTTCGTGATGTGCATGCGGCGCAGCTCGATATCGTCCTCGGGCGACACGACGATTTCGGTGTGCGTCACGTAATCGAGGTCGCGCCGGCGGAATTCGGCGCGTCCTTCGGCAAAGATCGCTTCGTAACTTTGCGCGCGTTTCAACGTGGGCTGGTGCGTGTTCGACCAGAATACGCCGCTCGCGACGTCCCGGATATAACAGAACGAGCCCCAGTTGTCGCACGTCGGGTCTTCGCGCCAGCGCGTGACCGCCAGATCCTTCCAGCGGCTATAGCCGCCGCCCGCGTTGGTAACCATCACGTGATAGCGGCCGTTCGACAGCAACTGAACTTCGGGGACCGTCGTGGCTGACGTCGGGATGACGCGCATCGGCATACCGACGTCTTCGGGCGCTGCGCGCGCGGCCGCAAAATCCGCGTTGTGGAGCTGGAACGAACCGACCTTCGGCACGCGTTCCTGCAGGAGCAGCGTGGTCGCGCGGATCATCGGGTCCGCCTCGAAACGCTTTTGCATCGGGCGGTCGCGCAGCACGTACGCGAGCGACAGAAAAATCATGCCCTGGTGATGCGCCATGAACGATCGGACCACGGCGCTCGACTGGCCGCGCGGCAGGCGCGACGCGGTGTAGTCGACCGCTTCGTAGAAACCATACTTGCCGACGATGCCGTCGGCGGCGAGCCGCTGCAGGTTCGCGCACGCCTGTTCGGGCGCGACCATCAGCGCCAGCGCAGAGGCATACGGCGCGATCACCAGGTCTTCCGCCAGCCCGCGCTTCAAGCCGAGGCCGGGCACGCCGAAAGCGCGATACTGATAGTTGAGCGCGGCATCGACCGTGTTGTAGCCGCTTTCCGAAATGCCCCACGGCACGCCGCGCTGCATGCCGTAGGCGATCTGCCGGTCGACGCACCCTTGATAGGTGCGGTCGAGCAGCGTGTTCTCGTACGTGGGCATCACGAGTAGCGGCATCAGGTATTCGAACATCGAGCCGCTCCACGACAGCAGCGCCGGCGCGCCGCCCGCGGTAGTCAGCAGGCGGCCGAGTGCGAACCAGCTTTCCTGCGGTAACTGGCCCTGCGCGATCGCGATGAAAGTTGTGAGGCGCGCCTCCGACGCAAGCAGGTCGTAGTAGCTCGCGTCGCGCCGGCGCTCGCCGACGTTGTAGCCGATCGCGAGCAGATGGCGTGACGGATCGTAGAGGAAATCGTACTGCATGGCCGCGAACCCGGCGGCCTGTGCCGCCAGCCGCTCGACGGCGCCGATGCGTTCGCGCGCCTGCCGGCCGGCGGTGGTGAGCTGAGTTTCGAGTGCGGCGAGCCAGTCGCGCTCCGCGGCTGTCGCGGCCGTGGGGAGGTGGTCGCTTGCTGCCAGCGCAGTCAGATCCAAGGCCGCCAGTTCGCGCAGCGTCGGGTTCTCGAGCGGTGCGAGGGCTGCGCGCAACCGCGCCGGCGGCGATGGCAACGTGAGCCACGGCGCGAGCAGCGCGAGCTCGTCGAGGGCGCAGCGGCACTGCTGCGCCAGAGATTCTGCCCACCACTGCGCATCGGCCGGCGCGTCGGCGTCCTGCTTGAGAGCCGCGCACACCTTCGCAGCCGATTGCGCGAGCCGCTCGAGCCATGCGCGCATCGCCGCGAGCGTCGCCGGCCGCGCATCGTAGGCGGACTCGACTTCGGACTGCAGCCGCGCGAGCGGTGCCGGCGTACTCGCCGCCGCGGCCTCGACCAGTATGAGCAGGGTGTCGTATAGTCCCTCGAACACGCGCGGCGCGAGTACCGGTTGATCGGCGAGCGCGAGCAGTCCCGGCGACAACGTCAGCAGGTGGCCGGCGAGATTGCCGCTGTCGACCGACGAAATATAGAGCGGCGTCAGCGGTTGTAGCGTGTGCGTGTCGTACCAATTATAAAAATGGCCTTCATGGCGGTCGAGCGTCGCCATCGTGCCGAGCGCGTTCGCGGTGCGCTCGACGAGCTGGCCGCCGGCAATGTAGCCGAAATCGTAGGCGGTTAGATTCGCGAGCAGCGACAGCCCCATGTTCGTCGGCGAGGTACGGTGCGCGACGACCGCGACCGGATGCTCCTGGAAATTGTCCGGCGGCAGCCAATGCTCGTCGGCGCCGACGAACGCCTCGAAGAACGCCCACGTCTTGCGCGAGAGTTTGCGCAGAAACGCGATCTGCGCTTCGGCCAGGCGTGCTGGGCGCCGGGCAAGCGGCCGGCTGAGCCACCAGGCGAGCGCCGGCGCCGCGAACCATAGCAGCAGCACCGCACCGGCAACCTGCAGCGTGGCTGGCGCCGTCATCGCCAGATAAGCGGTGACCGCGATCGCGAGCACCGGCGCGAACCACATCGAGCGGTAGCTCGCGGCAAAGCTCGGTTGCGCCGCCGCCGCCGGGCTGCCCGAAGGCAGCCATTCGAGCAGGCGCCGGCGACTGACGAATATGCGCCAGTTGGTGCGCACGACGGCGTCGAGACTGAACCACGCTTCAGCGGGCAGGCACGCGAGCGTAAACACCGCCTGCGCCAGCTGCGCGCCGATCGAGCGCAGCGAAGCGGCGAGATGCTGCCGGATCAGCGCGTCGTCCGGTTTTAGCAGCAGGTTCACCACGGACGCGATCAAAGGCGGCAGCGCGATCATGCCAATCACGACGAGCGTCCACAGCGCTGCCGCATGCGCGACGGTCCAGCCGATCACCAGCAACCCCGTCAGCGCGGCGGGCACGAGGCTGCGCCGCAGATTGTCTAGAATCTTCCATTGCGAGAGCGCCGACAACGGATTGCGCCGGCTGCCGGGCACGCGCGGCAGCAGCCACGAGGCGATCTGCCAGTCGCCGCGAATCCAGCGGTGACGGCGGCTGACGTCCGCGGCATAGGCGGCCGGATATTCCTCGTAGAGCTGCACGTCGCTCAACAGCGCGGCGCGCGCGTAGCAGCCTTCAAGCAGATCGTGACTCAATATGCGGTTTTCGGGAAACCGGTCCTTCAGCGCGCGCTCGAACGCATCGACATCGTAAATCCCCTTGCCGATGAACGAGCCTTCGCCGAACAGATCCTGGTAGACGTCGGACACGGCGCGCGTATACGGGTCGATGCCGGGCTCGGCGCCGAAGAGTCGGGCGTAACGCGAGAGCGTGGTGTTCGGCAGGCTGACCGCTACGCGGGGCTGCATGATGGAGTAGCCCGCGGTCACGCGTTCGCGCGCGGCGTCGTAATAGGGGCGGTTGAGCGGATGCGCCATCGCGCCGACGAACTGGCGCGCCGCGTCGCGCGGCAACTGGGTATCGGTGTCGAGCGTGATCACGTACTTGACGCTGGGCAAAATCTCGATCGGCCCGACGACGAGCGAGAACCCCGCGTGCGCGGGATCGCGCAACAGGAGATTTAAGTCGGCGAGCTTGCCGCGTTTGCGCTCGTATCCCATCCACCGCCGTTCGTGCGCATTCCAGCGGCGTGGCCGGTGGAACAGGAAAAACGTCCCGGCGCCGCCGTATTTCTCGTTGAGCTCCTCGATGTGGCTTTTCGCGAGCATCAGCAGCGCTTCGTCCTCCGGCAGCGTGGCGGTCGGCGCGTCCTTGAAATCGGTAAGCAGGCCGAATTGCAGATGCTCGTCGCGATTGGCAAGAAAACGCACCTCGAGCGCTTCGATCAGGTCCTCCGTCGCCTGTTCTCCGGTCAGCATCGCCGGCACCACCGCCAGCGTGCGGCAGTCCGCCGCGATGCCGCGCGAGAAATCCAGGCGCGGCAGCGGATGCGGCGTCGCCAGCAGCGTCGCGATCCAGTTGACGAGCGCAATGGCGAACTGACTCGCGCACACCGCGGCGATCACACCGGTCAGCGCGAGCAGCGCGCCGTGCAGCCCGTCGGCGCGCGCTTGGGCAAGGAGTTCAGCGGTGAGCAAACCAGTCGCGGCTGCGATGCCGCCTAAATACAGCGGCAGCGGCAACCGGCCGGCGAGATCGCGCGCGGCCAGGCGCAATGCCGGGCGCACGTCGGCGGCCTGCTTGAGCTGCGGGAGGCCCCGGTCGATCAGGTAATAGCCGACGTGCGACGCACGCTCAGCGTCATTGGCCCCGCCGCTATGCCCCGGCGTGCCGGCCGCGCTGGCCGCGCTGACCGCGCTTACGTGGGCGAGCTGGATCGCCTTGCGCGCCACGTCGATCTCGGAGAGGTGGGTCGCCTTGGCCAGTTTTTCCACTGCATGCCGGTAGCGGTCGCGCGTACCGAAGTCCATCTTCGGGTAAACGCCATGCGGATCTTCGCGCAGCTTCTGCTCGACGCCGCTCAAAGTCTCGACGAACTCGCGCCAGTCCATCGCGCCCAGCAGGCGCAGGCTGCCGATGCTGTTCGCGATCGAGACCTGCGCGGACGCCTGCTTTTGCGTCTCCGACTGCACGAGCTGCTCGATCGTCAGCCCCAGCTCGGACAGGCGCTGCTCGATCCACGTGAGCGGCAACGCGAGTGCGGCGCTCTGGCCCTGCAGGCGGCGCGCGAGCTCGGCGACGAACGAGCTCACCATCGGCGGATTCGAACGCGCCATGTCGGCCACGATCAGGATGAGGCTCTTCGGATCCTCTTCGGCGACCGCCATCATCTGGTCGGCCCATGCATCGGCGCGTTCGCGGTCGATCGTGCTCGCGGCTACGCGGGCGCCGACGCGGCGCAGATTCTCGATCAGCGCGAGCCGCAGCATGATCGGAATCGCCCACAGCTCGCCGAGTTTGAGCGGGGTGAACTTCTGGTAGGCGGCGACGAAGCGCGTGAGGCTCGCCGGGTCGACCCAGCCGTCGCCGTGCGAGATCGCCTCGAGCGCAATGTCGTAGGCGCGCGGCAGGCCCGCCGATGGCCCGCGCGACAGGCGCGGCAGTTCGCGGCTGTACCCTTTGGGCAGATGGCGCTTGGCGGTGCGCATCTGCTCTTCGATCAGGTAAAAATTGTCGAGCAGCCATTCGCCGGCAGGCGAGATGCGGCGGTTCGACTTGACGGCCTCGGTCAACAGCTTGCAGCCCTGCAGCAGCACCGTTTCGTTCTCGGCGAGGCGCGCGAGCAGCTGGTCGGGCGCGCGCGCCTCGCTGATGCGGTGCGCCCCGGCGAGCACCTTGCCGTGCTGCTCCATCTGATCGGCGCTGAAAAGTTCCGCGCGCAGCGGTGGTTCGTCGCTCGTGTACTTGCGCGCCGCCGGTTCGCCGCGCAGGCGGGCGCGCAATGCATCGATCGCCTTGCGAATATGAGCACCACGCAGTTTCAAATCAGAATTCCTCGATGATCGCGATGCTGCGGAGGTCCGCCCGCAACCGCGTGCGTGTCAACGCAGGAGTTTAACGTGGCCAGGCGTCGTTGCCGGCTGGGCGCCGCCGGCATGAACTATATACTGCGCGGCGGAGCGCGGGGGTGCGCAAGTGCCGCCTGCGCCAAGCCTGTCACTGCGCCATTACGGATTTTACCGGTTGGAGGCGCACATCGAACAGCAGGCGATCGAGTTCTTTCCTGACTACGGCGTAGCATTCGCAGGAGCCGACTTCGAGTCCGGCGCGTTTGAGCACTGAGATGTGCCCGCGCCGATAGCTGATGATTCCCGCGCGCTGCAAATTTCCCGCGGCCTCGGTGACGCCTTCGCGCCGCACGCCGAGCGCGTTGGCGACGAGCTCCTGCGTGAGGACGAGTTCGTTGGACGGCATGCGGTCCAGCGTCAGCAGCAGCCACCGGCATAACTGCTGCTCGATCGAGTGGTGGCGATTGCATGCGCCGGTCTGAAACATTTGCGTGACGAGCGCCTGCGTGTAACGCAGCAAGAGGCGCTGGAACGATTCGCCGCGGCTGAACTCCTCTTTGAGCACCGCCGCCGGCAAGCGGTAGCCATGGCCCGCGGTCTGGATGACGGCCGAGCTCGGCGTAGTGTCGCCACCCATGAACAGCGAAATACCGAGCACGCCTTCATTGCCGACCCCGGCCATTTCGGCCGACACGCCGGATTCCATGATGTAGAGCAGCGACACGATGGCCGTCGTCGGGAAGTAAAGATGCTGCAACTGACCGCCGGGTTCGTACAGCGTGTCGCCCAGC
>JBKJMN010000197.1:0-15333 GCA_046596405.1 Burkholderiales bacterium
GTCACCGGATCGGCCGGCAGCGCGCGCACGAAGGTATTCTCGAAATTCAGATCGACCAGATCGACTGACGCGGTGGGTTGGGACAGAGTTGCCGGTTTCACACTTGCTCCTGCGGACTATCATTCATGGATTCGGCGGCACACCAACATTTCGCCGCTCGCTCATTCTACTGCGCGCGCGGGAGCGGTGAACCCGCCACTAGTAGAATGAGGTAGATTACCGGGCGATCGCGGAAGTTCCAGTTGCGCCCGCCGGTCGCGAAACGAGGTGATATGGACACGCGGAATACGGAAACGCCGGTGTGGAAATTCTCAGCGCGCGCGCAGGCGCTCAGCGGTTCCGCGATCCGCGATATCGTCAAAAAAATCAGCCAGCGGCCGGAGGTCATTTCTTTCGCCGGCGGGCTGCCGTCCCCCGCTACTTTCCCGGTCGATGCGATACGCACGGCGTTCGACGCCGTGCTGACGCGCGAAGGCAAAGCCGCGCTGCAGTATTCGGCGACTGATGGTTATGCGCCGTTGCGTGCGTGGATTGCGGAGTCGCTTTCGACGCACGGCGCCCGCATCACCCCGGAGCAGGTGCTCGTGACCTCGGGTTCGCAACAGGGCCTCGATCTGCTTGGCAAGGTGCTGGTAAACGAAGGCGATCCGGTGCTGGTGGAAACGCCGACCTATGTCGGTGCTCTTCACGCGCTGGGCATTTACGGTCCGCGTTTCGTGGCGGTCCCGATGGACGACGATGGTCTGGTGCCCGATGCTTTGCCGGACCGCATGCGGCAAAGGGGCCACGCCGCGTTTTTATATACGATCCCGACCTTCCAGAATCCCACCGGCAGGACGTTGTCGCACACCCGGCGCTTGGCGCTGATCGAGCAGGCAGCGCGCCTGAAGCTGCTGGTAGTGGACGACGATCCGTACCGGCTGCTCGATCATGGCGGCAAGAGTTTTCAAACGCTGTTGTCGATGAACCCGCCAGGGGTCGTTCACCTGGGGTCGTTCTCCAAGATCCTCGCGCCGGGCATCCGCTTGGGCTATATGGCTGCACCGCTCGAGCTCGCGCGAAAAGTCGAGCAGGCCAAGCAGGGCGCTGATTTACATACCTCGACGCTCACGCAAATGGTCGCGTATGAAATTATCAAGGACGGTTTTCTCGACACCCATCTCGTCGCGACGCGGAAAGTGTACGCGGAACAATGCGCGACGATGCTGCAGGCGCTTGAAAAGCATTTTCCGCGGGGCGCGACCTGGACGCGGCCAACGGGGGGGATGTTCATATGGGCAACGTTGCCGGAGGGCCTCGATGCTGCGCAGATGCTGGACGCCGCGCTCGACGCGAACGTGGGCTATGTGCCGGGCGGTCCTTTTTTCGCCGAAGCGCCGCTGGCGAATACGATGCGCTTGAGTTTCGCTACCGTCGCACCAGAGAAAATGCGCGAGGGCATTGCGCGGTTGGGTAAAGTGATCGTTGCCGCCGCGCCCGCGCTTATGAAATCCGGCCGGTAGCACCGGCCGGCGGGCGTTTTAGCCGACGACGCTCATCTGAAAGTCGCTCTTGCTGGCCGAGCAATCGGGGCACGTCCACGCTTCAGGCACGTCTTCCCAGCGCGTGCCTGCCGCCACACCTTCATCGGGCATGCCTTTCGATTCGTCGTAAACGAATGCGCATAACGCGCATTGCCACACGCGGTGGCCCGGCGACTTCGCGATCACCGCGTCGTTCGCGGCGACGGCTACCCGGCGCGGGTAGTTGAGCACAATCGCCTCCAGACCTTCCGGTCCGGCCACGATCGGCCATGCGCCTTCGTGCGGTTTGACGAACGCGACGGTGACCGCTTTATATTCGCGCCCCTGATACGCGAGACTGCCTTTGGTCACGATGATGTGCTGGCCGCCGCTCTGCGAGGGATCGGGTGCGGTCACCGTCGCGTTCGGCGCGAGGCTCATTGAATAGCCGGCCAGCCCGCGCTCGTCCTTGATCTGCGTGAACGGCCGCACGCTCACGTCGCCGCTGCGCGTGAAATCCGGCGCTTCGGTGATCTGCCACGGTTTGCGCTGTGCTACGCCGACGAGTTTTTCGCGCGCTTCCGGCAGATACTGCGCGCCGGAGTCCTTGCGCGCGCGCAACGTCAGGAAGCCCAAGCCGTCCGCGCCGAAGTTGATCGGGCCGTACGGGGTATACGCGCGTGAGAAGTGCACCGCGTGAACCACCAGCTTGTGCTTGCCGAGCACGCCGCCACCGCTGACGACGACCTGGAACTGATCGTTCTCGTGAAAATGCGGACGGATCACGCGTTCATGGTTGCCTTCGACCAGAAAGCCCATCGGCTCTTCGGTCACATCCGCGTCCGCGGGATAGGTCAGGAAATTCGTGCGCCAGCCCAGCCCCTTCGGCAACTCGCGGCTGATACGGGTGGCTTTGACGTCGTCGTACGAAGCAATGTGCGGCATGGCGGATCCTCGCGTGTGGCCTTGGTTGAAGGCACCATTTTACTCCACATGGCGACAATCAGCCGATAGTGGGCCGTCCGACAGTGGACGGCTCGCCGCCAAATCTTAATAGCCAAGCTTCAGCATCCCTTCGGAGACGCCATTCACCTTGCCGTCGCGCAACCATTCGAGCGAGGCCTGAAACAGCATCAGGCGATTCTTTTCCCACATGGCGTTGTGGGACGAGCAGGCGAGGTCGATGAAGACTTTCTGTTTCGAGCCGATGTCCGCATAGAGCTGGCGGACGCGGTCCTGCTCGACCTGCTTGTCATGCACGCCACCGACCATCAGATACGGCGTCTGGATTTTGGCGACGCTGGCCTGGTTGAATCCCCACGACGGCACCGCCGGCGCGCGGCGAACGCCGGTGCCCCAGGTCGTGCCGACGGGATCGGATGCCAGCATCTCCGCAAAAATCGCCTCGCGGGCGGCCTGATCGTATTGGTCGGCGCATCCGACCTGCCGGTCCCAGTTGGCTTTGAAGTCCGTGGCGGACTGTGCCGTCATCGAGCCGTTGCCGGCCGGCAGCGGATTCGGCGCGTCGAGCGGGCCAGCGCGCGTATAGCCGGGCGCCAGCGCCACGATGCGCGCGACCTTGTTCGGGTTGCGCGCCGCATAGCCGGCGGTGCGCGTGCCGCCCTGCGACCAGGCCACCAAAGAAACTTTGTCCACGCCGCGCAGCGCGCGCAGGTGATCGACCACCGCTGCGATGTCGTTCCAATCCGACGCCATCGTCGTAAGCGGCGTCGGATGCGAAGGTGGGCAGGGTGCGGCGATCAGCTTCGGCACGAACTGCGCCTGGTGCTCCTTTAAAAAATTACACGGGTCGTTCATCTGCAGCGGGCGCGTCGAACGGCCGTAGCCGGTCATATCCATCGAGAACACGTCGAAGCCCGCCTTCGCGAGATACGCCATCCAGCTGTAGTCCTTATAAGCCGGGTCGAACGAAACCTCGGCGGGTGTGCCCGCGCCGTGCACGAACAGCACAACGCCGGCGCCGGGCGATCCTGCGCCTGCGGACGTTACTTCGCGCACGTAAATCAGGGAGGTCTGGCCGGTCATCGACGGCGCGGTCGATTTGACCGGTACGTAATGCTCTGTAACGGCGAGCCCCGGCCGGTCGGTGCCGACAGTGGCGCAGCCCGCTAAGAACAGGACGAACGTGCACAGTGAATAGGCGGACGAACGCATGGAATTCCCCTCTGAAAAAGTAACTTTGAAAAAGACTAATTATCCGAAAACACTTCGTTCGTTTGCATGCCCGCGCGCACGAACGTCGTCCGCTTGGTGAGTTCTTTGAGCGTACGAGCGCCGACATAAGTGCACGCCGAGCGCAGGCCGCCGAGAATATTCTGCAGCGAATCGGCGACCGGCCCGCGGTAAGGCACTAGCACTTCCTTGCCTTCGGAAGCGCGATAGTGGGCGACGCCGCCCGAGTATTTTTCCATGGCGGTGCGCGAGCTCATGCCGTAGAAGCGCATGAATTTCTCGCCGCCTTGCTCGACCACGTCGCCGGTGCATTCGTCGTGCCCCGCGAGCATTCCGCCGAGCATGACAAAATCCGCGCCGCCACCGAACGCCTTGGCGACGTCGCCCGGCGAGGTGCAGCCGCCGTCGGCGCAGATGCGGCCGCCGAGCCCATGGGCCGCATCGGCGCACTCGATCACGGCTGATAACTGCGGATAGCCAACGCCCGTCATGCTGCGCGTCGTGCAGACCGAGCCCGGGCCGATGCCGACCTTCACGATGTCGGCGCCGGACAGAATGAGCTCCTCCGTCATTTCACCGGTGACGACGTTGCCGGCCATCACGGTGAGGTGCGGGTAGGTGTCGCGAAAGCGCGCGACAAAATCGACGAAGCTTTCGGTGTAGCCGTTGGCGACGTCGATGCAGACGTACCGGACGGCGTTGGCGCCGCTTTTCATCACGCGCGCAAATTTGTCGCTGTCATGCCTGGTGATACCCATCGAATAGAATGCGTTCGACTTCGTTTTCAACTTTTTGAACCACGCCGCCAGCAAGTCGACGGCATAGTGCTTGTGCAGCGCGACCGACAAGCCGGCCGGCGCAAACGCGCGCGCCATCTCGAACGTGCCGACGGTGTCCATGTTCGAAGCGATGATCGGAATGCCGTCGTATTTATTGTCCGAATGCTTGAACGTGAACTTGCGCTTGATATCGACTTCCGCGCGCGACGGCAGCGCCGAACGCTTCGGGCGGATCAGGACATCTTTGAAGTCGAGCTTGGGCTCGTGGTCGATGTGCATGGAATGCGCCGTAGAGGGAAAAACCGCTACAGCATCCGCTTCACCCGCGCCGGCGTCAAGGAGTCAAGGCGTCCGGCACCGCGCGCCGGCAGCCCATCGCACATTGCCAGGCATGACCGGCCCGTCACGTATTACAATCGCATGCAGGCACGCCGCGGCGACGGCGCGGCGATAAAAAAAGAGGGGACCATGAGACATTTATTCGATTCGATCACGGAAATTTCGCTGTGGCTCGCATCGCACGGTTTTTTCGTTACTCTACTGCTGACGCTGATTCCTTATGCGATTATCGCTTATCCGGTCCAGTACGGGATCCGCGCGCTGCTTAAGAAGCACGAGTTCGAAAACAACGATTTCGCGTACCCGATGGTCGCCGGCATCCTGAACGGCGTGACGGGACTCACCATCGCGTTCGTCGTCGTGACCCTGTGGAACCACCATCGCGAGCAGGACGCGATCCTGAAGAAGGAAGCGCAGGCCATCGAGAACATTCACATGGACTTGCGCCACGACATGAAGATGATGCGCGAGGCAGAGCGCTCGCTCGTGCTGTACGTGCAAACGGTCGCCACCATGGAATTCAACGAGGCGACGCGGCAGGCTGGCTCGGACGATGCGGTCAAACATCTCGACGATATTTACAAGATCACCCAGAGCATCAAGGACCCGCTCGCGCGCTCCCACGCGATGAGCGAACTCGCCAACTTGAGCAGCTTTCGGCACCAGCGGCTGTCGGGCACTTTTCACAGCCCGATCCATCCCGCGCTGTGGCTGACGGTTTTCATGCTGACGCTGCTGACGATCATCAACGTCATCATGTTTAATTCGAAGAAAAGCGGTTACATCTCCGCGTCAATCGGATCGCTCGCCTACGCGCTGATCCTGACGCTCGCCAACCAGCTTGAATATCCGTACCTGGGCCCGCTGTCGGTGTCGATCGATCCGCTTTACCTGCTGCTGCAGAAGTACGAAAACCCGTAATCTGGCATTGCATCCAATGGTGCACCAAGCTCGTATATAGGTAGGCTAAGCAGGTATAGTAAGTAAAACTGCGTGTACGCCGACTAGGCACTTGGCGCGTTGCACCCTATTAGCCACTCTCGATCAATTCACAGGAGGTTCTATGGACCAGCAAGCTTTGATTCGTTCCGCCCTGATGGGTCTCGTCGCCCTCGGCGTCGCCACCGGCGCGCAAGCGCAGGCCGCACCCAAGGAAAAATGCTACGGCGTCTCCAAAGCCGGCCAGAACGAATGCGCGGCGGGCAAACACTCGTGCGCGGGCACTTCCAAGGTCGACAACGACCCCACGGCGTGGAAACTCGTCGCCAAGGGCACTTGTGAGAAAATGAAGGGCAAGCTCAAGCCGCCCAAGACTTAACAGGTAATGTCATTCCCACGAAGGCGGGACTCCAGGTTAAATTGATCCTCTACCGGATGCCCGCCGCGGCCGAACGCTTGCCGGGGCAAGCTCTTACACGCGGGCATGACGATGAAGCGCCGCATCGGCACCGTAGCCATGATGTTTGCCGGCTTCGGCCTGATGGCGTTCGTGGCGCGGCGCAGACGCCCGAAGACGGTTCAGGCGCCTTGGGCTTTGCGCCCGTGGCACGACGACCGCGCTTAAGACTGCCCGCTTGCAGCGCTTCCAGGCGCGGGCTGCAACGCGCCGCTATTTGCGGAAGATCGACTTCGGAATCATCGCATGGATGCCTTTGGTGATGTCCACCACCTGGGTCACGTGCAGATCCATCGTGGCGCTCATCAGCATGTAGGCGTCGTCGCGCGATAGTCCCTTGGTATCAGTCAGGAAATTGAGCATCTCCTTGATCGCCATCTTCGCTGCGATGTTCAGATCCGGATCCAGCCCGATCGACATGTAGTGCGTCGGCGTTTCCGCCCGCGGCCAGCGCGTCTTCATTCCTTTGTGCAGGACTACCTGGATCTCTCCCTTCAACGACGCTTCGATCGCCGACTGGCCGACTTCGCCGTTGCCCTGCGCAGCGTGTCCGTCGGCAATCGAGAGCAATGCGCCCGTCGCGTGCACCGGCAGGAACAGGCTCGTCCCGGGCAGCAGGTCGTGATTGTCCATATTGCCGCCATGCACGCCCGGGATTGGCGCAGGAATGCGGCCCATCGACAGCGGCGGCGCCACGCCGATATCACCCCAGAACGGCCGCGTCAGCGGAACCACGACGCCCGGCGCGAAGTCGACCGATTTCCGCTCGACGTCGAGCCATAGCACTTTGTCCCGCGAGTACGGAAACTCTTCGGGAATCGAGCCGCGGCCGGCGCGGAAACTCATCGCGGCGAGGGGCAGCCACAATTCGATCGCGCGGATTTTGACTTCGATGGTGTCGCCTATTTCGGCGCCGCGCACGAAGATCGGTCCGACGAGCGAATGATCGCCGCGGGCGGAATCTTTCACGCCTGCGAAGGCGGCGAACAATTCCTGCGGAATCTTCTCCCTGGGGACGCCGAGTTCCTCGTAGTACTTCGGATTGCCGGTCGCGGTGCGCAATTTCACGATGTCGCCGGAATCGATGGTCAGCGCCGGTTTCACGGACGCATCGAAGTAGCCATAATGGATGTTCTCGGGCACCGGGAGAATTTCGTGGACTTTTTGCGCGCCCGCGCTTTGCGGCCCGACGCTCAGAACGAACGCGAGGGCGAGCAGCTTGGTGGTTGCGGATTTCATGGTTGGCTCCCTATAGGGTGATTTAAAAATAACAGCAAGCGCGCGATGCGCGGCCGGTTTTCCGGCATTTCACTTCTTGACGCGATCGTATGAATTTTTCGCCATGAATTCCAGCGTCGCCTGCGCGCAGCGCTCCGGGTCGGTGGCCGCGACGTGATAGGAGTTGCCCGGCAGCACCAGCAATTCCGAATTGCGTATCGTTTTCTGCCACGCGCGCGTTTCTTCAACCGACGCGAGACCGCTCTGCTCGGTGGTAATGACCAGCGTCGGGCACGCGATGTTCGGCATGTCAGGCGTGATGTCGGCGCACGCGATGGTCGCAATGAAGCCGATCTGCGACTCCGCATCGGTGCGGCCCATGAATTTCGTCCACCATTCGACGCCTTCTTTCGGGAATTTATCGCCGAGCCGGCCCGCCATGCTTTGGCGCGCCCAGTGCTCGACGCCTTTCTTCTCGAATACCTCGGTCCAGGAGGGTATGCGTTCTTGCGTGCCCGGGCGGAACGGCGTCGGCGTGCCGATCAGCGTGAGCGTCGCGATGCGTGACGCGCGGCGCGCTGCAAATGCGCGCGCTATGGTGCCGCCGATCTTGGCGCCGACGAGATGAAAGCGCTCGATGCCGAAGTGGTCCATCAGCCTAAGAGTGCCTAACCTAATGAAACGCGTGATGCGCTGTCACGATTTTGGCTCAGGGCTAGAAGAAAGACCCGCGGCTTAGTCATTCTAAGCAAAGGGCTTTC
Source organism: Burkholderiales bacterium (assembly GCA_046596405.1). Classification (GTDB taxonomy): domain Bacteria; phylum Pseudomonadota; class Gammaproteobacteria; order Burkholderiales; family SG8-41; genus PALSA-1004. Next base: position 8,189 of record JBKJMN010000197.1, read on the forward strand.
GACAACGCCTTGGGCCAAAACTCGTGCCAGCCCGAAGGGTTGCAGCCAGAATCGGCGATGGCCGCGTTGCTCGTCTTGGCAATAGAATGACTATTGCCTTCACCGGGCGCTTTGCCCTCATCAATTCTGGCTGCAACGCACACGTGTTTCATCGTGTTACGGACTCTCGGTTCCCCGGCGCTAGTTTTTTTGCATTCTCTATCAACCGCCCACCATGACCGACAACGTCACGACCGCTCTGCGCATCGAGCATATCGTAAAGAAGTTCGGGGATTACACCGCGCTGAACGACGTGAGCCTCGCCATCAACAAAGGCGAACTCGTGTGCTTCCTCGGCCCATCGGGCTGCGGCAAGACCACTCTGCTCAGAATCATCGCCGGCCTCGAAACGCAGACCAGCGGAACAGTCATCCAGAACGGCCGCGACATCTCGCGCCTGCCGCCGATGATGCGCGACTACGGCATCGTGTTTCAGTCCTACGCCCTCTTCCCCAATCTCACGACCTACGACAACGTCGGCTACGGGCTGGTCAACCGGCGGCTGCCTAAAGCGCAGGTTCGCGCGCGGGTGCATGAATTGCTGACGCTGATCGGGCTGCCCGACAGCGGCGCCAAGTACCCGGGCCAGTTGTCGGGCGGCCAGCAGCAGCGCGTGGCGTTGGCGCGCGCGCTGGCGACCTCGCCCGGCCTGCTGCTGCTCGACGAGCCTCTGTCGGCGCTCGACGCGCAGGTGCGCGTGCGCTTGCGCGGCGAAATCCGCCATTTGCAGCAGCGTCTGGGCGTGACGACCATCCTTGTCACGCACGACCAGGAAGAAGCACTCTCGATCGCCGATCGCGTGGTGGTCATGAACCAGGGCGTAATCGACCAGGTCGGCACGCCGATGGAAATCTACCGCCAGCCGGCCTCCCCGTTTGTTGCCGATTTCGTCGGCAAGACCAATATGCTGGCGGCGACCGTGCGCGGCGACTCGGAGCTTGAAATCGGCGAGGTGCGGCTGCGCACCAATGGCACACCCGTGAATTTCAGGAACGGCGCCGCGGTCACCGTATTTCTGCGTCCCGAGGATGTCGTCGTGAGCAATGCCGACGACTCCACACCGGGCTCATTCGCCGGCCGCATCGAAAACATCGAGTTTCTGGGCGCGATGTGCCGGCTCGGCATCCGGGTCGACGGCATCGCATCGCAGCTCGTGATCGCCGACTTCTCGCCGCGCGACATGCTCGCTTTCCACATCGAGCGCGGCTGCCCGGTGCGGGTCAGCCTGCCGGGCGAGAACATCCGGATCTTCGCCAAAGTCGCCTAAGGAGTGCCTAACATGATGAAACACGTGTGCGTTGCAGCCAGAATTGGTGAGGGCAAGGCGCCCGGTGAAGGCAATAGTTATTCTATTGCCAAGACGAGCAACGCCGCCATCGCCGGTTCTGGCTGCAACCCTTCGGGCTGGCACGAGTTTTGGTTCATGGCGTTGTCGAAAGCCTCTTGCTTAGAATGACTAAGCTGCGAGACTTTCTTCTAGCCCTGAGCCAAAATCGTGACAGCGCATCACGCGTTTCACCATGTTAGGCACTCACAGATGAGCGTCGCGCTTTTGCCTGCTGCTGTCCCGTTGCGCGCGGTGACCCAACGGGTGCACTGGACCGAGCGCATCGGACACGTTGTGCTGCTGGCGATGGGCGCCGCGCTCGGCATCGCGCTGTTCGCGCCGATTTTCATGATCATGGGCAAAAGCGTCGAGGACACGGACGGCAATTTCGTCGGCCTCACCCATTTCATTACTTATTTTCAAACGCCCGCGCTGTCGCAGTCGATCTGGAACAGCGTCTGGGTGTCGGGACTGGTCACGCTGATCACCATTCCCGCCGCCTTCGCGTTTGCGTATGCGCTGACGCGCAGCTGCATGCGGTTCAAGTCGCTATTGCGCAACATCGCGCTGATTCCGTTGCTCGCACCCTCACTGCTGTCGGCGATCTCGTTCATTTACTGGTTCGGCAACCAGGGCGCGCTCAAATCGTGGATGGGAGAAACCCAGATTTACGGCGCGCGCGGCATCGTGCTGTCACTCGTCTACGCGACGTTTCCGCACGCGCTGATGATCCTCATCACCGCGCTGTCGCTGACCGACGCGCGGTTATACGAGGCCGCCGAATCGATGGGCACCCGCACGCTACGCAAATTCTTCACCATCACGCTGCCCGGCGCCAAGTACGGCCTGATCAGCGCCGCGATGGTGGTATTCACGTATGCAATCTCGGATTTCGGCGTGCCCAAGGTGATCGGCGGCAACTTCAACGTGCTCGCCACCGATATTTTCAAGCTCGTTATCGGGCAGCAGGATTTCGCCAAGGGCGCGGTGGTCAGCATCATGCTGCTGGTGCCGGTGTTCATCACCTATATCGTCGATATGCTCGTGCAGCGCCGGCAGATGGCGCAACTTACCGCGCGCTCCGTACCCTACTCACCCAAGTCCGCGCGCGGCTTCGATATCGCGATGACCGCTTTCTGTTGGCTGGTTGCAGCCCTCATGCTCGCAGTGCTCGGCATGGCGGTATGGGCATCGTTCATCAAGCTGTGGCCGTACGACCTGAGTTTCAGCCTCCACCATTACCGCATGGGACTGGTCGAAGCCGGCATCTTCGACGCCTATGCCAACAGCGTCAAACTCGCGTTGTGGTGTGCAACCATCGGCACTGCTTTTGTTTTCGTGTGCGCCTATCTGCTCGAAAAAACGCGCGGCTTGGACTGGCTGCGGCCGGTGCTGCGTATGTTCGCGGTGCTGCCGATGGGCGTGCCCGGCCTGGTCCTGGGCCTCGGCTTCATTTTCTTTTTCAACCACCCCGCCAATCCGCTCAACGTCATTTATCACACCATGGCGATCCTGGTGATCTCGACCATCGTCCACTATTACTCGTCGAGCCACCTGACCGCACTCACCGCACTGAAGCAGATCGACACCGAATTCGAAGCCGTCTCGGCCTCGTTGAAGGTGCCCTTCTTCAAAACCTTTTTTGTCGTGACGGTGCCGGTATGCCTGCCGGCGATCCTCGAAATCAGCCGCTACTTTTTCGTCAACGCAATGACGACAATCTCCGCGGTCGTGTTCCTTTATGCGCCCGACACCATGCTGGCCGCGATCGCGATATTGAATCTCGACGAAGCCGGTGAAATCGGCCCGGCCACCGCGATGGCGACGCTGATCGTCATCACGTCGTCGGTCGCCTGCCTCTTTTATTATCTGCTCAACCGCTTTCTGGAAATCAAGACCCAGGCCTGGCGCAAGCCGGCCACACAATCGTAAGGAAACGCCATGGCCACCAAAGACCCCATCCTGCTGACTCCCGGACCGCTCACGACGACGATGCAAACCAAGGAAGCGCAATTGCGCGACTTCGGCTCGCGCGATATCGCGTTCATCGACATGACCGCCGGCCTCATCACCCAGTTGAACGACATCGTGCACGGCGGCGACGATCACGCCTGCGTGCTGATGCAGGGCAGCGGCACGTTTTCGGTGGAAGCCGCACTCGGCACGCTGATTCCAAAAACCGGTCACGTGCTGGTCTGCATCAACGGCGAATACGGCAAGCGCATCGCGAAAATCTGCGAAATTATCCAGCGCAAGCACAAAGTCCTGCAGACCGCCGAAGACCAGCCGACCACCGCCAAAAAGGTCGACGAGGCGCTCGCCGCCGATCCGGCGCTTACGCACGTCTCGATCGTACATTGCGAGACCAGCACCGGCATCCTGAATCCGCTCGAGGAAATCGCCGCCGTTGTCGCCCGGCAAAAGCGCGGACTGTTCATCGATGCCATGAGCTCCTTCGGCGCCATCGACATCGACGCGCGAAAAATCCGTTTCGACGGCTTGGTCGCGGCGTCGGGCAAATGCCTCGAAAGCGTTCCCGGCATGGGCTTTGCCATCCTGCGCAAAGTAGCGCTGGAGCAATGCAAGGGCAACTGCCATTCGCTCTCGCTCGACCTCTACGACCAATGGCAGGCCTACCAGCGCACCAAGCAATGGCGCTTCACGCCGCCGACAACTGTCGTGGCGGCGCTCGCCGAAGCGCTCAAGCAGTTCCAGGCGGCAGGCGGGGTCGCGGGACGCGGCGCGCGCTACCGCAAGAACTGCGAGACGCTGATCAACGGCATGGAAAATCTCGGTTTCGTGTCTTTCCTGCCGCGCGCCATCCAGGCGCCCATCATCACGACGTGGCACGCGCCGGCCGATCCCAAGTACAACTTCAACGTGTTCTACGACAAGGTGCGTGAACGCGGCTTCACGCTCTACCCCGGCAAGTTGACGCAGGTCGAAACTTTCCGCGTCGGCTGCATAGGCGCTATCGGTGAAACGGAGATGAAGCAGGCGGTCGACGCCATCGCGGCCATCGTCAAGGATATGGGCATCACCCAAATGAAACCCGCCGCGAAAGCGCGCGCTGCAGCTTGATCGAGCCCGTCATGACCGCGCAAACGAAACGCCAAACCAACGCCGTCGCCGTCTCTGAATATCTCGCGCCGGATGTTCCGCGCGAGTTGCCGTGGCACGCCGTGCCGCTGGTGCGCGCAACACCGGAGTCGCTCGAAGGCTACGGCAAGCTGGTCGACGACTGGCACGACTACCCGATCGAGATCGTCACCTGGCCGGTCGGGGGCTGGCGGCAATGCGATCCGGGCACCGGCAACGAGGGCGGCACTACGCGCGGTCAATTCGACTTCTGGTGGGAAGGCGAGGTGCTCTTCGGCAAGAACGACGCGGTCGGCTCGCACTACCTGCTCGGCTGGTCGAAAAATCCCGGGGCCGCGATGCGAGCGGGCGATGCCGCGCGTTCGCGCGTGCTGCTGTGGCACGCGAATTACCATCCCGACGGCGGGCAATTGTTTTTCCCGTTGAACGGCGAAGCCTTTGTGTGCCCGCTCGCGCTGCCGGGCGACGACATCAATCCGGAAAACTTCGTCGCGTTTTACGTCGATCGCGGCCAAGGCCTCTATATCCATCCCAACATCTGGCACGAAGCGGTGTTCCCGCTCGCCGAGCGCGCCAGTTTCTATGATGAGCAGGGCAAAGTCCACGCGCGCGTGAGCTGCAATATTGCGGCCGAGTTTGGAGTTTTCCTGTCGGTGCCTCTGCACGCGCCGGCGCCGCGTTGATTTCCGTCAAGTCGTTCGACCTCGCGGTGGTCGGCGCCGGCATCGTCGGCCTCGCCCACGCCCTCGCAGCCGCGCGCGCAGGCCAGCGCGTCGTCATCATCGATCGGGACGCGCAGGCCAACGGTGCTTCCATCCGCAACTTCGGTTACGTCACCGTAACCGGCCAGGCCGCCGGCGACACCTGGCGCCACGCACGGCGTACGCGCGAAATCTGGGACGAGATCGCGCCCGCCGCGGGCATCGCGATCCTGCATCGCGCAACTGCTGCGCTCGCATGCACGCCCGAAGCCATCGCGGTGCTCGAAGAATTCGCGCGTGGCAAGATGGCTGAAGACTGCGAGATCATGAACACCACTACGCTGCGCAAACGCGTGCCCATGGTCAATGCGGATGTTATCGGTGGTCTGTGGAGTCCGCATGAGCGCCGCATCGAAGCGCGCGCAGCAGTGCCGCAACTCGCGCGCCATCTCGAATCGCGATACGGCGTGACTATCGTGCGCAACGCGCTGGTCCGCGCAATCGGGCCACCGCTGCTCGACACCACCAAAGGTTCGTTGCGCGCGGCCCGCGTCGTGGTGTGCCCCGGAAACGATATGCAAACGCTGTTTTCCGAGACACTGGAAAAACATCGCGCGCGCAATTGCCAATTGCAGATGTTGCGTTTGACGCCGCAACCTGCCGGCTGGCGGCTGCCGTGCGCGATCATGGGTGATTTGAGTCTCGTGCGTTACGGTGGATTTTCAGCCTGTTCAGCGGCCGCCGCGTTGCGCGCCCGGCTCGAGCACGAATCCGCCGACCGCCTCGCCGCAGGAGTTCACCTGCTGCTCGTGCAAAGTGCCGACGGTTCGCTGGTCGTGGGCGATTCGCACGACTACGGGGTGACCACTGATCCATTCGCGCCGGCCGCCATTGAACGCATGATCATCGAAGAGGCGCTGCGTCTGGTCGACATTCCGGACACCCGCGTGGTCGAGCGCTGGACCGGCGCATACCCAAGCGCGGAAATGCCGGTGATAATCGAGGCGCCCCTTCCCGAAGTGCGCGTCGTCTTGATCGCGAGCGGAACCGGCATGAGCATCGCCTTCGCGCTCGCCGAAGAAGTCATCGCCGAACTCATGGGCCGCTAACTCCGGCGACAAGCGTGCCGCCGGCGCATACAATGACGCCTCGCGCCGGCGCTGATCCTGCCGCCGGCAGCCCACCACCGGAGCAAACATGGCTGCACCAGCCGATATCACCAATATGGCGCTCTTCTGCGATTTCGAAAACGTCGCGCTCGGCGTCGCCGACGCCAAGTATGCCAAGTTCGATATCGACAAAGTGCTCGAGCGCCTGTTGCTCAAAGGCAGCATCGTCGTCAAGAAAGCCTATTGCGACTGGGACCGCTACAAGAGCTTCAAGGGCGCGATGCACGAAGCGTCGTTCGAGCTCATCGAAATCCCGCACGTGCGCATGTCGGGCAAGAATTCCGCGGACATCCGGATGGTGGTCGACGCGCTCGACCTCTGCTATACGAAGTCGCATGTCGATGCGTTCGTCATTATCAGCGGCGACTCGGATTTCTCGCCGCTCGTCTCCAAGCTGCGCGAGAACAACAAGACAGTGATCGGCGTCGGCGTCAAGAATTCGACCTCGGATCTCTTGATCGCCAACTGCGACGAATTCATTTTCTACGACGATCTCGTGCGTGAAAAACCCGCGCGCAAGCGCGCCGCGCCGAAAAAATCCGCACCCAAGTCGGAAAGCACTGCTGCAACACCAGCCGAGGCGCCGAAGAAATCCGACGACGACAAGAAGCAGGAAGCGCTCGACCTCATCCTCGAGACGATCGAGGCGCTGGGCACCGAACGCGGCACGGACGAGAAAATCTGGGGCTCGATGGTGAAACAAGCATTGAAGCGGCGCAAACCCGGCTTCAACGAGCCCTACTACGGGTTCCGCTCTTTCAACGCCCTGCTGGAAGAAGCACAGGCCAAGCACCTGCTCAAGCTCGAACG
>JBKJMN010000269.1:0-8186 GCA_046596405.1 Burkholderiales bacterium
CGCATCCGCAGTCAAACACAGGTGCACCGCGCGGGCGCGCAAGGGTACGGGGTCGCCGTGGTACGCGAGCTCGCCGCTCGCGGCATCGATCCTGAGCGCGCTGACGTGGTTGAAGTCTGAGTTCATGCCGGCGCCGCGGTTGCTCGTCGTCACGTAGAGGTAACGCTTCGACGGGTGCGGCCACGCGTATTGGACCACCGCCGGGACCTTGATCGTCTTGCGCTTGCTGAGGGTGAGCGCGTCCACATCGACGTCGAAATGCGTGAGTTGCTCGCCGACGGCGCTGTAGAGTTTTACGTTCGCTTTCATTGCAGTCGCCCCTTTTTTAAATACTTCTACGCGACCGGCGCTGGTGCGGTATCCGCGGCGATCACCACCTGGTGTGCGATCAGCTCCTCGATCTCCGGTTCGGTATAGCCCGCTTCGGCGAGCACTGCGCGCGTGTCGTTGCCCATCACCGGCGGCTGATGGCGCACGCGGGTTTTGCGGCCGCCCATTTCGAGCGGCAGCCCCGGCAGCTTCGCGCGCTTGCCGGTCGGCAGCAGCACGTCGAGCATGCGCCCGTCGTGATTCAACTGGATGTCATCGAATAGATCACCGGGCCTGGCGAGCGGGCCGAAGGGAATCTTGAGGTGCTCGAGCTTTTTCACCAGGGAATCGAATGTCTCGGCGGCGAATTTCGCGGTGACTATGGGGATGATCTTCGCGCGCTGCTTGGCGCGTTGCGGATTGGTTTTGAGTTCAGGATCGGCCAGCAGATCTTCGACGCCGAAGCCGGCGCAGAAACTGCGCCAGTGATTGTCGCTCGTGATGCCGATGAAAACGGTTTTCCCGTCCGCCGTCTGGAACGGATCGTACACGGCCCACGAGCTCGCCTTCTCGGGCATCGGCGGCGGCGCCTTGCCGGTCAGCGCCTCCTGGCCCATGTGTTGCGCAACGAGAAATGCGGTCGATTCGAACAGCGAGCTTTGCACGAGCTGGCCGCATCCGGTGTGCTCGCGCTCGCGCAATGCGGCCATGATGCCGAGCGCGCCGAACATGCCGCCCATGATGTCGACCACCGACGCGCCGGCGCGCAGCGGCATCCCGCTCGGTCCGGTCATGTACGCAAGGCCGCCCATGAACTGCACTATCTCATCGAGCGCCGCGCGCTTCTCGTAGGGGCCGCTCAGAAAACCTTTGAGGCCGCAATAAATCAGCCGCGGGTAGAGCCCGGATAGCGTCGTATAACCGAGTCCCAGCCTTTCCATCGTGCCGTACGCGAAATTTTCGATCAGTGCGTCGGCGCCGGCGAGGATTTTATGGATCACCGCTTTGCCCGCATCGGACTTGATGTCGATCGAGAGGCTGCGCTTGTTGCGGTTGAATACCGGAAACAGCGCCGAGCCGAAACCGACGTTCGCGCGCGTGCGGTCGCCTTCCGGCGGCTCGACCTTGATCACGTCGGCGCCGAGGTCGGCGAGCACCATGCTGCACGAAGGGCCCATCACGGTGTGGCCGAATTCAAGGATGCGCACGCCGCTGAGCGGTAATTGTTCCGCGGCGCCCGCGCCGCGCGCCGATTGTGCCTGGTCCGCCATCTGGCCTGCTCCTGTTTATTCCGACGTGATGCCGGACTCTTTGACGACTTTCGCCCACTTCACGACTTCGCTTTTCAGGAACTCGGCAAATTGCTCCGGCGTGCCTGGCGTGATCTCCCCGCCTTCCGACAACAGCGCGTCCCGCACTTCAGGCTTGCCGAGGATCGCGATGATTTCGCGGTTGAGCTTCGCGATAATCTCGCGCGGCACTTTCGCCGGCGCCAGCATGCCGTGCCACGAATCGACTTCGAAGCCGGGCACGCCCGACTCGGCGACCGTCGGCACGTCCGGCATCAGGCGCGCGCGTATCAAGCCGGTGGTCGCAATCGCCTTGATCTTGCCATCCTTCACCGACTGCGCTGCCGACGCAAGCGAAGTCGCGAGGTAAGTGACCCGGCCCCCGCGCAGATCGATCATCGCGGGAGAGGCGCCCTTATACGGCACGTGCGTGATGGCGACGCCGGCCGTCTGGTTGAGAAGCTCGCCGGTGATGTGACCCGAGCTGCCGATGCCGGCCGAGGCGAAAGTCAGCGTGCCCGGTTTGCTTTTCGCAGCCGCGATAAGCTCTTTGATCGAGGTGATCGGCGAGCCCGCGTTGACGACCAGCACTTGCGGGGCTTTCATGAGCAGCGTGATCGGCGAGAAATCGCGCACCGGGTCGTAGCTGTTCTTCGCGCGCATCGCCGGGCCGATCGCGAGGTTGTTGGTTTGCCCGAGCCAGATCGTGTAGCCGTCGGGCGCGGCCTTCGCCGCGAGGTCGGCGCCGAGCGCGCCGCCAGCGCCGGCCCGGTTGTCGATCACGATTTGCTGGCGCAGCGCGTCCGCGAGCCGCGGCCCGAGGATGCGCGCGTAAATGTCAGTGCTGCCGCCAGGTGGAAAAGGCACGATAAAACGCAGCGGACGTGAGGGATATGCCTGCGCATCAGCGGATGCGGGCGCTAGACCCGCTGCAATTGCACCAATTACGTACGCGAAAGCGGTCAGGACGAGTCTGTCGGTGCGTGTTTTGTTCACGGGATTCCCCGCTCGTATTATAGAAGGCCGACAGTGTACGCGCGCGATGCGTGGGCAGCAAAGTATCGATGATCTAGCCGCCCGTCGGCCATTTATTTTTGCATGCCGACGGTGCGGCGTTCCATCGCGTTACTCATTCGTAACATGCAGTCAACGTCGCGCGCATGCAGCACCGCGTGCGCTTATAGTCAGGTGCCTGCATGTGCAGCGACCAGGTAGATGATAGAACCTACCGTGATGACCGCGCCCGCGACGGCGCGCAGCGACAGTCTCTCGTCGTGCAGAACCGCGGCGCCGACTATTGCGGTCACCAGCGGATACGCGGCGACAATGGGGGCAACCGTCCAGACGGGAGCCATGCTCAACGCCGAGTACATCAGCAGCACCGCGCTGCCATTCAGGATGCCGGTTGCGGCGAACCAGACAATGCCTTGCGCCGTCAACAGCGGACGCTGTGCTTGCCGCAACTGATTGGCGCCGATAACGGTGGCCGAGGATACGACATAGCCGATCAGCGCCGCCGCGAACGGGTTCGGCCACAGCAGCAAGCCGGCTTTCGCGCCGGCTTGCGCCAGCCCGCGCAGGACGGCGCCAGCGATCGGCCACAGCAACAAGCGGCCGGCAAAACCCGCGCGCGCGGCATCTCTCTTCCACGAGAGCAGACTGATGCCGAGCACTACGCCGCACGCCGACAAGGCCGCCTGGACCGGCACCCGCTCGCCAAGCAAGACTCCGGCGGCAAGCAATGCGAAAAGCGGCGCAGTACCAGACACCGCGCTCGTGACCGTGGGACCTAGCAACTCGTTCGAGCGAAATGTCAGGAGGGTGACGATCGCCGGAAAGAACACGCCGACCGCGGCAAACAATAACGCTGCGCGTAAGCTGAATCCACTCGTATCAAGTGCAAAAGGCGCAGCCACCACGAACAACATGGTCGCGACGGGAATGCTGATGGCCGCTCCCGCACGCACATCCAGCAACCGAAGTCCGGCCCGCCCGGTGACAAGGGCGATGCCGAAAAACAGAGAAGCGAATGCTGCGAGGGCCGGCGCCAATGTTGTTCCCGGTGTTTAAGCTAAACTTGCCGACAGAAAATCAATAGACTCACTGGTTAACACAAATTCGACCGGCCGCGCAATCACCGCGCCCTCGTTGTAGAATTCGCGCTCCTCTACTTTATCCCGGGCGCAGCGCGCGGAGTCATGACGACACCTCTCTTTCATCTTGCATTTCCGGTCGATGATCTCACGGCGACCCGGGCATTCTATTGCGACGTCCTCGGTTGCAGCGAAGGCCGCTCCGACAAGGACTGGGTGGATTTCAATTTCTACGGCCACCAGATCGTCGCCTATCAGGTGCCCGGCGAAGCGCGCAAGCGCATTACGAGCCCGGTCGACGGCGACGATGTGCCGGTGCGGCATTTCGGTCTCGTGCTGCCGATGCCGGATTGGGAAAGGCTGCGCGACCGGCTGGTCGCCGCGGGCACCAAATTCGTGATCGAGCCGCAGGTGCGCTTCCAGGGCACCATCGGCGAGCAGGCGGCGATGTTTTTCCTCGACCCGTCCGGCAATGCCATCGAATTCAAGGCGTTCAAAGATCCCGGCAAGCTGTTCGCACATTAGCGCGGCGTACTGCATGCGCCTGATTCGAGGCATATGTAGCGGGTTTTCCACGCCGTGCGAACTTGTCCGGCGTAACGCAGTCCCATGACTGGGTTGGCGGGAATCGTGATCAACCCGTATTATGTGCGCGCTTGCAGGACACATAACCGATAACAGGAGGAGCAATTATGAGTCGAACCGGCAGGATTTTTGCATTTATCGCGGCTGCGATCTTGGCGCCCGGCGCCATCGCGGCAGAGACCATCAACCTGTCGATCGCCACTGGCGGCACTGGCGGGGTCTACTATCCGCTGGGCGGCGGCATGGCCAACATTTTTTCGAAGAGCATTCCGGGCATGCAGGCCACCGCTGAAGTGACCGGCGGTTCGGTCGACAACATGCGCTTGATCGGCACCGGCAAGTCTTATATCGCGCTGGCGCAGTCCGACGCGGCACTGGATGCGGTCAACGGCGTGGATAAATTCAAAGACGGCAAGATCCCGGTGCGCAATATGCTCATTCTGTATACCAATCTGATGCACGTGGTGACCGTGGAAGGCAACGGCATCAACAGCATCAGGGATCTCAAAGGTAAACGCGTGTCCACCGGTTCGCCGGGCAGCGCCACCGAGGTGTTTGCATTCCGCGTGCTCGAAGCCGCCGGCCTCGATCCCCTGAAAGATCTCACGCGCGAGCGGCTCGGCGCCGCGGAGTCGACCAATGCAATGAAGGACAAGAAAATCGATGCGTATTTCTTCGTCGCCGGCTTGCCGACATCGGCCGTGACCGACCTCGCCGCGACACCCGGCATTACGATCAAATTCCTCGACTCCGCGCAGTTGGTACCGGCGATGGCGAAGAAATACGGCAATATCTATATTGCGGACGACATTCCGAAAGCGACCTATCCTGGAATGAAAGTCGACAACCACGCAACCGCCGTGACGAACCTGCTGGTGACGAACGCGAACATGAGCGACCAGACCGTCTACAACATCGTCAAAACGATATTCGACAAGCGGGCCGATCTGATTACCGTGCACAAGGCGGCGGCTGACATCAAGCTCGAATATCAAAAACCCGATGCTTCGCCAATACCGTGGCATCCGGGCGCCGTAAAGTACATGAAAGAAAAAGGCCTGAAGTTCTGAGCCGGGCATTGCATAGAGACCCCGTCCGTCCGCGGACGGGTTTTTTTTGCGCGCGCGCCGGTGTCGGCGTCGTAGGGCAGCGTGCTAATATGCGCGCGCGACGCGATTGAAGAGGAGGGTTGTGGCTATGAGCGACGACAAACAGCCGGCCACGAACGATGAGGTCGTAAGTTCCGAGGCGATGAAAAAAGCCGAGGAGTTCATTGAAGAAGAAGAAGGCGCGATCAATCGCTATACCGGCGTGCTGGCGGTGTTCATCACTCTGTGCGCCGTGGTGATGTCGCTGTTTCACCTCTACGCCGCGGTTGAGATCGTTCCCGCTTACATGCTGCGCCCGCTTCACGTGGCGTTTGCACTCGTGCTGGTGTTCCTGCTCTTCCCCGTCATACCGCGCTTTCGTCACCGGCTCATGTGGTGGGACGTAATTCTTGCGGTGCTCTCGATCGCGGTCGTCTGCTACATATTGTACTGGGGCGATCTGCTGGGCGACCGTGCGACTATCCCTACAATGATCGATCAGGTGGTGGGTGTCGTGCTGATTGCGCTGATCCTGGAAGGCAACCGCCGCAGTTCGACGTGGATATTGCCATTTATCGTCGCATTGTTCATCGGCTACGCATTGTTTGGCTCCCATCTGCCGCCGCCGTGGACGCACAAGGACTACGAGGTCGCGCGGCTGACCGGATCGCTCTACATGACGCTGGAAGGCATATTCGGCGTCGCCGTGGATGTGTCGTCCACGCTGATCATTCTGTTTACGATTTTCGGCGCCTTCCTCCAGTTCTCGGGCGCGGGAAAATTTTTCATCGATTTTTCATTCGCCGCGATGGGCGGCAAGCCGTCGAGCGCGGGGCGTGCGGTCGTGATGGGCTCATTCCTGCTCGGCGGGCCGTCGGGCTCCGGCGTCGCGACGACGGTGACGCTCGGTTCGGTTGCATGGCCGCTGCTGGCCAAGTCGGGCTACAGCAAGGAGGCGGGTGGCGGGTTGCTCGCCGCCGGTGGACTCGGCGCGATCCTGTCGCCGCCGGTGCTCGGCGCTGCCGCATTTCTGATCGCGGAATTTCTCAAGATCTCGTATCTCGACGTAATTCTGATGGCGACTATCCCGACCATCCTGTTTTATCTCGCGATCTTCATCATGGTGGAGATCGACGCGCGCAAATTCGGCATGAAAACGGTCGTGCTCGCGAAGCAGCAGCGCGCCGGCGCGCTCGCGGTGCGCTACTGGTTTCATTTCGTATCGCTGATCGCGATCGTCATTTTCATGCTGCTCGGTTACTCGCCCGTGCTGTCGGTTTTCTACTCGACGGTTGTGACTTTCCTGCTGTCGTTCTTCCGCTCGGATTCGGCGCTGATCCCGTACGACTGGTTCCGGGGACGTCTGCCCTGGATCAAAGGTTTCTGGAATTCCGGCTTCATCAAGGCGTTGGCAGGCGGGTCGCTGAGCGTGCTGACGGTTGCGATGACCTGCGCCTCGGCCGGCATCATCGTCGGCGTCGTGACGCTCACCGGGCTCGGGCTCAAATTCAGCTCGATCGTGCTCGACTATGCCGATTCCGGAGCGCATGCATTGGTCAGCTTGTGGACCTTTTTCGGCGCGGCGGATACCCCGGCGATGCTGCACGATATGCGGTTGTTGCTCACGGCCGTTTACACGTCGCTGATCGTGTGGATAGTCGGGCTCGCTGTGCCAGTGACCGCGTCCTATATCATTTGCGCGGTGATTGCAGCGCCCGCGCTCATTAAGCTGGGCGTGCCGGACTACGCGGCGCACATGTTTATTTTCTATTACGCGGTACTGTCAGAAGTCTCCCCGCCAACCGCGCTGTCGCCGTTCGCGGCCGCCGCGATTACCGGCGGCGGCCCGTACCGCACGACCCTGCAATGCTGGAAGTACACAGCGCCCGCTTTCCTGGTGCCGTTCATGTTCGTGCTTGATCCCACCGGTGTCGGATTGCTGCTCGACGGCTCGTTCAAGAACCTGGCCCAGGCCAACTGGATCTCGATTGCGGAAGTGACGATAACCGCTGCCTTTGGCATTGCCGCGCTGGCGGGCGGCCTGCAGGGATGGCTGTTCCGAAAGACGACCGTGCCCGAACGCTGGATGCTGATCGTCGCCGGATTGATGCTGGTATATCCGCGCGCGTTCTTCGATATCGTGGGGCTGGCGCTGGTCGTGGCGGTGATAGTCTTGCAGAAGCTGCGCAAAGGAGACTCGCTTGCGCGTGCATGAGCGCGTGGAAATCCCGGGAATTCTGCACAGCCGCCTCAAGGTCGAGCGCGCAGCACCGGGCGAACTGTTCGACGCCAAATTCGCCACTCCCTTCGCCGTGCTCGGCATCCGCGCCGCGGGCGACCTCGTTACCCGCATCGAATACCTGCCGCGCGGCGTAGCAACTCTTGAGCCGACCAACAAACTCGCCGCCAAAGTCTGCCGCCAGATCGAAAAATATCTTCACGACCCCGGGTTCAAGTTCGATCTGCCGTTCGAGTTTCGCGGCACCGCGTTCCAGCAGCGCGTGTGGAAGGTCATACACGTCATCCCCGGCGGCAAAACGCTGACTTACATGGACGTGGCGAGGAAACTCAATAGCGCGCCGCGTCCGGTCGGCGGCGCGTGCGGCGCGAACCGCCTGCCGTTGGTGATACCTTGCCATCGCGTGGTCGCGAGCGGCGGCATCGGCGGTTTCATGCACGCGCGCGGCGGCGAACCTATTCAGATTAAGCAGTGGTTGCTGAAACACGAAAATGCCGGATGAAAACGGGCTTGATGAATTCTGCGACGCCTTGTGGCTCGAGGATGGGCTGTCGCGCAACACGCTTACCAGCTACCGGCTGGA
>JBKJMN010000413.1:0-13700 GCA_046596405.1 Burkholderiales bacterium
CTGGCGCCCGGGCTCGATCTCACGATCGATTACGGCTGGCTGACGATAATCGCCAAACCGCTATTCTGGTATTTGCTATGGCTGCATCAGTGGGTCAAAAACTGGGGCGTCGCGATCATTGTTCTGACGGTTACGCTGAAGGCCGTTTTTTATCCATTGTCCGCCGCGAGCTACCGGTCGATGGCGCGTATGCGAGTACTCGGCCCGCGGCTGCAAAAGCTCAAGGAGCAATACGGTGCCGATCGCCAGCGCATGAATCAGGCGATGATGGAACTCTACAAGACCGAGAAAATCAATCCGCTCGGCGGCTGCTTGCCAGTGGTCGTCCAAATACCTGTTTTTATTGCACTTTATTGGGTTTTACTGGCGAGCGTGGAACTGCGGCATGCGCCTTTCATCCTGTGGATCGACGATCTGTCGGTCGCCGACCCGTATTTCGTATTGCCGATTCTGATGGGCGCGACAATGATTTTTCAGACCTATCTGAATCCCGAGCCGCCGGACCCAGTGCAAGCCAAAATCATGAAGATCATGCCGATCGCGTTCAGCGTAATGTTCTTCTTTTTCCCGGCAGGCTTGGTGCTTTACTGGCTGGTCAATAACATTCTCTCGATCGCCCAGCAGTGGCAGATCACGCGCGCCGTGGAGCAGCAGCCCAAACCGGCGCATGGCAAATGAGGCAATAGCGGCCATCGCCACGCCGCCAGGACGCGGCGGCATCGGCGTAGTGCGTGTTTCGGGGGCAGGGCTAGGCCCCATGCTGCAATCGCTGGCTGCGTGCGATGTGACGCCGCGGCAGGCAACGCGAGCTGATTTTCGCGACGCTGGCGGCGCCACCATAGATCAGGGGTTGATACTTTTTTTCGCGGCACCGCATTCCTATACCGGCGAAGACGTTATAGAACTGCACGGACACGGCGGCCCGGTCGTGCTTAATCTGTTGCTGCAGCGTTGCCTTGAACTGGGTGCGCGACTCGCCGAACCGGGCGAGTTCACGAAGCGCGCCTTTCTTAATGACAAGCTCGACCTCGCACAGGCGGAAAGCGTGGCCGATCTGATCGATGCCGCGACGGCACAGGCCGCCCGTTGCGCCGTGCGTTCGCTGCAAGGCGACTTCTCGCGCCAGATCGACGCCATGGTTCACGCGCTCACTGAGTTGCGGATGTGGATCGAAGCGACGCTCGATTTTCCGGAGGAGGATGTCGAGTTATTGGAGCGCGGCAACGTCCGCGAGCGGCTCGAGACGATCCGTCGGCAACTCGCGGACATCATTACAGTGTCGCGGCAGGGACGGCTATTGCGCGACGGCATCCAGGTTGTATTGGCCGGCCAGCCGAATGTGGGGAAATCCAGCCTGCTGAACGCGTTGGCCGGCAGCGATCGCGCGATCGTCACCGAAATCCCCGGCACAACCCGCGACGCAATACGCGAGACGATCAATCTACGCGGTGTACCGGTGCATGTGATCGACACCGCAGGCCTCCGCGAACCGCGCGACCCGGTCGAAAAAATCGGTATCGCCCGAACCTGGGAAGCTGTGGAAACGGCGGACTTGGTATTGTGGGTGAGCGATGCCGCCCGTCCTGAGACGGGGCACCCGGATCCCGCGCTCGCGCGGCGCGTTTCGTCGGCTGTACCCCGGATCCGCGTCGAAAACAAGGTAGATATCACCGGCATTGCGCCGTATATGAATAAGCTCGCGCGTGGGACGGAAGTCGGGCTGTCAGCGAAAACGGGTGCAGGCTTAGAGGTTCTTAAATCCGCGATATTGGAAGTCGTCGGCTGGAGTGGCGCGAGCGAAGGCATCTTTATGGCACGGGAACGACATCTGCATGCACTTCACGGCGCTGCCGGTCACCTGACTCTCGCCGCCGAGTCGACCGCTCAGTTAGAACTGTTGGCCGAAGAACTCAAACTCGCGCAGCGCTACTTGGGGAGCATTACAGGCGAGGTTACGGCGGACGACCTGCTGGGGAAGATTTTTTCCCATTTTTGTATCGGAAAGTAACGCCGCGCGATGTTCCACGTGGAACATTTAACTTGATTTGGTTCCACGTGGAACGTAGTCCCGGTGCCTGCAGCTACGCGACGCCAGCGTTTTCGAGTATCATTGCAGCCCGCCATTTACCCTCGTGGTTGTATGCATTTCCCTGAAAACTTTGATGTAATTGTCGTCGGCGGCGGACACGCCGGCACCGAAGCTGCGCTTGCGAGTGCCCGCATTGGGCGCCGTACGCTGCTACTCACACACAACGTCGAAACTTTGGGCCAAATGTCGTGCAATCCATCGATCGGCGGGATTGGCAAGGGCCATTTAGTTAAAGAGATCGACGCTTTGGGCGGCGCAATGGCCGGTGCCACCGACGAGGCGGGAATTCAGTTCCGTATCTTGAATTTGAGTAAAGGCCACGCTGTTCGCGCCACGCGCGCGCAGGCGGACCGGGTCCTGTATCGGCAAGCGATCCGACAGCGTCTTGAAAATCAACCTAACCTATTGATCTTTCAACAGGCAGTCGATGATTTAATACTCAAGGGAGAGCGGGTGACAGGTGTTGTCACCCAGCTCGGTTTGCGCTTTTCGGGCGCTGCCGTGGTGTTGACTGCTGGCACGTTTCTGGCGGGGCTCGTGCATGTCGGATTAAAAAATTATCAAGCGGGACGCGCGGGCGATCCCCCTGCAACGAGCCTGGCGGCGCGTTTGCGCGAGTTGCAATTACCCGCCGGCCGTCTCAAGACGGGCACGCCCCCCCGCCTCGACGGACGCAGCATCGATTTTTCGCAACTCGCCGAGCAACCGGGCGACGAACCGCGCCCGGTGTTTTCTTTCCTCGGCTCGCGCGCGCAGCACCCGCCGCAATTGCCGTGCTGGATTACGCATACGAGCGCACGCACGCACGACATTATTCGCGGCGGTCTCGACCGCTCGCCGATGTTTACCGGGGTCATCGAAGGCGTCGGACCGCGCTATTGCCCGTCGATCGAAGACAAGATCACGCGGTTTGCCGACAAGTCCTCGCACCAGATTTTCCTCGAGCCCGAAGGCCTGACGGTCAACGAGTTTTATCCCAATGGCATATCGACGAGCCTGCCGTTCGACGTCCAGCTGGCACTCGTGCGTTCGATTCCGGGACTCGAAGCAGCGCACATCACGCGGCCGGGCTATGCAATCGAATACGATTATTACGATCCGCGCGGGCTTAAAAGCTCGCTTGAGACCAAGGCGATCAAAGGCCTTTTTTTCGCTGGCCAGATCAACGGCACCACCGGCTACGAAGAGGCCGCGGCGCAGGGCCTGCTGGCGGGCGTCAACGCGGCACGCCTGGTCGCGGGTGACGAATCATGGTGTCCGCGCCGTAACGAAGCTTATCTTGGGGTGCTGGTCGACGACCTGATTACGCGCGGCGTTTCGGAGCCGTATCGCATGTTCACGAGCCGCGCCGAATATCGGCTCAGCCTGCGCGAAGACAATGCCGACCTGCGGCTCACGGAAATCGGCCGCCGGCTCGGGGTCGTGAGCGATGAGCGGTGGGCGCATTTCGAGCGCAAACGCGAAGCCGTGACCCGCGAGTTCGAACGTCTGAAATCAAGCTGGGTGAACCCCGCCATCGTCGCCCGCCATGAATGCGAGCGCGTGCTGGGCCAGGCCATCGAGCGCGAGTACACGCTGCTCGAACTGCTGCGCCGGCCCAATGTCACTTATGCGACGTTAACGACCCTGCCCGGCGCGGGTCCGGCGGTCAGCGATCCGCAAGTGGCGGAGCAAGTCGAGATTCAATGCAAGTATCAAGGCTACATCACACGCCAGCAGGATGAAATAACGCGTCAGGAAGCTTATGAGACGACGCGCCTGCCGGCTGACCTCGATTACCGCGGCGTGCACGGTTTGTCGATCGAAGTGCAGCAAAAGCTCAATCAATTTCGGCCCGAGACTCTGGGCCAGGCCGCGCGCATCTCCGGCATTACGCCGGCGGCTGTCTCGTTGTTACTCGTGCATTTGAAGCGGGGCTTCGGCGCTGCGCAAAAAACGGCATGAGTCCGTCCGAGCAACTCGCGCACGGCATAGCCGAGCTGGGTCTCGATATCGCGGCGGACGTGCAGGCGAAACTCAACGCCTATCTGGCGCTGATCGCCAAGTGGAACCGCGTGCACAATCTTACGGCAGTGCGCGACAGCGTTAAGATGGTCCACGCGCATGCGCTCGATTGCCTCGCTATCGTGCCGCATGTGCGCGCGACGTCGATACTCGATGTCGGCAGCGGCGCCGGATTGCCGGGAATTCCTTTAGCGCTCGTGTGGCCGCACGCGCGCGTCGTTTTGCTCGACAGCAACCACAAGAAAGCCGCATTCCTGCGCCAGGCCGCGATCGAATTGGCGTTGAAAAATGTTGAGGTCGTGTGTGAAAGGGTCGAAGCATGGCGGCCCCCGCAGAAGTTCGATCTCGTGATTTCGCGCGCATTTTCCGATTTGCCGGAATTCCTGAAACTCGCTGGCAGATTGTGTGGCGACGATGGCGTCGTCGCCGCGATGAAAGGGGTCTATCCGGACGAAGAGCTGGCGCAGTTGCCGGCCACCTTCAAATTGAAAAATACCGTGCCGCTCAAGGTTCCCGGATTGAGCGCCGAGCGGCATCTAATTTTGCTCGCGCCCGTAGGCGCTTGAGATGACTCGAATACTCGCAATCACCAATCAGAAAGGCGGGGTCGGTAAAACCACCACCGGCGTCAATCTGGCCGCCAGTCTGGCCGCCACCAAACAGCGCGTGTTGCTGGTCGATCTGGATCCGCAGGGTAACGCGACGATGGGCAGCGGCATCGATAAGCGCGCGCTGAAGGTCACGGTATATCACCTGCTGCTCGGCGAAGCCGAAATCGGTTCGGTGCGCGTCAGATCGACGAGCGGCAATTACGACGTGCTGCCGGCCAATCGCGAACTCGCCGGCGCCGAGATCGAACTCGTGGACATCGAGCATCGTGAAACGCGATTGAAGTCGGCGCTGGCCCTGGTCGAAAGCGAATACGACTTCATCTTGATCGATTGCCCGCCCGCGTTGAATCTGCTGACGGTCAACGGCTTGTGCGCGGCGCACGCGGTGCTGATACCGATGCAATGCGAGTATTACGCGCTCGAGGGGTTGAGCGATCTGGTGCAAACGATCAAGAAGGTAAGGATCAACCTCAACCCGCAGCTGCAAATCGAGGGTCTCCTGCGCACGATGTTCGACCCGCGCAATACACTCGCGCAGCAAGTCTCGGCGCAACTCCAGCAGCATTTCGGCGACAAGCTGTACCGCACCGTGATCCCGCGCAACGTGCGTCTGGCCGAGGCACCCAGCCACGGCTTGCCGGCGCTCGGTCTGGACCGCAGTTCCAAAGGCGCGCAAGCGTATCTAGCGCTCGCCGGCGAAATGCTCAATCGCGCCACACCGGTTATCTAAGAGAGCATGGCGATGGCGAAAATGAAAGGATTGGGACGCGGCCTCGACGCGCTGCTCGGCGGCGAAGAGCCCACCGCAATGCGCGCGAGCGGCGACCAGCAAGCCGAATTGAAAATCGACCTTTTGCAACCCGGTAAATATCAGCCGCGCACGCAAATGAGCGAGCCGGCGTTAAATGAATTGGCCGAGTCGATCAAGGTCCAGGGCGTCATGCAGCCGGTCCTGGTGCGGCCGGTCGGCGGCGGGCGCTATGAAATTATCGCCGGTGAGCGACGCTGGCGCGCAGCGCGCATGGCCGGGTTAACCGCCGTGCCGGCGCTGGTGCGCGAAGTTCCCGACAATGCGGCGCTCGCCATGGCCTTGATCGAAAACATTCAACGCGAGGATTTAAATCCGCTCGAAGAGGCCAACGGCATCCAACGCCTGGTCACGGATTTCGGCATCACCCACGACAAGGCGGCGGAAATGGTCGGGCGCTCGCGCAGCGCGGTAACCAATCTGCTGCGCTTGCTGACATTGGCCGAACCGGTACGCGACTTGTTGCAGCAGGGCAAGCTCGACATGGGCCACGCGCGCGCGCTGCTCGCCTTGGCGGGTATGCAGCAAATTGAGACCGCGCGGTTGATCGCGCAGCGCGGGATGTCGGTGCGCGACACCGAAAAGCTGATCGGGCGGCTGGTGACGGGTGCGGCCGTTAAGCAAACCCGCCGCGTCGCCGACCGCGATATTTTGCGTTTGCAGGAAGAACTGGCGCAAAAGCTCGGCACGCCGGTGGCGATTCAGACCGGCGCGAAGAAGGGCAGCGGCAAGCTGACCATCTCTTACAACACGTTAGGCCAATTGGATGCGGTGCTGGCGCGCCTGATGCGCTAACGGGGCTGCTTGTTGCACCGCAACGCGGTTTGACGAAGGGCGCTAACTCTTAGTACAATCAACGGGTTTGCTCCCAGGGAGAAACGGGTGGCTTTCAAGATCGAGAGCAAACCGCTCCGCACCGTGCTGCGCTGGCAACTCTACGCCACTGCGGGAATTGCGCTGGGAGCCGGCGTCGCAGCAGGAATGCATGGCGCATTCTCCGCGGCGCTGGGCGGGTTGATCAGTTGGGCAACCGGATTGGTCTTTGCGTTGCTGGTTTCGGGCAACCGGGTGAGAACCGCAGGGGAGACGCTCCGTATCTTGCTACGCGCGGAGGCGAGCAAGATTATGCTGATGATTTTCCTCTTGTGGCTGGTGATGACGACCTATCACGACGTCGTGCCGGTCATGTTTTTTGCAGCGTTCATCGTTACGGTGCTGGTATCCCAGGCGGCGTTGTTAGTGCGTGAAACTTGAATCGAATTAGGAAGACGTAATGGCTGCCGAAGCCGAATTGACACCCACCGAGTACATCGGTCATCACCTGACTTTCCATACGCGCGCGATCGGCGATGGCGGATTCTGGACGCTCAACGTCGATACGCTGGTCACCTCAATTTTGCTCGGCGTCATAGGCTTCGGCTTCATGTGGCTCGTCGTGCGCGGCGCAACCGCCGGCGTGCCTGGCAGGCGTCAGGCTTTTATCGAGCTCGTATTTGATTTTGTCGATGAGCAGGTCAAAGGCATATTCCACGGCGCGCGCGATTTCATCACACCGGTCGCGCTGACCGTGTTCGTCTGGGTATTGCTGATGAACGCGATGGATTTTCTGCCCGTCGATTGGGTCGCGCTCGGCACCCACCACGTCAATGAACACGGCTTTCGTATCGTGCCCACGGCCGACGTCAACACCACATTCGCGCTCGCGCTGTCGGTGTGGTTGCTGATGATGTACTACACGATCAAGGTCAAGGGCGTCGGCGGCTGGATTCACGAGCTTTTCTGCGCGCCGTTCGGCGCCAATCCGCTCCTGTGGGTATTTAATTTTCTGTTCAATCTGGTCGAATACATTTCGAAGCCGCTGTCCCATTCGCTGCGGCTCTTCGGCAACATGTACGCGGGCGAAATCATTTTCCTGCTGCTGTGGATGATGGCCGCGACCAGCATCGCCGGTACGGTGTTCGGCTCGTTGCTCGGCTTGGGCTGGGCGATATTCCATATTTTGATCGTCGCGTTGCAGGCTTACATCTTCATGATGCTCACTATCGTCTATATCGCGATGGCGCACGAAAGCCATTAACTCACCGGATTCACTTCAAACCCGTTCAAGAAAGGACAACAGAAATGGAAAAGCTACAAATGTTGGCGATGATTCAGGCATACACCGGGATCGGCATCGGCCTGATGATAGGCTTGGGCGCGCTCGGCGCGTGTATCGGCGTCGGCATCATGTGCAGCCGCTTTCTCGAAGGCGCTGCACGCCAGCCCGAACTCATGCCGCAACTGCAAGCGAAGGTCTTTCTGCTGCTCGGCCTGATCGACGCGTCATTCATCATTGGTGTCGGCCTGGCGATGTTCTTCGCCTTCGCGAACCCGCTGCTGACCGTCGTCAAGTAACGTCGCCCACAGAAGGTCCCGGAAGGGAACATCATGAATATCAATTTGACGCTATTCGCGCAGGCGATCACCTTTTTCGCGTTCATCCTGTTTACGGCGAAATTCGTGTGGCCGCCGCTGATGCGCGCGGTCGAAGCACGGCAGAAGCAGATCGCCGACGGACTCGCTGCCGCGGAACAGGGCAAGCAGTCGCTCGAGTTGGCGGCCAGGCAGGCTGATGAGGAAATCGCCAAAGCACGCTCACGCGCTGCCGAAATCATGGCGCAGGCAGAAAAACGCGCCACGCAGATGATTGAGGAAGCCAAACTGTCGGCGCGCGAGGAAGGCAATCGCGAGAAAACCGCCGCCAAGGCGGAAATCGCGCAGGAAGTTTCGCGCACCAAAGAAGCGTTACGCGCCCAGGTCTCGTTGCTTGCAATCGCCGGGGCCGAAAAAATTCTGCGCCGGGAAGTGGATGCCAAAACGCACGCCGATTTGTTGCAGGCCGTGCAGGCAGAGTTGTAAGCCGGCCATGGCTGAATTAGTCACCATAGCGCGCCCGTATGCCGAAGCCGCATTCCGGCTGGCGCGCGAAAAGTCCGCCTTCGACCAGTGGTCGGAAATGCTGCGGCTGCTCGATATCATCGTGCGGGACGAGCGAGTCGCGCGTTCGATTGGCGACCCTAACGTGAGCGGCCCGCAACTGGAAGGCTTGATCCTGGGAATTTGCGGCGCGCAGCTCGACGGCGCCGGCAGAAATTTCGTGCAGATCCTGGTGCACAACGACCGGCTGGTGGTGGTGCCGGCGATTCGGGAACTGTTCGAACAGCTGAGACTCGAGCATGAAGGCGTGCTCGAAGCGAAAATTCATTCCGCATTCGCCATCGATGGCGCGCAGGTGAATGAACTGGTTAAAAAGCTCGAATCGAAATATCAGCGCAAGGTGCGCGCCGAGGTCAGTGTCGATCCGCAGTTGATCGGCGGCGTCAAAATAGTGGTCGGCGACAAAGTATTCGACGCCACCGTGCGCGGCAAACTGGACGCAATGTCCGCCGCGCTTACCCGTTAGGAGTTTCAGATGCAACTCAATCCGTCAGAAATCAGCGAACTTATCAAGAGCAAGATGCAGAACATGGGCGCGGCGAGCGAATCGCGCACCCAGGGCACCGTGATTTCGGTTACCGACGGCATCTGCCGCGTGCACGGGCTGGCCGACGTCATGCAGGGCGAAATGCTCGAGTTCCCGAACAACACGTTCGGCCTGGCGCTCAACCTTGAGCGCGATTCGGTCGGCTCGGTGGTGCTCGGCGAATACGAGCATATTTCCGAGGGCGATCCGGTGAAGGCGACAGGACGCATTCTGGAAGTGCCGGTTGGTCCCGAACTGATCGGCCGCGTGGTCAATTCGCTCGGCCAGCCGATCGACGGTAAAGGCCCGATCAACGCCAAGATGACGGACGTGATCGAAAAAGTCGCGCCGGGTGTAATCGCGCGCAAATCCGTCAGCCAGCCCGTGCAGACCGGCTTGAAGTCCATCGATGCCATGGTGCCCGTCGGTCGCGGCCAGCGCGAACTGATCATCGGCGACCGTCAGACCGGCAAGACGGCCGTCGCGGTGGACACCATCATCAATCAGAAAGGCAAAGACCTTTTCTGTATTTATGTTGCGATCGGCCAGAAAGCATCGACGATCGCCAACGTCGTGCGCAAGCTCGAAGAGTACGGCGCGATGGCATACACCATCGTCGTCGCGGCCAGCGCGTCGGAGTCCGCTGCCATGCAATACATCGCGCCCTACGCGGGCTGCACCATGGGCGAGTACTTCCGCGATCGCGGGCAGGATGCGCTGATTATTTACGATGACCTGACTAAACAGGCATGGGCCTATCGGCAGGTTTCGCTGTTGCTGCGGCGGCCGCCCGGCCGCGAAGCCTATCCGGGCGATGTGTTTTATCTGCACTCGCGCTTGCTCGAGCGCGCGGCGCGCGTGAACGAAGCCTACGTCGAGAAATTCACCGATGGCAAAGTTAAAGGCAAGACCGGCTCGCTCACCGCGCTGCCCGTGATTGAAACCCAGGCCGGGGACGTCTCCGCGTTCGTGCCGACCAACGTGATTTCGATCACCGACGGCCAGATCTTTCTCGAAACCGATTTGTTCAACGCCGGCATCCGGCCTGCCATCAACGCCGGTATTTCGGTCTCACGCGTCGGCGGCGCCGCGCAGACCAAAGTCATCAAGAAGCTCGGCGGCGGCGTGCGTCTCGCGCTCGCGCAGTATCGCGAGCTGGCGGCGTTTGCGCAGTTCGCTTCCGATCTCGACGAAGCCACTCGCAAACAACTCGAGCGCGGCCGCCTGGTGACCGAATTGATGAAACAGCTGCAGTATCGTCCCCAGCAGGTGTGGGAAATGGCGCTGACGCTGTTCGCGGTCAACAACGGTTACTTTGACGACATCGATGTCAAGAAGGCGCTGGCGGCGGAAAAAGCGCTGCGCGACTTCGTGAAATCCAAGTACACGACGCTGGCCGATTCCATCGAGAATACCAAAGATCTCTCCAAGGAAGACGAAGCCCAGCTGCATGAAGCGATCAAGGATTTCAAGAAAACCGGTTCGTATTAATCGCTGACCGTTCGGATCAGTCAAACAGGCAAATATGGCCGGCACAAAAGAAATACGCACCAAGATCAAGAGCGTGCAAAACACGCGCAAGATCACCAAGGCGATGGAAATGGTCGCAGCGTCCAAGATGCGCAAGGCGCAGGAACGCATGCGTGCCGCGCGCCCCTATGGCGACAAGATACGCAATATCGCGGCCAACCTGGCGCGCGCGAATCCGGAATACAAGCCGGCGTTTCTCCGGACGAGCAACGATGCGGGCGTCGTCGGTGTCATTGTCGTCACCACCGACAAGGGCCTGTGCGGCGGGCTCAATACCAACATTCTGCGCCTGCTACTCGCAAGGCTGAAGGAGTTGGAAGGCCAGGGCAAGAAGATCACGGCCACGGCGATCGGCAACAAGGGTTTCGGTTTTCTGACCCGGCTGGGCGCTAAAGTCGTATCGCATGTCGTGCAGTTCGGCGATACCCCGCGTCTCGACAAGCTGATCGGACCGGTCAAAGTCATGCTCGATGCGTACAGCGCGGGCGAACTCGACGCCGTCTATTTGTTTTACACCGGCTTCGTCAATACCATGAAGCAGGAACCGACGGTCGAACAACTGCTGCCGCTATCCAAAGAACGCATGCAGGCTGATCCACAGGAGCATTCCTGGGACTACCTTTATGAGCCGGATCCGCGCGCGGTCATCGATGAACTTCTGCTGCGCTATGTCGAAGCGCTGATTTACCAGGCAGTGGCCGAGAACATGGCGTCCGAGCAGAGCGCGCGCATGGTGGCGATGAAAGCGGCATCGGACAACGCGAAGACCTTGATCGACGAGCTGCAACTCACCTACAACAAGGCGCGCCAGGCATCGATCACCAAGGAACTGTCGGAGATCGTCGGTGGCGCGGCCGCTGTCGGTTGAGCCGTCGATAAGCAAAGAATTTAACGATTTAAGTCGAAAGGAAACACGATGAGCGCAGTGTTGAATGAAGGGAAAATCGTCCAGTGCATAGGCGCTGTGGTCGATATCCAATTCCCGCGCGAAGCAATGCCCAGAGTCTACGATGCGTTGACACTGACCGATGACACCTCGAAATTTGCCGAGAAAGGCCTGACGTTCGAGGTGCAGCAACAACTCGGCGACGGCGTTGTGCGTACCATCGCGATGGGATCGTCGGACGGTCTGCGCCGCGGCATGTCGGTCAAAGGTACGGGCAAAGGCATCAGCGTGCCGGTCGGCAAAGCAACCCTAGGCCGTATCATGGATGTGCTCGGTCGCCCGATCGATGATGCAGGTCCGATTCCGACCGACGAGCGTCGCGAAATCCATCAGGCGGCACCCAAGTTCGACGAACTTTCACCCTCGGTGGAACTGCTTGAAACCGGCATCAAGGTGATTGACCTGGTGTCGCCGTTCGCCAAAGGCGGCAAGGTGGGACTGTTCGGCGGCGCCGGTGTCGGCAAGACCGTGAACATGCTGGAACTCATCAACAACATCGCGACACAACATAGCGGCTTGTCGGTGTTTGCAGGCGTGGGCGAGCGTACGCGCGAAGGCAACGACTTCTATCATGAGATGGCGGAGGCCGGCGTTATCAAGCTCGACAATATCAGCGAATCAAAAGTATCGATGGTGTTTGGCCAGATGAACGAACCGCCGGGCAACCGCCTGCGCGTAGCGCTGACGGGTTTGACGATGGCGGAGAAATTTCGCGACGAAGGCCGCGACATCCTGTTCTTCGTCGACAATATCTACCGTTTTACGCTGGCCGGAACCGAAGTGTCGGCGCTGCTGGGCCGCATGCCGTCCGCCGTCGGCTATCAACCGACGCTGGCGGAAGAGATGGGTCGACTGCAGGAACGCATTACGTCGACCAAAGTGGGTTCCATCACGTCGATCCAGGCCGTTTACGTGCCGGCGGACGACTTGACCGATCCGAGCCCGGCTACCACGTTTTTGCATCTCGACTCGACCGTCGTGCTGTCACGCGACATCGCCGCTCTGGGCATTTATCCCGCAGTGGATCCGCTTGACTCGACTTCGCGTCAGCTTGACCCTCTGGTGGTCGGCGAAGAACACTACAACGTCGCGCGCGCAGTGCAGCAAACTCTCCAGCGATACAAAGAATTGCGCGACATCATCGCCATTCTCGGCATGGACGAACTGTCGCCGGAAGACAAGCTGGCGGTGTCTCGCGCGCGCAAAATTCAACGCTTTCTTTCGCAACCCTTCCATGTCGCCGAAGTGTTTACCGGCAGCCCCGGCAAGTATGTGACGCTCAAGGACACCATCAAAGGCTTCAAGGGCATCGTAGACGGCGATTACGATGCGTTGCCCGAACAGGCGTTTTACATGGTCGGGACGATCGAAGAGGCCGTGGAAAAAGCAAAAACGCTGTAGTAGGCACTCACCAATGGCAAATACACTGCAAGTCGATGTCGTGAGCGCGGAGGCCCTGATCTTTTCGGGTGAGGCGGAGTTCGTCGTGCTCCCTGGAGAGTCCGGCGAACTGGGGATCTATCCGCGGCATGCTCCGTTGTTGACGCGGATCAAACCCGGCACGGTGCGGATCAAGCGTCCCGGCGGCGAAGAGGAGTTGGTATTTGTGGCCGGCGGCATTCTTGAAGTGCAGCCTAATGGCGTGACGGTGCTCGCCGATACGGCGATCCGGGGCCACGACCTGGATGAAGCTAAAGCCGCCGAGGCGCAAGAACGCGCCAAAGAAGCGATGGCGAATGCGAAAAGCGATCTGGATTTCGCGAAGGCACAATCCGAGTTCGCGGTCATGGCCGCGCAGATCGCCGCCATTCGCAGATTGCGGCCGAAAAAATAGCGCCAATCAATGGCAGTTCAAGAAGGCAGTCGATGACTGCCTTTCTATTTTGCGGCGGGTGATGGACTAGAATCGGCCGGGCAAGGCAATTCAAATCTCCAGGCCTCTACATGACGGGCGAATCTCCGCATTACGATCTCCTGATCATCGGTGGCGGCATCAACGGCGCCGGCATTGCGCGCGACGCGGCGGGCCGCGGGCTTGCCGTGCTGTTGGTCGAAAAAGACGATCTGGCGGCCGCCACCTCGTCCGCCAGCAGCAAGCTCATTCATGGCGGCCTGCGCTATCTCGAGCAATACGAATTCCGGCTGGTGGCCGAGGCTCTGAGCGAGCGCGAAGTGTTGCTCAGCATCGCGCCGCACCTGGTTCATCCGCT
>JBKJMN010000027.1:0-7084 GCA_046596405.1 Burkholderiales bacterium
CGTGGCGACTATGCATCGCGCGGGCTTCATCAAGGACGCGAATGGGCGCCGGCCGGCCGTCGAGCGCGCGCCTTTCATGGCGCGCGAGCCGCGCCTGCTGATCGCCGAAACGCTGATTCACCAGCTCGACGTGTTACGCTTTCTGCTGGGACCGCTCGCGATGGTGGCGGCGCGCACGTTGCATACCGAGCCCGACATGCCGGGTGAGACGCTGGCGACGCTCATGTTGGAGGCGCCCGCCGGCGCGCCCGTCGTGGTGGCGGGAAGTTTCGTCGCGCCCGGCTTTGGCACCGCGGTGTCGGACCGCCTCGAAATCATCGGCACTCACGCGAGCGTGATATTCGACGCCGCGGGAATCGAATTGCGCGGCACAACGACTCAACGCGTTGCGGTCGACATGCAAACCGCTTACCAGGCGTGCTTCGACGCCGGGATCGCGCACTTTGTGGCGTGTCTCCTATCCGGCGCGCCCTTCGAGACGTCGCCCGAAGACAACCTGCACACGCTCAAGCTTGTCGAAGATGCTTACCGGCTGGCGGCTCAGCGTGGCATCTTGTCCACGTAGCGGAACATTTCCGTGTGGTCGGACGTGAAACCCAGGTCCTGCTCCATTTTGCTCCAGATATCGGTGCACGGGTCCGCGAGCAGTGCGGAGGTGCCGGTCGCCTTGATGACTTCGAGCGCGGTGCGCACGTCTTTAGCCATCAGGCCGGTAAAAAAACCGGCGCCGTAAGTGCCCGACAGCATGTGCTGCTTGAATTTGTTTTTGGTCGTATTGTTCATGCCGCTCGACGCGTTGAGGATATCGACGATGACGCCGGCGTCGAGGCCGAAGCGCGTGCCCGCGACTACCGCTTCGCACGCGGCGACCAACCCGGCCGCCGATACATAATTGTTGAGCGCCTTGATCGCGTGGCCCGACCCGAGCGGCCCGGCGTGAAAAATCTGGTTGCCGATTTTTTCCAGCATTGGTTTTAACTGCGCGAAAGTGGCCGCATCGCCGCCGACCATGATCGCCAGAGTCGCGGCGGTCGCGCCTTTGACGCCGTTCGAAACCGGCGCGTCGATGAGCTTGATGCCGCGCTTGTCGAGCATGGCGCCAAGCTCGCGCGTGCCGACCGGCGACGACGAACTCATGTCGATGACGAGCGCCCCGGGCTTGAGATTCGCCGCGACGCAATCCTTGAAGCTGTCGGCCGGACCGCAGAGCGCTGTGCGCACAATCTTGCCGTCGGGCAGCATCGTGATGACGGTGCCGCACATCGCGCCCACCGCAGCGGGGCTATCGGCAACTTCGATTTCGAGCGTCGCTGCGAGCGCCGCGGTGCGTTTCGTGTCGGTGTCGTACACGACGAGCTTGTAGCCCGCCTTGGCGAGATTGGTCGCCATCGGCGTGCCCATCGCGCCGATCCCGACAAAACCTAGTTTGGCGCTCGTGGGCGTCATTGGATTCTCCAGCCTGGGTTGGGTTAAGCGCGGGGTTTCTTGCGCAGGATCAGGTGCTGATTGAACAGCGCGACTTTTTCGAACTCGCGCTGCGTCGCGAGGAAATCGTCGATCGCGCGCGTCGCCAGAATACCCTGGTTGGTTTTCGGCACATAGTCGTCGAGCGCAAGGATGCCGTAATCGTTGATGCGCGCGGGCAGCCAGCGCAGCCCATCGGCGGTCGGCTGATAATGGTCGAGGTCGAGGATTGCCAGCGAGAAGCGCAGATCATCGGGCACCTGCGCGAAGCCGTCGGGCACATAGCCGGGCCAGATCTCATACAACTTGCGCTCGACGCCCATCGCAGTCATGAGCCGGATGAATTCGTCAGGCCCGCCGATATCGAACATGCCTTTCGGATAGGTCGGACCGTCCACGGCCGAGGGATCGGCCATGCCGGCGAAGCTGTCGAACGCGTGCGCGCGCTTGCCCTGTTCCCCCGCCAGGGCGGCGACTTTGCGAAAAGCTGCGCCGCGGAACACGCCGATCTCGGCGAAATCGCCGGGAACGCCGCGCACTTTCGACGCCAGCCATGCGAGATCCGCGTGGTTCCAGGTGCCGCTTTGGCGCGGCACCCGCGGCAGATCGAGCGGATTGCCATGCCGGACATTGGCGACGAACCGGGCGGCTTCGCGCTTGAGCAGCGTCAGCAGCATCGCTGCGCTTTTGCCTCAGCCGCCAATCGGCAAATCGATGCCGATATTCTTTTCGCGCGCCACTTTTAGAATGTGGTCGCCAGTGTAGATGTCCTGGATGCCCATGCCGTGCGATTCGTAGAGCGTGATCTCATCGCGCGATTTGCGGCCGGCGAAACGGCCGGCGATCACCTCGCCGAGTTCGGGCAGCGCGTCCCAGTCGAGCTGACCGCTTTCCACCAGCGGCAGCAGATCGCCACTTTCGTTGCGCGCGGTGCCGCGCGAGTCGACGACGACGCGCGAACGCTTGATCGCGAGTTCATCCAGTTCGCGGCGCGTGAGCGCATTCGAGCCCGCCGCGTTGATGTGCTGGCCGGGTTCCAGCCATTCGCCGAGCAGCACCGGGTTCGATGCCTTGGTGATGACGTTGATGATGTCTACACCGCGCACCGCTTCGGGCGCGCTCGTGACGGCTTGCATTTTGATGCCCAGTTTGGCGCTCATCGCGGCGCAGAAATCGCGCGCCTTCTCGGATTTGCGGCTGTAGACCTTGGCGGCGGTTATCCCGCGCACCGCGCAGACGGCCTCGAGCTGACCGGCGGCCTGTTTGCCGGCGCCTATCATGCCCACCGTCGTCGCATCTTCGCGCGCCATGTATTTGGTCGCCACCCCGCTCGCCGCGCCCGTGCGAACCATGCCCAGATGGCTGGCTTCGATCATCGCGACGAGGCTGCCGCTATCGGTATCGATCAGATGTACGTGGTAGCGCGAACCCTTGCCCGGGTTTGAATAGTAGATCTTGTAGCCGATCAGTTTTAACTCGGGCGCCGCGGCCTGCAGGATGTGCTGGGTGCCGGCAGGGCAGCGCGCGCGCACGCGCGGCACGTCGATCGCACGGCCTTCGGCGCGCGCTTTGTGCGCCGCTTCGACGAGCTCGACGGTTTTCGGCATCGTCAGGATTTGCGCGACTTCTGCTTCGTTGATGTATCTGATCATTGTTAATGAGTGAATGGGTGAAGGAGTGAAAGAGTGAAGTAGTGAAGGAGTGAAGGGGTGAAGGGGTGAAAGAGTGAACGAGGATTCACCTTCACCATTCACGCATTCACTCTTTCACGCTTTTTGGTTTTTAAGCGCTTCAGCGCGGATTGCCGACAAAGTAGTGCGTGGCGATATCGCGTCCTGGTCGACGCGCAGTTCGAGTAGCGCGGCGGTCTTCGCGCTCAATGCGCGCTCGAACGCGGCCTCGAAGTCGCCGGTTTTCTCGACGATCTCGCCATGCAGGCCGTACGCGCGCGCGAGCGCGGCGAAGTCGGGATTGGACAGGCTGGTCCCGCTGACGCGGCCGGGATAGTGCTTTTCCTGGTGCATGCGGATCGTGCCGTACATGCCGTTGTTGATCACGATGAAAATTACTTTCGCGCCGTACTGCGCGGCGGTCGCGAGTTCCTGGCCGTTCATCAGGAAGTCGCCGTCGCCCGCGAATGCGATGACCGTGCGGTCCGGATGCACGAGCTTTGCTGCGACGCCCGCCGGCACGCCGTACCCCATCGCGCCGCTGGTGGGCCCCAGCTGGGTGCGAAAACCGGTGTACTGATAGAAGCGGTGCGGCCACAGCGTGAAATTGCCCGCGCCGTTGGTCAATATGGCGTCGGGCGGCAGGCGCTGCTTCAAATAAAGGATCACTTCACTCATGTTGAGCGTGCCCGGCACCTTGACCGGTTTTTGCCACGCTTCGTATTCGGCGCGCGCGGCTTGCGTCGATTCGACCCAGCGTGCCTGCACCGGAGCCAGCGAACGCGCTGCCGCGGCGAATTCAGGCATGCCGGAGTTGATCAACAGATCGGCCTGATAGACGCGGCCGAGTTCCTCGACACCGGTGTGCACGTGCACGAATTTCTGCTGCGGACGCGGGATGTCGATCAGCGTGTAATTGATCGTCGTCCATTCGCCGAGCCGCGGGCCGATGGCGATCAGCAGGTCCGCATTGCGGATACGCTGCTCGATCGCCGGATTCATGCCCACCGCGACGTCGCCGACGTAATTCGGGTGGCGGTTGTCGAACAGATCCTGGCAGCGATAAGTGCACGCGGCCGGTAACGCATTGGCCTGCACGAACGCCTGGATGTCGTCGCACGCCGGCTTGTTCCAGCCGCCGCCGCCGATCATCACGAACGGGCGCTCGGCTTGCGCAATCATTTCGCGCAGCTTTTGCATGTCGGCCGCGCCGGGATGCGCGGCAACGCGTTGATAGCGCGCCGTATCGGCCACCGTCGAAGTCGCAGTCTGCATGTCTTCGGGCAGCGCGAGCACGACCGGCCCGGGACGGCCCGACACGGCGAGATGAAATGCGTGGCTGACCATTTCCGGCACGCGGTCCGCGCGGTCGATTTGCGCGACCCACTTCGCCATCTGGCCGTACATGCGCCGGTAATCGATTTCCTGGAACGATTCGCGCTCGGTGTACTCGCTGTCGATCTGCCCGATGAATAGTATCAGCGGTGTCGAATCCTGGAATGCGGTATGCAGGCCGATGCTCGCGTTGGTGGCGCCGGGCCCGCGAGTGACAAAGCAGATGCCGGGGCGGCTGGTGAGCTTGCCGTAGGCTTCCGCCATGTTGGCGGCGCCGCCTTCCTGGCGGCAGATCACGAACTTGATGGCGTCGCTCGAATCGTACAGCGCGTCGAGCACGGACAGATAGCTTTCGCCGGGCACGCCAAATGCCATATCGACGCCGTGCACTTTCAGCGCGTCGACGATTAATTGTCCGCCAGTGCGGGCGAGCGTGGAATCAGCAGGTTTCATGCGCAGAACTCCGGGCGAATTGCAGTTGTGGGGCGCTGAGCACGTATTGTAACGTCTGCAGCGACGGCGCACACGCGAGGGCGCGATATACTGTGGACATAAAAGCGGCGCAGTATTTAACGTAACAACGTAATGGAGGAGGCTGGCTCGATGACTCGCTACTTCAACGTGCGGCAGCTCGCCGGCGCGGCGCTTATTGCATGGGCGGCGACTTCAGCGGCGCAACCGTATCCCAATAAACCGATCCGCGTGATCAATCCCGCCGCACCCGGCGGCAACAGCGACATCGTGTTCCGCGTGATCGCGCCGAAGATGGGCGAGATCGTCGGCCAGCAGTTCGTGCTCGATTACCGCGCCGGCGCCGGCGGCGTGATCGGTGCCGACCTGACCGCGAAGAGCCCTCCCGACGGTTATACGACGGCGATTGTCGCCGCGAGCTTCTTCTTCAATCCGGCGTTGATCAAAAACCTGCCGTACGACACGGTCAAGGACTTCACGCCGCTTGGCCTCGTCGTTGATATTCCGGCCGCGGTGGTGGTGCACCCTTCGCTGCCTGTCAAGAACGTCAAGGAGCTGATCGCGCTGGCGCGTGCGCGGCCAGGCCAGATATTTTTTTCGAGCGCGGGGCCCGGCACGGTCGCGCATCTTGCCGGCGAACTATTGAATTCGCAGGCCAACATCAAACTCGTGCACGTGCCGTATAAGGGCGTCGCGCCGGCCACCGTGGATGCGATCGCGGGCCACGTGCAAATGACGATCGCGAGCATTCCGGTCGTGATCGAGAACGTGCGCGCGGGCCGTCTGCGCATGATCGCGCAATGCGGCGAGTCGCGGTCGCCGACCGTGCCCGGCGTGCCGACGATGATCGAAGCGGGCGTACCGGGCTTCGTCGTCAGCAGCGGATTCAGCTGGATCGGGCCCGCCGGCCTGCCGCGGCCGGTCGTGGAGAAACTCAACGGCGCGCTCGTCAAGGCAGTCAACGACCCCGCGGTTCGAAAGCAACTCATCGAGCGCGGGGCCGACCCGATTGCCAATTCGCCCGAGCAGCATGCGGCTTTCATCAAGGCCGAAATCGACAAGTGGCAGCGCGTGGCCAAGCAGGCGGGGATCAGTCCGGAATGAGGGGCTTTTTTTTAGTTTTCGCGCTCTGCGCGCTGAGCGCGGCAAACGCGCAGCAATACCCGCTCAAGCCGGTGCGCATAATCGTGCCCGCCGCACCCGGCGGCGGCACCGATCTCATCGGCAGGGTGTTCGCGCAAAAGTTTTCCAGAGTATTCGGGCAGTCGTTCGTCGTCGACAACAAAGGCGGGGCGGGAACGACGCTCGGCACGGATCTCGCGGCGAAGTCGGCGCCGGACGGCCACACGCTGCTGCTGACTCACGTGAGCCACGCGTTCAATGTGAGCTATTACCGGCGCCTGCCGTACGATGCGGTCAGGGATTTCGCGCCGATCGCGCTCGTCGGGTCGCAACCTTACATTGTCGTCGTGCATCCTTCGCTGCCGGTCAAGAATATCGGCGAGCTGGTCGCGCTGGCGCGAGCGCGGCCGGGATCCATTGCATATGCATCGGGCGGCGCGGGCAGCGGGCCGTTCATGGCCGCGGAACTGTTCAAGCACATGACCCGGATCGATCTCGTGCACGTGCCGTACCGCGGTTCCGGGCTCGCATTCACGGATGTGATCAGCGGGCAGGTGCCGGTCATGTTCGCCACGGTGTCGCTCGCGCTGCCGCATGTGCGGGCTGCGCGGGTGCGCGCGCTGGCGTCGAGCAGCGCCCGGCGGCTCGCCGCGATGCCGGATTTGCGGACGATCGCGGAAAGTGGTGTGCGCGAATATGATTTTTCGACGTGGTACGGGCTGCTCGCGCCCGCCGCGACGCCGCGGGCTATCGTTATCCGACTGAGCGATGAAGCCGCGAAGATTCTCTATGAGCCGGAAACGCGCGAGCGGTTTGCCGGCGACGGCATTGAGCCGCTCAAATCATCGCCCGACGAATTCGCCGCGTTTATTGTTCGCGACATTGAGCGCTGGGCGAAGGTGGTCAAAGCCACCGGCCTGCACGCCGACTGATTCCGGGGTACGCATTTAGCGTGAGCCGCGCAGTTATTCCCGTGGTGGCCTTGCCTGTGTGCGGCATCGAACAGAATCGGCAGGAGCGCC
>JBKJMN010000034.1:0-2766 GCA_046596405.1 Burkholderiales bacterium
GGCGCGAACACGCCGAACCAATTGCCTGCTTCATAGCCTTTCACGCCGGCTTCGGCGATCGTTGGCACTTCGGGCAATAACGCGGATCGTTTGGCACTACTGACTGCAAGAGCGCGCACGCGGCCGCTTCTGATCATGGGCACCGATGTCAGCACCGGATCGAACACCATTGCGACCTCGCCGCTCATCAGCGCGGTCATCGCCGGCGTGTTGCCCTTGTATGGCACGTGCGTCATTTTGACGCCGGCCATTTGCGCGAACTGCTCGATCGCGAGATGCGTAGACGAGCCCTGCCCCGCTGAGCCGTAGTTAATCGCACCGGGCTGCGCACGCGCGAGCGCGATCAGGTCGCGCAATGTTTTAGCCGGCAGCGAAGGATGCACGTCGACGACATAAGACAGGGTGGCGAACATGCCAACCGGTGCAAAGTCCTTGACCGGATCGTAGGGAAGTTTCGCCATCAGGTTCGGATTGATTGCGAATCCCGCGGAACTGCCGACGAGCAACGTATAGCCATCGGGCGCGGCCTTCGCGCCGAGTTCGGTCGCAATGATGCCGCCCGCGCCCGCGCGATTGTCTATCGTCACTTGCTGGCCGAGCATTTCGCCGAGCGGCTGCGCCATTGCGCGCGCCAGTATGTCGGTGCCGCCGCCGGGCGCGAAGCCGACGATGAGACGAATGGGTTTGACCGGATATGCGGGTTGCGCGGCGGCTACAGTTGCCATGCACAACGTGGCGCACAGCAGTACGCGCGCGATCTCCTCCGTATTGTTTTTCATCCCTTGAGTGTAAATGGCGGGGGTTATCTGAATCAAGGTAAAATCCGCATAAATTCAAGCCACACAGAGGAACTCCCTTGGATCAAACGGCCGGCGCATCGACGCGTCAAGTGCAGGACTTTTCGCGTCTCGTCAATCCGCGCGCGGTCGCAGTGGTCGGCGCCTCCAACGATCTGTCACGCATAGGGGGCCAGCCGATCAAGCTCCTTACCGAATTCGGCTTCAAGGGCAAAGTTTATCCGGTCAATCCCAAATATCCGGAGATCAAGGGACTCACTTGCTATAAGGACATCGCGTCCGTGCCCCAACCCTGCGACGTCGCGCTGGTTGCGCTGTCGTCGAATCAGGTGCTGAGCGTGATCGAGCAATGCGGCGCCGCCGGCATTCCGTTCGCGATCGTGCTGTCGGCGGGCTTCAGCGAAGTCGGTGGCGACGGCATCGAACTGCAGCAGCAATTGATCGCTACCGCGAAACGCGCGGGCGTGCGCCTGATCGGGCCCAACTGCCTCGGCATGCTGAACCTCCACGACAACGCGCGCATCGGCTTCGGCGGCACCGTACAACTAAAGACTTTGATCCCCGGCCCGTGCGCGATGGTCACGCAATCGGGCGGTTTCGGGTTCGGCGTCGTCTCCACCGCCGCGTACTACGGTGTGGGCTTCAACTACGCGATCTCGACCGGCAACGAAGCCGACATCTCGATGCTCGAACTTGCCGAATTTTTCCTCGAGCGCAGTGAAAACGAATCCGTGATGATGTTCATGGAAGGCGTCACCGACGGGCGGCGCCTGATCGCCCTCGGCCAGCGCGCGCTCGAGCTTGGCAAGCCAGTCTTCGTATGGAAAGTCGGCAACACCGAGGTCGGCCGTCAGGCCGCGGCGTCACACACCGCGCGCATGACCGCGAGTTACGCATTGTTCCAGACCGCGTTCCGCCACGGCGGCTTCGTCGAAGTGCGCGATATGGACGACCTCATCGACGTGATGAAAGTGTTCCGTGCGCGGCGCAAGCCGAAGGGTAACCGGGTCGGCGTCGTCACCCTCTCGGGCGGCGCCGGCGTGCTGCTCGCCGACCGCTGCATCGAGCACGGGCTCGAATTGCCGAAGCTGACCGACGCCACCACGGCACGGTTGCGCGAGCTCGTCGTGTCGTACGCATCCGTCGCCAATCCGGTCGATGCCACCGCCAACGGCTATAACGATGCTTTCGCTTCGTACAACAAGGTGATTGCGGCGGTGATCGCCGATCCCAATATTGACCAGGTGATTGTCCGTTCTCCGCGCGGCACCGCGGCGCCGGCGTGGTCCAAGGTTTTCATCGAGGTCGCGCGCGCAACCGACAAGCCCGTCGTCATCAACTGGCCGACGTCGCCGGACGACTATCCGGACGTCATGCAATTCCTCGAGAAGAACCACGTGCCCTGCATACTCTCGCCAAGCCGCACGGTGCGCGCCCTCGCCTCACTCAACGAATTCGCGCGCAAGGCCGATGCCTATGCCGCACGGCCGCGCGAGGCGGGGCAGCGCGCCGTCGGCAAACAAAAAATCGATCTCCCTTCCGGCGGCGGCACGCTCGGCGAACATCGATCGAAGCAGGCGCTCGCGGCTTACGGCATCCCGGTCGTCAAGGAAGTCCTGCTGAGCGCCGACGATGTCGCCAAACTCAAAGATGCGCCGCTGCCTTTTCCCGTCGCGGTCAAGATCGAATCCGCCGACATTCCGCACAAAACCGAAGCGAGCGTCGTGCGCCTCAACGTGCGCAGTCTCGACGAGCTCAAGAGCGCGGCAAAGGAACTCGTTGCCGCCGCGCAGAAATACAATGCCAAAGCGCGAGTCGACGGTGTCTCGATCCAGGAAATGGCGAGCGGCCTCGAAGTCATCGCCGGCGCCGTCAACGATCGTTTTTTCGGGCCGGTCGTCGTGTTCGGTTTGGGCGGCATCTACACCGAGCTGCTCAAGGACGTGACGCGCCGCTTCGCGCCTTTCGA
>JBKJMN010000160.1:0-10925 GCA_046596405.1 Burkholderiales bacterium
CAATATCATCACCCTCGGCGGAGATGCGGTCCTGCTGGGCGGCAATCGAAAGTCGCACAACACAACGGCGAAGAACGGGCTCGTCGGGCTCACGCGCGCACTCGCGAAAGAACTCGCGGAGGATGGCATCCGTGTGAATTGCGTTTCGCCCGGAAGCATCAACACGGAGCGGCCCGCGCACCGCAGCACGCGCGTTGATCCCAAAGGCAAGATCCCGCTGGGACGCTATGGTGAAGCGGAAGAAATCGCCGCCGTGGTGCGCTTTCTGTGCGGGCCCGGCGGCGGTTTCATCACCGGCCAGACCTTGCACGTGAGCGGGGGCGATTTTATCTTCGCGTAGTGAAGCTCGGGCCGCCTCTGGCAACCCCACATTTCTACGTTGCAATACGCAAATCGTCGCCCTTGACCGAGCAAAAATAAAGTATATACTTTAATAATAGACTTCAAAAAAGCGATGCATATGAAAACGGCCAAACTGTTTCAGAACGGGCAGAGTCAGGCGGTACGGTTGCCCAAAGAGTTTCGCTTCAAGGGCAATGAGGTATTCATCAAAAA
Source organism: Burkholderiales bacterium (assembly GCA_046596405.1). Classification (GTDB taxonomy): domain Bacteria; phylum Pseudomonadota; class Gammaproteobacteria; order Burkholderiales; family SG8-41; genus PALSA-1004. The sequence goes on from JBKJMN010000160.1 coordinate 556, forward strand.
ATCGGGCAGTGCGGTGATTCTGATTCCCCTCGTCAATTCCTGGGACTCCTTGTTTGGCAGCCTGGACAAGTTCACTAAGGACTTCATGCCCAACCGGGACCAGCCCAGGAAACAAAAGCGCGAACCGGTATTTGAATGAAGGTGATGCTGGATACGAATACCTGTATCGCGATCATCAAGCGTAAGGCGCCACAGGTATTAAATCACTTCAACGCTCACAAGGTAGGCGATATCGGTATGTCCTGGGTAACTCTCGCCGAATTGGAGTTCGGTGTCGCCAAAAGCCAGCATCAAGAGAAGAATCAAGCAGCCCTCGATGAATTCGTCCTGCCGTTGGAGATCGCAACGTTCAATCGAGAAGCCGCCAGAGTGTATGGCCGGACACGGGCAATGCTGGAGAGCAAAGGGATGCCCATTGGCTCATTGGATATGATGATCGGCGCGCACGCACTGAGTCTTGGCGTGACGCTTGCCACCAATAACACAAGAGAGTTTTCCCGCATCAAGGGGCTGACCGTTGTTGATTGGCTGGATAGCAAAAGCTAGATCGTCTTTTACGATTCCGCTGGGACGCTATGGTGAAGCGGAAGAAATCGCCGCCGTGGTGCGCTTTCTGTGCGGCCCCGACGGCGGCTTCATAACCGGCCAGACCTTGCACGTGAGCGGGGGCGATTTTATTTTCGCGTAGTGATGGCGGCGCCTGCTTACTGAATCGCCACGGCGCCGCAGGCTTTGATGTCCGCAGACGCGTTATAGACCATCCCGGCATTGTGATTCGCCGCCACGGCCAGGCACCGGCCGACGGCCGGATCGACGAGGCCAAAGACAATGCCCACTCGCAAAGAGCCCGTTCCGGGCAGGCCGTCATCGAGTTTGCGGTCGAGTTCGGCGACTACGGTCGCCGGCATGACTCCACCCGTCTTGATGTTCAGGACGGTGTTGGTCGTCGCATTGACTTCGCCGTAATCATTGTCATTGGCCAGCACGAGATGGCCGCCGTACGGATTGCCGGGAGAGTTGATGTTGGTAGTAGGCTGGAAACCGAGTCCCGCGTCCGCAGTGCCGCCGTAGGACCCCGTAATAAATCCGGCCCGCGACAAGTGGTACCACACCAGGATATTTTCATTGGGATCGATCCGGCCGTTGCCGCAGGTGCCGGCGGCCGCACAGCCAACCGATCCGGTGCCGGGAATCTGCGTCGCCGCCGTCGCCGTCGGCATGTCGCCCGGGTATACGCGGTAGCGGTCCTGAAAGCCCAGGTACGCGATCTTCACGCCGTCGAGCTGCGCAGCGATGTTGCGCACGCGCGCAGCGTTGATCAATTCCTGCCCCTTCAATACGCCGCCGAGCAGCAGGCCGATAATGACCAGCACGATGGCGATTTCGATCAACGTAAAACCCAGTTGTTTGCGCATCCCGTTTTATTCTTATGGTCTGGAGTGGCCCAGTGCTGGAACCCGCAAGTCCCGTGCCACCCAGCGGTCGCCGTAGGGCTTTGGGGAGCGGGAGCGCATATGCCGGGCATGCTCAGGATAGGGTAGCGGCGCACGGTTCAGGCCGACTAAATCTCGTCGTTGCGATGGCATCCCGACAGATTGTCGGCGCAGGTGATTGTGGGCGCCGTTGAGTCGGCCGTCAGCAGCAATCGGGAGGGGATCGAAATCATGACTTGAATCCCGGCGGGCGGCGTCGCGTGTCGATATGATTGAGCATTTGCGTGCATGTCTGCAAGAATTGGAAAATGAAAGGCTTTCCCCGTGCCCCATAAAAAGATAACCCGCATCTATGCCGGTGACGACGGCCGCTCGCATTTCGAGGACCTGATCGTGCCCATGAACGAACTGATCGCCGGCGCGCGCGTTTCGCTGAGATCCGCGCTCGTCCCGACGACGGGCGTGTCATTTCGCGAAAACCCGCTCGGCCGCTCCGAGGAATTTCATTGCCCGAAGCAGCGGCAATTCGTGATCACGCTATTCGGCGCGGTGGAGATTAGCTGTGCTGGCGGCAAACGCTGCTTCGGTCCCGGCGACGTGCTGTTCGCCGAAAACTTAACCGGCGAAGGCCATGCCAATCGTGAATTGCTGGGCCCGCGGCAGAGCCTGATTCTCCCCGTGCCCGACGACTTCGATATTCGGCGTTGGGCGAATGCGCCGTGAGAGTTGCATACAACGTCACTTCGCAAACGCGCATTTCTCACCTGCGCACCCTGCCAAACCCGTGCGCTACGTTGCCCGTTAATTGCGGATAATGTAATGCCTCTTATATGAATCAAGAGCAAGACGCGGCCCAATAACGCAACTACCCTCGAAAAACCATGACCGAAGATTTTGCTTCACCCAGCACCAGCCGCTTCGTCGAAGCGAACGGCATCAAACTTCATTACCTGGATTACGGCACTGCAGGATGCCCGCCGATGGTGTGCGTTCACGGCGGGGCGGCCCATGCGCATTGGTTCGACTACGTCGCGCCGGGATTGACGCCTGACCATCATGTTCTTGCGCACGACCTGCGTGGGCACGGCGACAGCGCGCGGGCCGACCCGCAAACTTACTCGTTCAAAACTCACGCCGGGGACCTCAACGCCTTCCTGGAAAAGCTCAGTCTGAGTGACGTCGTGCTGGTCGGCCATTCGATGGGCGGCATGATATCGCTCCTCTATGCCGCGATGCATCCGGGCCGCATCAGCCGGCTCATCATCGTGGACAGCACCATGCTGATGCCCATGGATCGCGTCACGAAGATGCGGGAGTTCAGCGCACGGCCGGCGAAGAGTTACGCAACGCAGGACGAACTCGTCGCGCGCTATCGCCTCGAGCCTGCGGAATCGCAGTTGGCTGCAACTGAAGTCATCCATCGCATGGCGATGCACAGCGCAAGGCAGGACAGCGAAGGCCGGTGGCAGCACAAGGCCGACCGCCGGGTGTATGTGAACTTCGAGCAGATCGCGGGCGTACCGCTTTGGGAGCAGATCAAGATACCGGCGCTGATCATAAAAGGCGAGCACAGCAAGCGGTTCATGCCCGAGGTGCTGGCCGAGGTTCGCGCCAGAGCGCCGCAGGTGCAGAGCACGGTGGTGTCGGCGTCGGACCATCACATCACGCTCGAAAATCCCAAGGGATTCGTCGAGGTCGTGCGGAAATTCTTGAGCAGTTGATCTCACCGACGCCGGTCACTGCGTTCAACTTCTTTAATTGCGCGTCATTCGCGATCTTGCGAGAGCGGAGGAGGGGCATGATTAAAACAATCCGGTTGGTTACTGTTGTGCTGGCGTTGGCGGGCACTTGCGTTCATGCGCAGACGCCGATGCGCGACGCGTCCCCCGATATGTCGAAATATCCATCGCGGCTGGTGCGGATGACTGTCGGCTTCACGGCGGGCGGCGCGGTCGACGTATCAGGACGTCTGATCGCGCAGCGCCTCTCGGAGGCGCTGGGTCAATCGGTCATCATCGAGAACCGGCCGGGCGCCGATGGCATTCTCGCGGGAGAATTTGTCGCCAAATCGCCGCCCGATGGCTACACGCTCGCCTACGTGAGTTCGGGCCACACCATCAATCCGCCGTTCCGCACAAATTTGCCGTATCACCCGTTGAAAGATTTTGCGCCGGTATCGATGGTCGCGATCGGCGCCCAGACGTTGGTGGTCAATCCGACGTTGCCGGTACGCAATGTAAAGGAACTGGTGGCGCTGGCGCGCGCGCGGCCGGGCCAGATAAATTATGCATCGTCCGGCGCATTCGGCCCTACGCATCTCGCGGGAGAATTGCTCAAATCGCTGGCGAAAATCGATATCGTTCATGTGCCATACAAAGGCGGCGGGCTGGTCGTGAACGACGTCATCGCCGGCCAGTGCGAAATGACGTTCATCGGCGCGCCCGCAAGCCTGCCCCACGTTCGCTCCGGCCGTCTGCGCCTGCTCGCGGTCACCACGGCAAAGCGCATGTCCATGTTGCCCGAGGTGCCGACCGTCGCCGAATCAGGCTACCCCGACTATGATGTTGTCGCGTCTTATTCAGTGCTCGCACCGGCAGGCACGCCGGCGGCAATTGTTTCCCGACTCAGCACCGAGTTGGCAAAGATCGCCAATCAGCGCGACATGCGCGAGAAACTGGCGGCGCTCGGCATCGAGCCCGTGGGCAGCACGCCGGAGCAGCTCGCAGCGACGATGCAGTCCGAACTCGCCAAGTGGACCAGGCTCGCGCAAAGTCTTGGACTTAAGCAGGAGTGATTGTCGCAGTCGGGATATGATTAAATCGAGCTTGGCCACCCTGATTAAACCGTTGCGCGAGTACGCTGCGCAAAATTCAAAAAGAAAATTTCTATCAGTGATACCAGGAAAAAATGACCAAAACCGCTGCCGGTATCCGTTTCAGAGCGAAACTTCTGCGGCCGGCGGCGACCGCGAACATTAAAGTCGAATAGACTGCCACCCGCCGGAAAAAAACTGGGTCTTGCAACATGGCAAGGTTGGATTGCAGAGCCTGACACCCCACACCGCGCAACACCGCATCACCGCGCTTGCGAAGGAGCAACAATGTTCAACGACGATCTCGACGAAGCACTCAACATTCACGATCTGCGGCGGATGGCGCAGCAGCGCCTGCCGAAATGGCTGTTCGAATTCGTCGATCGCGGCACCGAGGATGAGGTGGCGTTGCGCAACAACCGCGCCGCCTTCGAGCGCATCAAGCTTAAAACGCGCGTGCTGGTGGACGTCTCGAAGCGCAGTCAGGAAACCGAGCTGTTCGGCAAGAAGCACGGCATGCCGCTCGGCATCGCGCCAACCGGTCCGGCCGGCATGCTCTGGTTCAAGGGCGAGCTCGAACTTGCGCGCGCGGCCAAAGCCGCCAACATTCCGTTCACGCTCGCCACCGGTTCGCAGACCAGTATGGAAGAAGTCGCCAGGGTCGTCGGCGGCACGCTATGGTTTCAGCTTTACATGTGGTCGGACGTTAAGATGTCGCACATTCTGGTCGAACGGGCGAAGCACGCCGGCTTCGAGGCGCTCATCGTTACCGTTGACGGGCCGGTCGGCACCAACCGTGAATACAACGTCCGTAACGGTTACACGGTTCCATTCCGTTACACCAGCAAGAACACGGCGGCCGTGCTCGCGAGGCCGGGCTGGTTGTTCAGTGTGATCATGCGTTACTGGATGTCCGGCGGCATGCCTACGCGCGCGAACTATCCGGAAGGCATGGCCGAGAAATTCACCCATGTCTCGACGGCCGAACGCAAGACCAAGAACGATTCGCTGTCGTGGGACGATCTCGGCGTGTTGCGCGACATGTGGCCGGGCAAGCTGCTGGTAAAAGGAATTCTCACGGTCGAAGATGCGGAGCTCGCGATAGCGCGCGGCGCGGACGGCATCATCGTATCGAACCATGGCGGACGCAACTTCGACAGCTCGATGGCGCCGATCGAAGCGCTGGCGCCGATTGTCGATGCCGTGGGCAAGCGCACGACCGTTATCGTTGACAGCGGATTCCGGCGCGGCAGCGATGTCGTGAAGGCGCTAGCGATCGGGGCGAAACTCGTCATGATCGGGCGGGCGACGCTGTGGGGCACGACGGTCGGCGGAGAAGCCGGCGCTGCGCGTGCGATCAATTTTTATCGCGAGGAGATCAGCCGCACGCTTGCCTATACCGGCTGTCGCACGCTTGCGGACCTGAATCGCGATCTTTTGGAAGCGGTTCAAACTCCGCACTTGCCGCTGACGATGTGAGCGACAACGCAATAAACGCGATCAGGTCTTGCAACATTGCGATTTTCGCGCGGAATTCGCGCAGTTTATGAGAGCGGGCGCGTTGCACAGCGCGGCGTTGTGTTCTGGACACGGCGATTGCAACCTGTTGCAATATCGTGAAACCACTTCAGACACAGGAACGTCTTTATGATGATCATCGATTCACAAGTCCACGCCTATGCCGCCAACACGCTGCAGCGGCCCTGGCACAGGCCGCCCCACGACTGGCCTGCTCACGTCACTGGCGACGAGATGGTGGCGGCCATGGACAAAGTCGGTGTGGACGGCGCCATTAATGTCTCGGCCAATTCGCTATACCAATTTGACGCAAGCTATGCGATCGATGTGCAGCGTGGACATCCGGGACGCTTCGCCATCGTCAGGCCAATGGACCCGAACGACCCGGCGGCGGACGAGATCATCTCCGATTGGAAAAAGACGCCGGGGGCGGTTGCCATCCGCGTCATGTTCGCGCTGCAGAAAGCAGCGGATCTCAACTCGGCGGGCATCGATCGCATTTTGCGCGCGGCCGCGCGTCACGATCTCCCGGTCAATCTGCAGTGCGGCAACAACCTGGATATGGGCGCCACGCTTATCGACGGTCATCCGCAGACGCGCTTTGTCATCGACCATCTAGGGTTCTACCAGCCGCGCACGAAACCGGCGCCTGCCAACGTCTTTGCCGACCTGCCCAAGGTGCTCGAACTCGCCCGCCGTCCGAATGCGGCAATCAAGGTGAGCGGCGTGTGCACCATGTCGCGGGAGCGGTTTCCGTACCCTGACATCTGGGACCCGCTCGCCCGCGTGTTCGATGCGTGGGGCTTCGAGCGCTGCCTGTGGGGCACCGACTGGACCCGCACCTTCTCGCTGGTCAACTACGAGCAGGCCGTCGAGCCCTTTCGCCTGACCGACCGCCTGACCGACAGCGAGCGGGCCATGCTGATGGGCGGCGCTTGCGCAAAGGTCTATGGCTGGTCGCCGACAAAAAACTAGAAGCGGTCTCTAAAATCCGTTCGCCCTGATGTATAGAAGGGCGAAAAGGGGCATCCATCCGCATCGCCGTCGACCGTTCATGCTTCGATACCTCAGCACGAACGGCGGCCGAATATTTTTGATTTGACTTATAGGGCTCATCTTCAAGAGGAGTGTTACGAATGACCGGGGATGATCTGCCTTTCGAAGGCGTAAAAGTTCTGGACCTGTCGCAGGGTGTAGCGGGGCCCTATTGCGCCATGCACCTGGCGCGTAATGGGGCCGATGTGATCAAGGTCGAGCCGCCCGGTTCAGGCTGCTGGGGCCGGCAACTCGGCCGGGCGACCGGCGACCATACCGCGCATTCCGTCGTCGTCAATCGCGCCAAGCGCTCGCTCGCCGTCGATCTCAAGACCGATCAAGGCGTGGCGATTGTTCAGCGGCTTGCCAAAGAATGCGACGTGTTTGTGCAGAACTATCGCGTCGGCAAGATCGACAAGTTCGCGCTCGACTACGAGAGCGTGAAGAAGTCCAATCCGAATGTCATCTATCTCAGCATCTCCGGCTTCGGTCCGAAGGGGCCGCGCTGCGATCAGCCGGCGACGGACTCGGTCATGCAGGCCTATACCGGGATGATGTCGATCAATCGCGGCCCCACCGGCATCCCGCAGCGCATCGAAATGCTGGCGATCGATTTCTCGACGGGCCTTTACGCATCGCAGGCGGTCGCCGCCGCGCTCTACAGGAAAGCGACGAAAGGCCGCGGCGCCCACATCGAAACCAGCCTGCTGGAGTGCTCGATCGCTCTGCAGGAGGGCGCGATGATGGAATCGTATCTGCAGGGCGGCGCTGCCGAACCCATCGGCATGCCGGTTGGCACGTTCAAGACCAAAGACGGCTACATGAGCGTCAACGCGCGGCGCGATGAACATTTCAAGCGACTCGCCAAACTGCTCGGCAAGGACGAATGGCTCGCCGATCCACGCTATGCCGACACGCGCGCACGCGTAAAACATCGCGACGTACTGATGGCCGAACTGCGGCCTATCCTCGAGACGAAGACCTCCGATGAATGGGTGGAATTGTTTTCCGGCATCGACATTCTGAAAGCCAAGGTCAATACGTACGAGGATCTTTTCGCCGACGCGCAGGCGCAGGCAGTCGATGCCGTGCGCTGGGTCGAGAACGACACGCTCGGCCGCGTACCGATGGCGACCATCTGCGGCCAGCGCCCGCCGGCGACCGGCGATCGTCTCACGCACGCCCCGCACTTGGGTGAGCACACCCGTGAGATATTGGGCGAGCTGGGTTACGGCAGCGCCGACATCGACAAGCTCACGGCCTCGGGCGTTGTCGGGTGCTACCGGGCTTAAGACACTCTAAGGCGAAGCTTCATGTCGACATTGCTCTGATAACGTTGCGCATCCCTTCTATTTGATACATTAACCGTCAGTGAAAAATAGGGTTTATATATCCGTAGTCCGGAAAGCCGACGACGGCGCTCGTTTTGACGATACTGCCATGCTCGACTTCTCTTCGTTAGCCAAGGCCGTCTCCTCGCTGTCTGTGGCGCTGCAAGCATCCGCAACGCGGCCCGGCGATGAGTTTGTGCGGGACGCCTCAATTCAGCGCTTCGCCTGTACCTACGAACGGTGTGTAAAATTCCTGCGCCGGCAACTGGAAGCAATGTCGGACTCGCCTGCCGACATTGATGCGCTGGGCTATCGGGACATGATCCGGCGCGGCGTCGAACGCGGATTGCTCGGCGCCGAGGCCCCATGGTTTCACTATCGAGAATTGCGCAACATGACGAGCCACGTCTACGATCCCGCGAGAGCTCTTCGCGTGTTCGGCGCGCTGCCCGGTTTTCTGCTCGACGCCAAAGCGTTGTACGCGCAGTTGTCGAAAGCGTCGCAATGACTATCCATTCGGTCGAGACAGCCGAACTGGTGCTCGCGCCGGAGCATCTTGAATTCGTGCGCCAGGTCTTGCGCGAACACGCGCCGCATCACCGGGCATACGCCTTCGGGTCGCGGGTGGCGAGGGGCGCCGGGGATCGCGCGCGGCTCAAACCGCACTCGGATCTCGACTTGGCGCTTTAAGGACCGCCGCTCGCGCTGCAGCAGGTATTTGCGTTGCGTGAAGCGTTCAGCGAGAGCGATTTGCCGATGCGGGTGGACGTGGTCGAGGCTGTGGATTTGCCGGCAGGATGGAATATCCGAGCCTGGCCCGTTTAATTCTTATATTGTGGCAGAGCGAGGTTGACCATCTCGTAAAACGCGCATTGGAAGTTTCTGTGTTATCCATTGGCGGCCTTCGTTGAGTTCAGTCACGAGGCATGCATTGTCTGCCCGACTGACGCCGAGTCATAAAATACCCGCTTGGCATGCACTTGCCAACTTCCCATTTGGGTTCGAGCGGCGCACGCACCAATGGACGCACACGTTTTTCAAGCTGCTGCATAATGCGTCCCAACTCTCAGCGCACCAAAGGACACCACATTGCCACCTTCTGACATCACCGAGTCCATCGATAGCATTCGCTATTTCGGCTTAGCCGTACTGCCGGCGTATATCGATCCGAACGGCCATATGAACGTCGGCTACTACTCCGTGCTCTTCGACAGGGCTCTCGATCTCCCCTGGGACGTGCTCGGCCTGGGTTCTGCGAGCACCGAAGCAACCGGCTGCAGCACGTTTACGCTGGAAACGCATGTCACCTACCAGCACGAGGTGCACGAGGGCGATCCGCTTGATTTCACCTTTCAGTTGATCGACTTCGACGCGAAGCGCATACATTTCTTCATGACCATGCTTCACGCGCGCGAGCGCTGGCTTGCAGCCACCTCCGAATCGATCTCGATCTGCATCGACATGACAACGCGGCGCAGCGCCACCTGGCCCGTCGACAGGCTGGTGCGCCTGCGAGCGCTGCACGAAACGCATTCGCGGCGCCCGCGACCGGCGGAAATCAGTCGCGTCATCGGCATACGCCGCCGGAAGTGAACGTGGAAGAAAAGCGGCACTGAACGCAGGTCTTGCAACATAGCAATGTAAGATTACAAGACGTGACTTCCAACTCCGAATCGGAGACATCGACATGAAGAAACTGCTGCTGGTTCTGGCCATGTTCGTGTGCGCTGCAGCGCAGGCGCAGCCGCAGCCCTATCCCAATCGCCCGATCAGGTTTATCGTGCCTTTCCCGCCCGGAGGCAATCTCGATTTCATCGCCCGCGTCATCCAGCCGAAATTCTCCGAGGCGCTCGGCCAGCCCATCGTGATCGACAACCGGGGCGGCGCCGGCGGCATCATCGGCGCGGAATTCGCGTCCAAACAATCGGCGGACGGCTACACCATATTCCTGGGCAACACCGGCACGCTGGGCATCTATCCCGCGGTCTATCCGCAATTGCCCTACGACCCCATCAAGGATTTCGCCGCGGTGGGCATGACATCGACCAGCGCGGTGCTGGCGGTACTGCACCCTTCGGTGCCGGCCAACAATCTGCGCGAATTCGTCGCCTATGCAAAAGCCAACCCGGGCAAGGTGACGGCCGGGGTGGCCGGCGCCGGCTCCTCGCTGCACTTTGCAACCGAGATGCTTAAATCGCAGGCCGGCATCGACCTGCTGGTGGTGCCGTACAAGGGCAGCGG
>JBKJMN010000187.1:0-9684 GCA_046596405.1 Burkholderiales bacterium
GTCCGGCTATGCCGGTGCCGATGCCGAACACGACGAGCCACACTTTCGAAACGTCGGTGCCGAGCACCCGCACGATCTCGGGGTCGCGCGCGCCGGCGCGGATGATGAGCCCGTATGAGGTTTTTTCGATGAACAGATATAGCGCAGTCACGATGACCGCAGTCGCGCCGATCAGGAACAATCGATAGCGCGGAAAGTGACCAAAGCCGAGATCGACGGCGCCGGCGAGTCCCTGCGGCGTGGAAAAGGGAATGCCGTTGAGCCCGAACATCATGCGCACAACCTCGACGAAGATGTATGACAGGCCGAATGTCAGCAGCAGCGGATAGTCGATGCCGCGCCCGTAGAGCGGGCGCACCAGCAGGCGCTCGGTCACGAGTCCAATCGCGCCCACGCCGAGTGGTACCAGCACGAGGCAAACCCAGAAATTGCCGGTCTGGGCGAAAAGCCACACACCCATGTACGCGCCGACCATGAAGAACGCGCCGTGCGCGAAGTTGACGACCGCGAGCATGCCGAAGATCAGCGACAGCCCGAGCGCGACCAGCACGTACACCGCGCCGAGCGCGATGCCCGTCACGATTTGCAGCAACAAAAGATCGAGGGTTATTCCACCCATACAGCGTCAATCACAGAGATTGCGGAGAATTCGCGATTGCAAAAATTCGATGCCATTTGAGAAGTCGCGCACGTCGCAACGTGCCCGCCGGATTGAGCGGCGCTGCGCGTCCGCTCGTATCCGGCGAGATATCCGGCCGACATCGTCGTGCCGGATAGCTAAGATTTGTGGCCGAGTTCCTGGCAGGTTCGCAGCATCTTGTCGCTGCCGTTGTCGATGCCGATGACGTCGAACACGTCGTTCTTGTCGCGCACGTTGGCCGCGGCTTTCGACTGCAGCATGATGAGCGACTGCACCGATTGATGGTCGCACTTGCGATAGGATTGCGGGCCTTTGTAGAAATCATATTTGAGCGCCTCCAACGCGGGTATCACCTTGTCGGAGTCCGTGCTCTTCGCGTTGCGCGCCGCGGTCAGCACCGAGCGCACGCCGGCATAGCCCAACGCGCCGTAGTCGGTCGGCACCGTGCCCGGATGCGCCTTGCGATAGCGGTCGTTGAACGCTTTCGCGCTGGCGAGCGAATCCTCGATCTTCCAGTAGTACGACGTCGCGCCAACGACGCCTTCGAACGGCTCGGGGCCGGCTGCCATGCGCGCGCTGATGAGCAGAATGGGCGTGATGATCTTGACCTGCTTGGTGATGCCGAAGTCGTAGGCCTGCTTCGCCGCGTTCACGAGATCGCGGCCGAAATTGATCATGCACAGAATGTCGGGTTTCAGCGACTGCACGCGCGGGAAAAACGACGTGTAGTCGCTGGTGCCAAGCGGGTAGCGCAGGTCGGCGAGCGTTTCCATGCCGAACTCCTTGCCCGCGCGCTGGAAACCGCGCAGCATTTCGTGGCCGTACGCGTAGTCCGGCGTGAAGAACACGACGCGCTTGCCGAATTTCGGGATCGCGAAACGGGCCACCGCGCCGGAGGTCATGTGCGGATTCATCGCTTCGTGGAACGTGTACTTGCTGAAGTCCTTGACCTCGCTTATCGCGTCCGACTGGCTGATTGAGTTGTAAATGATGCCGCGTTCCTTGCACACGTTGTTGACCGAGAGCTGCACCGCGGCGGACAGCGCGCCGACGATGAAACTTACTTTCTCTTTTTCGATCAGCTCAAGCGTGCGCGTCGCCGCTTCGCCGGGATTCAGCTTGTCGTCGCGCACCAGCAGTTCCGCCATGCGCCCGTTGAGCCCGCCCGACTCGTTGAATTCCTTCACTGCAATCTCGGCGCAGCGCACCTGATCCTGCGCTTCAGTGCCGAACGGGCCGGTCAACGGCGTCGGAAATCCAACCTTGATCGGCGACTTGTTCTGGGCGTGAACGATATTGATCCAGAACGGCGAAGTGGCGGCCGTGGCGGCCGCGCCTGTCGCGCCGAGGATCAGCTTGCGGCGGTTGCCGCTTGCGGCGGATTTTTCCGCGTGATCCGGCGGCGCGATCGGGTTCTTTGAGCGGTGGGTCATGATGCTCCTCCGTGATGTGGGTGAAACGCGAACCCGCGAACGCGACGCGGACTTTATTGTCGGGCTATGTTACTTCAAGCCGGCGCAGCGCAAAAGAGCGTTCGGCCCAATCGGGCACGGCGACTTCCCGCATGACTACCTCGGGGCGCCGGAAATAGGCCGCCCGCGCACTGCCGGCGACGGCTGCGCCTATGCCTTCGCCGAGCAACCGGGCGTGCGCCACGATGGAGCGGCCGAACTCGAGGCGGCTACCCTCATACAGCCCGAGCGCGGCGCTCACGTCATGGGGATGCGCCAGCAATGCATCTGCCAGCGCGGCCGCGTCGCCGGCCGCCTTGGTCACGCCGAGCCCCACGTGCGGACGCGCGACAAACGCGGCGTCGCCGAGCAGCACGACGCGCCCGAACGCGAGCTGCGTGGACTCCAGATCGTAGATCGGCTGGAACAGCGGCTCCGCGGTATTACGCACGACGTCGACGAACTGCGGCGCGAGCAACTGGGCCGCGGCCGCATGCATCCCGGCAATCACCTCCGGACGGATACGGTCGGGCGGGATGTTGTGCTCGTAGTGCCGTCCGCCGGCGTCGGTGAAAAGATCGCGCAATTCGGTACTCGCATCGGCGGGCCGGTACCACACGAAATTGATGCGCCGGTCGCCTGCGCACGTGCTGTTTTTGCGCCCCGCGACGAGATAAGTCAACATCTGCTCGCCCGGCGGCAGGCAGAACGCCATGCGGCCAGCCAGCGTGCGCCGCGTTTCGTCATTCACCGCGCTTTCGTCGGCGAGCCCGCGCCAGGCGAGGTAGCCGGAATACGCCGGCTTTGCGTGCGGCAGGAACTGCGCGCGCACGGTCGAACGTATGCCGTCCGCGCCGACCAGCAAATCGCCGCTTGCCTGCGAGCCGTCGTCAAAATGCGCGGTCACGGCGGCGGCGTTCTGCTCCACGCGCACGAGCGATTTATTGAAATGGTAGCGGCCGGCGGGAAATACGCTCTTCATCAGGCCATACAGGCCGCCCCACGCCGCGAGGATCTGGACCATGGGCAACTCGGCCAGAATATGGCCGGCATGATCGAACGTCACGCGTCCCTGCGTAGCGCAACCGATCGCAGCGTCGATCACCGCACCGGCGCGCCGCATCGCGTCGAATAATTCATCGTGCGTGATAATGCCGGCGCCGCGGCCGGCGAGTGCCACGCCCGTGCGCTCGAAGACCTCGACGTCCCACCCGGCGCGCGCCAGCAAATTGGCGGCAAACAGCCCGCCCAGCGAACCGCCGACGACCAGCGCTTTGCGCCCGCTACTCATGGCGTTCCGGCACCGCTACAGGCCGGTGCGACGGCAGCGACGATTCCTGCGCCTTCGAGGGCGCGCGTGCGAATCGAAATAGTCGGCGATCTTGCTGAGCGGCATGGCAGTCTCCGGCGAACATTTTTTTGCGGCCGCGCGCGGCAGTCGGACCCGCACTGAGCGACGGCGAATACATTCAACTTCGTCGATTCACCACGCGCTGTCAATAGGGGTTGCCGAATCAAAACCGGGTGCTATGATGCGTTGACATAAACATCAGATCGCTATCCGATCAACACCAGATCGACACGCACCGAGTGCTGGCGCGAGTCAAGCCAGCGATCAACAATCGAGACAGTAAAGTTCGCGTGCCTGGCATACGGAACACCCCCCCTCGTGTCTCATCCCGTCGGGCGCTCTTGTGGAGGAGGTCATGACCGGGCAGAAGTTCGCGCGCGCCTCATCGCGGCTGAACCCGCGCCCTGCGCAGCAGCGGGCGGGCCGCCGTTGCGCCTGATGACCGCGCGCGTAAAGCAGGCGGTCGCGGTGCCCTTCCGCCAATGACTCCCTTGTCGTTGCGCGCAATCCTGCCTTCGAAGTTAAGCAAGGTCATCAGTCATGGCGCGACTGCATTTCTCGTGCTCGCGAGCGGGATCGTGCTGTCCGCCGCCGCCGCGTACTGGACGGCGAAGCAGGTCGATCGCGAGGCGAGCCAGAAATTCGAATACGAGGTCGAGAACGCGCGCGATGAAATCGAATCGCGCATCCAGTCGTATTCGGACGTGCTGCTCGGCGCGCGCGGACTTTTCGTCTCGTCGGATTCGGTGCGCCGCGACGAATTCAGGGACTACATCGCGAGCCTCGACCTGAATCGCCGCTACCCCGGCATCCAGGCGATCCACTATGCGCGCCACCTGCTCCCTGCGCAACGCGCGGCGTTCGTAGCGGCAGTGCGCAAGGACGCCAGCGTCGATCCGCGAAGTTACCCCCACTTCGCAATAAGACCGCCGGGCGAGCGGCCGGATTACGTAGTGGTCGAATTCGTCGAGCCGATGGCGGGCAATGAAATGGCGCTTGGACTCGATCTCGGCGGCGACGCGGTGCGCCTCGCCGCGCTTTCCCGCGCGCGCGATTCGGGCCAGATCACGGCGTCGGGTCCCATCGCGCTGGCGCTCGATCCACGGCGGGACCCGGGCTTCGCGGTGCGCCTGCCGATCTATCGCAAAGGCGCCCCGCTTGACACCGTCGCGCAGCGCCGCGACGCGTTCACCGGCATGCTGAGCGCTGAATTCGTCGTCATCGATCTGATGCGCGGCGTGCTGCCCGCCCAATTGCTGCAGGCCGTCCACGTCCGCATTCATGACGCCGGGTTCGCCGACGCCGGCGAATCCCCGCCCCCCTCTGCTGCCAACCTGATGTTCGACAGCGAAAGCCCAAGCGTTGCAGCCGCTGAACAGCCGGCGCGCGGCGCCGCTGATACCGCAGTTCTGACCCGCACGAAGCAACTGGAAGTTGGCGGCCGGCGGTGGAACCTTGACTTCACGGCCCGCCATGTTTTCGTCAATGCTTCCGATCGCCGGCTGACGGCAGCGACCTTCCTCGGCGGCTTGACGATCAGCCTGCTGCTCTTCGGGCTGACCCGCTCGCTCGCTGCCACCGGCGTGCGCGCCCTGGCACTCGCGCAGAGCATCACCGAAGATTTGCGCGCAAGCGAAACGAGTCTCGCGGCAGCGCAGCGCATGACGCAGGAACTGATCGAAGTGCTGCCCAACCCGATCTTCTTCAAGGGCACGGACGGGCGCTATCTCGGCGTCAACCGCGCGTGGGAAAAGTTTTTCGGCGTCGATCGCCATTCGTTCGTCGGTAAGGCGGTGCACGATCTTTATCCCAACAGCCCCGAGACGGCCGACCGGCTGCACGCCATGGACCAGGCGCTGTGGGACTGCCCCGGGACCCAGTCCTATGAAACATCCATCGCCACCCCCGACGGGCGGCGCCACGACACCATCTATTACAAGGCCACTTTCACCGGCGCCGACGGCAGCGTCGCGGGGTTGATCGGCACCATCATCGACATCACCGAGCGCAAAGAGGCCCAGACTGCGATAAAGGAAAGCGAGGAGCGCTACCGCGCGACTTTCGACCAGGCCGCGGTCGGCATTGTCCACACCACGCTCGACGGGCGCTACCTCAAGGTCAACCAGAAGTTCTGCGCCATGCTCGGCTACGCCGAGGCCGAAGTGCTGGGCCGCATGGCCGCCGATTTCAGCCATCCGGACGACCGGCAGACCGGCCCTCACAACCGGCAACTGATGATCGAGCGCAAGCTCGACAAGGTCAGCGAAGAAAAGCGCTATCTGCGCAAAGACGGCAGCGTGATCTGGACCAACCGTACTATATCGCTGGCGCGCGATCCCGCCGGCGAGCCGATGTACTTCATCCGCGTGATCGAAGACATCACCGACCGCAAGGAGGCCGAGGAGCTCTACCGCGCGACCTTCGACAACGCGCCGGTCGGCATCATGCATACCGCCGTCGAGGGCTACGGCATCCTGCGCGCCAACCACAGGCTATGCGAGATGCTCGGCTACACGCACCACGAACTGCTGAGTATGACGAGCACTGAACTCGTCCATCCCGATTACCGCTTCACGGACCAGTCGAAATACAGAACACAGCTGATGCAAGACGCGGTGCCGGCGTTTTCGTCGGAGCGCAAGTTTCTGCGCAAGGACGGCTCGGCGATCTGGGTCAACCGCACGGTGTCGCTGGTGCACGACGCGGCGGGCCAGCCGCTTTACTTCATCCGCATAATCGAGGACATCACGCAGCGCAAGCAGGCGGAAATGCGGCAAACGATGGAGCACAAGGTGACGCGCCTGTTGTCGGAAGCGCAATCGCTCGAGGAGAGTCTCGCGGAGATCTTGAAGACCATCAGCGAGACGCTCGGTTGCGCATGCGGGTCGTGCTGGTTGTGGGACGAGGACGAGCAGAAACGCGTATGCGCCGAAAACTGGGGCGTGCAGTCGCCGGAAATTGCAGAATTTCTCGCGCTGAACCGGCGGCCGCAGCAGGCGGTGCGGGCGCCCGGCGGTCTGCGCAATCGCGTCTGGGCGCACGGCGAACCGGTGTGGATTGCCGATGTCACTCAGGACCCTACCTTCCGGCGCGCGCCGCTCGCGGCCAAGGCGGGATTGCACGGCGCGTTCGCATTTCCGATCCTGTTCGACGACGATATCCTCGGCGTCATGGAATTCTTCAGCCGCTACAGCCGGCCGGCCGACGAAGTCTTGTTGCTCAGCGCGCGCTCCATCGGCAGCCAGATCGGCCAGTTCCTCGCGCGCCGCAAGGCCGAAGAACGCGTGCGGCACCTCGCGCACTTTGACGACCTCACCGGGCTACCCAACCGCAGCACGTTCAACCAGCGCCTGCAACACGCCCTCGCCCAGGCCCAGCGCCACGCCAAACCTCTTGCGGTGCTGTTCATCGATCTCGACCGCTTCAAGATTATCAACGATACGCTGGGTCACGACGCGGGCGACCGTGTATTGAGGCAGGTCGCCGAGCGCTTCGGCGAATGCCTGCGCGAAAGCGACACCGTGGCGCGCCTGGGCGGCGACGAATTTGTCGTGCTGATCGAGGAGCTGCCCGATCCGGTGCACGTCGCCTCAATAGCGCAGAAAATTCTGACCGCGGTCGCCGAGCCTTTCATCCTCGAAGCGCAGGAATTCCAGATCACCGCCAGCATCGGTATAAGCACCTATCCCGACGACAGCGCAGACATGCCGACGTTGCTGCAGAACGCGGACATCGCGATGTACCGCGCCAAGGAACAGGGCAAGAATAACTACCAGTTCTATTCCGCGCAGATGAACGTACACTCCGTCGAGCGGCTGACGCTCGAGTCGGGCCTGCGCCGCGCCGTGGAACGCCACGAATTCGTGCTGCATTACCAGGCCAAGATCGAAATGCAAAGCGGGCGCATCACCGGCATGGAGGCGCTCGTGCGCTGGCAGCCGCCCGACAAGCCGCTCGTGCCGCCCGCGCAGTTCATTCCGCTCGCGGAGGAAACCGGCCTGATCGTGCCGATCGGGGAGTGGGTGCTGAAGACCGCCTGCGCGCGCAATAAATCCTGGCAGGACCGGGGATTACCGCCGCTGCGCGTGGCCGTGAACCTGTCGCCGCGCCAGTTCGCGCATGAGCAGCTGCTGCAGGACGTGGCCAGAATTCTCGCCGAGACCGGGCTCGACCCGACGACGCTGGAATTCGAAATTACCGAAAGCATGGTGATGCATAATCCGCAGCACGCGGTAAAACTGCTCAACGAACTGAAGGCGATGGGAATCCATCTGTCGATCGACGATTTCGGCACCGGCTATTCATCGCTGAGCTATCTCAAGCGCTTCCCGATCGACAGCGTTAAAATCGACCGCTCGTTCATCCGCGACATTCCGGACGACCCGGACGACGCGGCCATCACCCAGGCGATCATCGCGATGGCGCACGGACTGCGGCTCACCGTCATCGCCGAAGGCGTCGAAACCAACGGGCAGGTGCGCTTCCTGCGCGACCACGGTTGCGACGAAATCCAGGGCTATTACTTCAGCAAGCCGCTGCCGGAAGCAGAATTTCTGCACCTGTTGCAGGACAGCGTCGCCCCCAGCGCGGTGTTCGCGCTGCGCTGACCCACGCGCCGGGAACGGCTTCGTTGCTCGACTTAACCCATGCATGCGGCGAATTTGTAGAGAACCGTTTTCTCAAATTAAAATAGCTTTCCGGGTCCGAACTGATAGCGGCGGAACAAAACGGGGCGAGAGATAAGATCATGGCTGGATTGGTCGCGGCATTTTTACTGGTTTCAGCATTGGTGTTGGCATCCGATGGTTCAGCCGTGGCGGCAGAGCCAACCCGCGATGCTGCGCGGGCAAGGGTCCATCAGAGCCATAAGCTCGTCGTACAGGTCAGCGACGACGATCTGGCCAAATGGAACCTTACGCTGAATAACGTTAAAAATATCCAAAGCGAACTCGGGGCCGCCAACGTTGACATCGAGATCGTCGCTTACGGGCCCGGAATCAGCATGATCAGGATCGAATCTCCCGTAGCCGAGCGCGTGCGCGAGGCCATTACGGCGGGAGTCAGGGTCGTTGCGTGTAAAACCACCATGTCGAGTCAAAAACTCACCGAGGACGATATGCTCCCTGCCCTCGTGTATGTGACCGCCGGCGCGGTCGAATTAATGGTGCGGCAACAGCAAGGCTACGCTTACCTGCGTCCCTGATAGAGTCGGCAGTCCCTGCTAATTCGCGCCGGCGGCTTTGAACTTGTGGATGCGCCGGCCGCGGTTCTCGGCGACGAACACGTTGCCTTTTGAATCCACGGCGATGCCGTGCGCCTGGATGAATTCGCCGGGAAACGCGCCGGGCCTGCCGAAACTCCCTAAGTGCCTGCCACTCGCGCGGTCGATGATCTCGATTTGCGAATTGTTCTGGTTGACGACGAATATCAGCCGCTGATTCGCGTCGGGTGAGAAATCGATCGCCACCGCCGAGCCGCCGGTTTCGATCTTTTTCCCGTCGGCCGGCGGCGTATAGGGATGCCACGGGACTTCGATCACTCTTTTAAGGTTTCCCAGCTTGTCGTAGACGTGGATTTTCGAGCCGCGCCGGTTGCACACGTAGACATCCTGGTCATTCGCGATGGTCATGCAATGCACTTCGCTCATGTTTTCAGGCCGCCAGTGGCGCAGGAATTTTCCGTCCTTGTCCATCACCGCGATGCGCCGGTTGCTCTTCACCGCCTCGCCGTCGGCCACGTAGACATCGCCGTTCCGGCGGTCGACGTAAATGCTTGATGGCATCAGGAATTGCGCGGCCGGCGAATTGAGCGGCTGGCCCTTCTCCGTGCCGTCGGCGGAATCGTAAACGCCCTTCTTGCCGATCTGCAGCAGCAGCTTGCTGCCGTCGCGCGTGTATTTCTGCACCATGCCTGACGGCGCGCTGGCGATCCACAGATTGCCGTCCTGGTCAAAGTGACAAGAGTGCAGGCGGGAATCGAGCAGCTTGAAATCCCCCCACGAATTGACGACATTCCCCGCGGGATCGAACTCGATGATCGGCGGCGCGAGTTTCCCGGCATTCAGATCACCTTCGATCACGTCCTGCCGGTTGAGGATGAACACGTGGTCCTAGAGCGCCTAACACAATGAAACACGTGTGCGTTGCAGCCAGAATTGGTGATAGCAAGGCGCCCGGTGAAGGCAATAGTCGTTCTATTGCCAAGACGACAATGCGCGAGCAACACTGCCATCGCCGATTCCG
>JBKJMN010000231.1:0-9962 GCA_046596405.1 Burkholderiales bacterium
GACGAAATTCTCGGGACTGCCGTTCAAGGAAAAGCTGATACCGACCGACGACGTGGCGGCGCGCGCCGAGATTCTTCTGCTCGCGCCGTCGATTTTGGTGCCGTGCTTGAATCACGACGGCATCTCCGTCTGGGACACGCTGGCGATCGCGGAGTATTTGAACGAGGTGTGTCCAAAAGCCGGGCTATTTCCGAAGGACCGCGCACAGCGAGCGCGCTGCCGATCGGCCTGCGGCGAAATGCACTCCGGCTTCAGCGCGCTGCGCTCGGCGCTGCCGATGAACCTCAAAAGCCGCTTTCCCGATTTCAAGGTGTGGTCGCGCGCGCTGGCCGACATCGAGCGCATTACGACGATCTGGCACGAGTGCCTCGCCGCGAGCGGCGGACCGTTTTTATTCGGCAAGCTATGCGCGGCGGACCTCATGTATGCGCCAGTGGCGACACGCTTCATCACCTACGACGTCAAGCTCCAGGACGTCGACGCCACTTACTGCGCGCGCATCATGGCACTGCCGGAAATGCAGGAATGGATAGCCGCCGCCAGACTCGAACCCGAAGATATTGACGAGCTAGAAGCCGAGTTCTAATGGCCAAGTTCTAATCGCAGCCGAATTAAAACTCTTGGTTTGTGCTTTAGAGATTGGAATCTACAATCATTGCTCGGCTTTCGCGCCCGACGCTTGGATGATTTTCCCCATCTTCGCGACTTCTGCGCGCACGTGTTTCGTGAATTCCGCGGGCGTCATGATCTGCGCCTCGATACCCTGCTTGAAGAGCTGCTCCTTCACCTCGGGTTTCGATAACGCCTTGACGATCTCCGCGTTGAGCCGCGTGACAATCTCCCGCGAGACTTTCGCCGGCGCGTGCAGTCCGTACCAGGTGTCGAACGCATAACCCGGCACGCCTGATTCGCTCAGCGTCGGCAGCTCGGGCAGAAACGCCGAGCGCTTCGCGCCCGTCGTGGCCAGCGGCACCACGCGCTTGGCATTGATGAACGGCATGGTGCCCGGCAGCGCCGATATCATCACCTGCACCTGGTTGCCTACGACGTCGGTCAGCCCGGGCGCTGTCCCCTTGTACGGGATGTGGACGAGATTGGTGCCGGTTTCGAGGCGAAAGTATTCCATCGCCAGGTGCGCCGTGCCGCCCGCGCCGGTGCTTGCATAGTTCAGGCTGCCCGGCTTGCTTTTGGCGAGCGCGATTAATTCCTTCGTGCTGCGCGCGGGCACGCCAGGGTTCACGACGAGCGTATTGGTCGTGCCGCCGATCATCGCGACCTGCGCGAAATCGCGCACCGTGTCATACGGTAGTTTCGCGTACAGCGTCTGATTGATGGCGATCGCGTTGTGCACGACGAGCAGCGTATAGCCGTCCGGCGCGCTTTTCGCGACGATGTCGGTGCCTATCGTGCTGCCGGCGCCCGCGCGATTATCGACGACCGCCGTCTCGCCGAAGGCTTCCGTCAGGCGCTGGGCGACGAAGCGCGCGGCGATATCGTTGCCGCCGCCCGGCGCAAACGGCACCACGAGCCGCACCGGCTTGGTTGGATAATTATCCGCGGCCGGCGCCGCTGCGGGAATTGCCAGCATCAATGCGGCGATCAATAAACGTGTAGGCATTGCAATTCCTCCAAAGTGTCATGCACGAAGCGGTCAAACCGGCATGTTAGTATACGAGTCAAGTCTTTTGGTTCAATTTGCCCGGGTGTCCCATGAAAAATCACACGCGCTTTCGGCAATTCATAGGCGATATCACGCGATTGGTAGAACGCTCGGGCAATGACGAGCCGGCAATGTTCGAACACGGCGGCAAGTTGCTCGCCGCACTCGTCGCCACCGACGACTGGCTGCCCGATACCTGCGCCGAACCGCATCCCGGGCATTACCAGCAGTACCTGCTGCATTGCGATCCACTCGAGCGCTTCTCGGTGGTGAGCTTCGTGTGGGGGCCCGGACAAAAAACGCCGGTCCACAATCACACCGTATGGGGGATGATAGGCATGCTGCGCGGCGCGGAAATGTGCCACGAATTCACCGGCAGCGCCGGCGCGCTGAAGACCGGCACGTCGCATAAGCTTTTGCCGGGCGAAGTCGACCGCGTGTCGCCGACCGTCGGCGACGTGCACAAGGTCGAGAACGCGCTCACTGACCGCACGTCGATCAGCATCCACGTCTACGGCGCGAACATCGGCGCGGTCAGCCGCCACGTTTTCGACCCGGTCACCGGCGCGCCCAAGCCTTTCGTCTCGGGTTATTCCGCGCCGTCACTGCCCAATTTCTGGGACCGCTCGGCCGAAGTACGCGCCACGCTCAATATCTAGGTTCCCCGCGGCATGGACAATGAATTGCTGCGCAGTCATGACGGGCACGTCACGCGCCTCACGCTCAACCGGCCGGACAAGGCCAACGCGTTGTCCGCGTCGCTCGTCGAAGCACTGATCAACGCGGTCGAATACGCGGCCACAGACGGCACGCGCCTCCTTATACTCGAAGGCAGCGGCAAACATTTTTGCGCGGGTTTCGACTTTACCGGCTACGCCGAAGCGCCCGAAGGCGAACTCGTGCTGCGCTTCGTGCGCATCGAGCATTTGCTGCAACTCGTTTACCACGCGCCGTTCGCGACGCTCGCGCTCGTGCAGGGAAAAAATTTCGGCGCGGGTGCGGATCTCGTCTGCGCCTGCGCCACGCGCGTCGCCGCTCCCGGCACAACTTTTCGCATGCCGGGGCTGCGTTTCGGTCTCGTGCTGGGGACGCGCCGACTCGCGCAGCGCATCGGCGCCGACGCCGCCCGCGACGTGCTGCAAACGAGCCGCACGTTCGAAGCGCAATCTGCGCTCGAAATCGGCTTCATCACGCACATTGCCGCGCAGGACGGCTGGCTTGCACTGACCGACGCGACACGCGAGTCGAGTTCAGCGCTGACGCAACCGGCGCTCGCACGCCTGAACCACCAGACCGTAGTCGACACTCGCGACGCCGACATGGCGGCACTGGCGCAATCGGCGAGCGTGCCGGGACTCAAGGAACGCATACGAATTTTCAGAGAGACCAGAAAATGACCACACCAAACCTGCCGTCCCACATGCAAGCAATCGAAATGAGCGGTCCCGGCGGCCCCGAGGTATTGCGCGTCGCTACGCGCGCGCTACCGCGGCCGGCCGCGGGCGAAGTGCTGATCAAGGTCGCCGCCGCGGGCGTCAACGGGCCCGACATGATGCAGCGCAAGGGCCTTTATCCGCCGCCCGCGGGCGCCTCCGACCTGCTCGGCCTTGAAGTATGCGGCGAGGTAGTGGCGGTCGGCGCTGACGTCACGCGCTGGAAAATCGGCGACCCGGTGGTCGCGCTGACCAATGGCGGCGGCTATGCCGAATATTGCGCGGTCGACGCGCTGCACTGCCTGCCGGTCCCGGCCGGCGTGTCGTCGACTGACGCCGCGGGCCTGCCGGAAACGTACTTCACGGTGTGGAGCAACGTGTTCATCGGCGCGCGCCTCGCCGCCGGCGAAACATTTCTCGTGCACGGCGGCGCGGGCGGTATCGGCGCGACCTGCATCCAGCTCGGCAAAGCGTTCGGCGCCAAAGTCATCGCGACCGACAGTCCGGCCGAGCGCTGCAAATTCTGCAGCGAGCTCGGCGCGGACCGCGTGATCGACTACCGGGCGGAAGACTTCGTCGAAATCGTGCGCCAGGCGGGCGGCGCCAACGTCATCCTCGACATCGTCGGCGGTCCGAACATCGAAAAGAATCTCAAGGCAGCCTCCCCTGATGCGCGATTGATCCAGCTCGCGTTCGCGCAGGGCTCCAAAGTCGAGATCAACCTGATGCCGGTGATGTTGAAGCGCCTGACTTACACGGGCTCGACCTTGCGTACTCGACCGGCGGCATTCAAAGCGCGGGTTGCGCGCGAGCTTGAGGAAAAGGTCTGGCCGCTCATCGCCAGCGGCACAATCAGGCCCGTCGTCAACGCGACGTTTGCGCTGGCCGACGCAGGCAAGGCACACGCGCTCATGGAATCGAGCACGCACATTGGCAAAATCGTGTTAAAGGTGGCGTGAAGGTGGCGGGTAAGGCCGCCGCCTAGGTTAACTCGAGCAGCCCCTGCGCGGCAGGGATCCGCGGCGGCTGACGCCGCAAGCGCGGCTTGGTGCTGACGATGCCGAGCTTGCGCGCGTAGCTGATGTTTTGCTCGATCGCCGCGACGTAGTAATTGTGGCCGCCGAAATGCGGTTCGGCGTAGCGATAGGCGGCCTCGAGCAGCTGATCGAGGCGATGCGCGGCGGTCGCGTAAAAATCTGCCGTCTTGGCAATCAGATCATCGGCCGACGCAAACACAATCTGTTCCTGACCGGCGCTCGTGATGCGCCGCGCGACGCCCCCCGCCTCGAATTCCGGGAACAGGCGGTCGTGGCATTTTTCAAGGTAGCAGCGGTCGGCCATCTGCCCGAGGATGTCGGCGGTGCCGAGCAGATTGCCGATCACCCGGTAGACGGGTTGCCGCACGCGGATTTTGTCGACCGGCACTTCGTAGCCGGTGAAGTGGATGACGCGCGATGCAACCGGCGCCAGGTCGGCCATATCCAGCTGCGGCAGGTAACGGCGCAGGTAGCGCGCGCCCCGCGAAACGTGGGTCAGCGTGTATTCGGCGCCGTTCGCATGCCGCGAGTCCTTGCGGTGACGGATATAGCCGCAATCGTGATACAGCGCGAGAATAACGCCGAGACAAAACTGGCGGGCATCGACCTTCTCGCGCCCCGCCCTTTTATAGCCGTGCAGCAGGCGCGCCATCGCGAGTGTGACATCCAGCACATGCTGCATGTCGTGATAAGCGGTATCGCACGCGTGATAGTCGGGATTCTGGCCCCCGTATAGCGCGGCAAAATCGACGAATGACCGGTCCAGCGCCGCCACATCCGCTTTTCGAAACAAATCAAGGTAGATGCGACGGACTTCGGCGGCGACTACGGCAGCATCGGTGGTCTTGATGCTGTCGGTGACATCGTAGTCGCTGCGCCTTTGTCGCATCCTGACCGCCCTTTATGCAAAAAACACCGCAGCGATCGCGGTTGCGCGACGTATTAAACTATAATGGCCGTGCGTAATCAATAGGGGGAACGAGTCGTCATGGTTGAGCTGCACGCCGCGTTGATATACCAACGGCATGCACGCTGCCGGACAATCTCGCGCCACCAGCCATGAGCGAGAAAATCGCGCCGGCGCCGCCGACCCGGGCCGCGCCGCCGCCTGTCTGAACGCCATTTACTGCTGAAAATTCAATGCGCCCAGAGACGATATACACAAAGACCGCCAAAGGCGTTCTCGAAGTCAAAAACAAAACCATCCGCCTGACGCGCGAGCTGGGCATGGTGTTTCTCGCCGTCGACGGCAAGGCCAGGGTCGCGGACCTCGGCAACAAATCCGGCGTGCCGGATGCCGTCATTGCAGCCGCGCTGAAGAAGCTGATCGCCGACGGGTACGTCAAGTTCCTGTCGGAAGGCGCGCCCGCCGGTGCTGACGACGGGGACGACGACCTCGATCTCGACTTTACGCTGCCGGGCCGGGTAGCGTTGCTAAATACGGAGGCTGAACAACGCGCCAAGGCCGAAGCGGAGGCGCAAGCGCGCGCGGACGTAGCGGCCAAGGCGGCGGGCGAAGCCAAGGCGCGGCAGGAAGTCGAAGCGCGTGCGCGTGCTGCCGCCGAAGCCAATGCTCTGGTCGAAGCCACGGCGAAGCTGAAGGCCGAAGAACAGTCGCGCGCCGCCGCGCAGGACAGCGCGCGCGCGCAGGTCGACGTCGAGGCCGCCACCGAAGGCCAAGTGAAAGCCGAAGCCGAAGCGCGCATGCGCGCAGCAATGGCGGCCAAAGCCGCCGCCGACGCCGAAGCCGCCGCCCGTGCCGCGGCGGAGGCCAAGGCCAATGTAGAAGCGGCGGCCAAAGCTAAAGCGGAAGCGAGCGCGCGAGCCGAGGCCGAAGCACGCGCTCGCGCGGAAGCCGAAGCGCGCGCGCGGGCGCAGGCGGAAGCGCGTGCGCGCATGGCACTCGAAGCAAAAATACGCGCGATGGAGCAAGCGCTCAAGCAGGCCGAGGAGCGCGCCAAGGTGGAAAGCGAAGCGCGCGTGCGCGCCGAAGCCGACGCGCTGGCGCGCACCGAGGCTGAAGCGCTGGCGCGGGCGGAAGCCGAGGCGCGCGCCCAGGCGGCCGAAGAAGCGATCGTGCAGGCGCATGCCATGGCGGCTGCCGCCGCGGCGTCGAAGACGGAAGTCGAGGCGCGCATGCAAGCGGAAGCCGCCGCCCGCGCGGTGGCCGAGACCCGCGCCGCGGGCCACAGCGAAGACAAGTTCAAGGCGGAAGCAGCAGCACTCGCGCGCGCCGCCGAGAGCGCGCGCCAGGAGGCGCTCGCCAAAGCCGCGGAAGCTTCGCGCGCGCTCGCCGCCGCCGAAACGCGCATGCAGGCGGAAGCCGCCGCGCGGGCCGTGGCCGAAGCAAAGGCCATCGAAGAAGCCGGGCATCGCGCGCAGGCCCAGGCGGATAAACTGCAGCACGAAACCGAATTACAGATCGCGCGCGAAGAAGCCGAAGCCAGGATGCGCGCCGAGTTCCGGGTGCTCGAAGACAACATCAGGCAATCGCGGATCGAGGCGCAGGCGCGCGAAGACGCGGAGCGCAAAGCGCGCCAGGAGGCGGAAGTGCGCATCGCGGCCGAGCGCAAGGCGCGCGAGGAAGCCGAAGCGCGCGCCGCAGTCGAAATTGCCGCGCGCGAAGAGCAAATCCGCACTGCCCGCGTCGAAGCAGAAGCGCGCGCGATTGCCGACGCGAAAGCCCGCGACGAGTTCGAAGCCGAACGCCGGGCGCGCACTCAAGCCGAAGCAAAAGCCGCCAGCGAAATCGCCGCCCGCGAAGAGCAGTTGAGCCAGGCGCGTGCCGACGCCGAATCCCGGGCCCTGGCCGAGGCCCAATCGCGCGAAGAGATCGCGGCCGAGCGCAAAGCGCGCACCGAGGCCGAAGCGCTGGTCGCGGTCGAGCGCCAGTCGCGCGACGAGGCCGTGAGCCAGGCGCGCGAAGAGGCCGAGCGCCGCGCACGCACGGAAGTCGAAGCGCGCATCGCGGCCGAGCGCGAGGTGCGCGAAGAAGCCGAGGCCAAGGTCGCAGCGGCGCGCGAAGAAGCCGACCGCAAAGCGCAGGCTGAGCTCGCTGACCGCATCGATGCCGAGCGCACGGCGCGCGAAGAGGCCGAGCGCAAGCGGGAAGTAGCCGAAGCGCAGGCCAAGGCCGCTCTGCAGATCAGCGCGACCGCCGAAAAGCTCATCCGCGAAGCGGCGAGCAAGGAAACCGCGGTCGCCGAGAAGTCGCGCGACGAGGCGCACAAAATGCGCGACGAAGCGCAGCGCATGCTGGCGAATGCTCGCCTGCAGCACGAGCAGGCGGTGGCCAAAGCCCAGGCCGAGATGACGGCGCGCGTGCACGCCGAGCATAAGGCGATTTCGGAAAAACGCGCGCGCGCCGCGGCCGAAGACCGTGCCAAGCAGGAAGCCGTCGCGCGCGTGATGCAGGAGCACCAGATGCGGCAAAATGCGGAAAAAGAAATTCACGCGAAAGTCGAGGCTGAGATCAAATCCCGCGCGCAGGCAGAATTCGACGCCGATGTGAAGGCCCGCGCCGATGCGCAGCAGAGGGCCGATACCGTAGCCACCCAGGTGGCGCTCGAGCAGGAGCACGCCGCCGCGCGCGGAAGGCGGGTCGCCACCGCGCGCCGGCCGATCCAATGGGTGCGGCTGCTGATTATCGGCGTGGTCGTGCTGCTGATTGCCGCGGTCGGCCTGCTGCAGATCGTGCCGATGACGGGTTACATTCCCGCCACCGAGAAAGTCCTCACCGAACGCCTGCAGGAATCGGTCAGCATCGGCGGGCTGCGCTTTACCCTGTTCCCGTCGCCACAACTCAAAATCGAGCGCCTCGCCATCGGCCCCGGCCAGGACGTGCGCATCGAAACGGTAGTGATCCCGGTAACCTCACTGGCAATACTCGACGAGAAAAAAATCCTCGACGAGGTCGAGATCACCGGTCTCGCGCTGGATCAGGACGCGCTGCCGCGGCTCGCAGCCTGGGCCGCAGCCCCGCCGGCTAATACGCGTTTGCAGGTGCGGCGCCTCAAGATCAACGGCATCAAGCTCGGTCTGTACGGCGCTGAATTGCCGGACCTCGACGCGGTAGCGACGCTTGGCAAGGACGGCGGCTGGCAGAAACTCACTGTGCATGACGCCAAGGCCAGCCTCGATTTGATTCCGCTGAAGGAGCAAGGCCAGTATCGCGCCAACTTCACCGCCCACAATTGGACCCCGCCGGTCGGTCCCAAGGTCGAATTTTCCGAACTGGCGGCGATCGCTACTTTCACCCGCCAGAATGCCACGATCACGGGCATCGAAGGCCGGGTGTTCGGCGGCGCGCTCAAGGGCGCGGTCAACGTGCGCTGGAAAAACGATCTCGTGGCAGACGGTGAATTAACCTTGAAAGGCGCGGACGTCGCCAGCGCGCTGGCCGGTTTCACGCGCGACTTCGTCGCCAGCGGCACGCTCGACGCCACGGTCAAGTTTGCGGCGCAGGGCCAGACCCCCGATGAGCTCTTCGCGGCGCCGCGGGTTACGACCAGTTTCGCGCTGCAAAAAGGCACCCTGAATAACGTTGACCTCGTGCGCGCCATCCAGTCGACGAGCCGCGGCGGGCTGCGCGGCGGCAAGACGCCTTATACCGAAATCACCGGCGACGCGCAGTCGGCGGGCAACCGCATCGCGTACCGCAATTTAAAGCTCGCCGCCGGCCCTCTCAATGCGACCGGCGTGCTCGACGTATCGCCCGCGTCGGAACTGGCCGGCCGCCTCAACGTTCAGCTCGGCACGCAATCGATCTCGATCGCGCGCGGCGTGTTGAACGTGAGCGGCGGCATGAAGGATCCCCTGCTCCGCCAGTAACCGCAGTTGCCCGGCTCGGGGCGCAGCACCCCGCCGTTTCGACGCTATCGCAAAACTCCAAGACAAGGTCAGTCCGCCATGAGCGTCATCAATCCCTGGTACCAGCTCGGTTATGTCATTCCCCACCTCTACACCGACATGGATGCGTACCAGTTTTACCGCATCGCGCCGGAAGGCGTGGTACTGATTACGACCGGCCTCAATCTGACCGAGTACACGCTCGCCAGCGTTGAAAACAATTTGCCGACCCTGTGGGAGCGCTTCGATTTGCTGGCCAGGAAAAAAGCCGACCGCATCTCCTTAAGCGGCGTGCCGGTGGCCTCGGCGCTCGGCCGCCAGAAAATGCTCGAAATCCTCGCTCAAGCGCAGGATCGCACCGGAGTGCCTTGCGATACCGATCTTGAAGCGCATATCGCCGCGCTGAAGCATCTGGGCGCGACCAAGATCGCGCTGGCGACGCGCTGGCCCGAGCCCGTGAATGCCGCGCTCACCCGGTATCTCGCCGATGCCGGAATCGAAGTGATCGCCTGCCGCTCGCGCGCGCGCACCCTGGCTGAAAATAAACAGACGCTGGCATCCGACGACCACGAGCTGGCACTCGAGCTCGGACGTCAGGTCATGCGTGCAGCGCCCGACGCGCAGGCGTTGCTGATGCCCGGGGGCCTGTGGTTTGCGATCTATGCGGTGCCCATCCTCGAAGCCGAATTCGGGCGCCCCGTTTTACTCAACATTACTTCGACGACCTGGGCGGCGCTTCACGCGGCCGGCCCGCGCATGATGCAGCGACCCGATCCGCGCTGGGGCAGGATAATGGCGAGCGTCTGAACGGCGCCGTCCGGCTTTCGGTGTATCGCGTCCTCGCCACCGCGCTCGGCGCCTGCGCGGCGACCTGCGCGCCCGCCCAGAGCTATCCCGCCAAACCCATCCGCATCATTGCCGCCCAATCGGCGGGCGGCGTGACCGATTCGCTCGCCCGCACGTTCGCGCAAAAATTCAACGAGG
>JBKJMN010000250.1:0-28210 GCA_046596405.1 Burkholderiales bacterium
GTACAAAGGCAAGCAGTACGTAAGCGTGCTGTCGGGCCGCGGCGGCAGCGTCGCCGGCCGCTTCATCACGAACAGCGTGCCGGCGGGCGGCATGGTGTGGACGTTCGCGTTGATGCCGGACTGACACGCGGCAACGATCTCCCTTCCCGGTTCGCGGGAGGGGAAACCATCTCCGGGGGAAC
This sequence comes from Burkholderiales bacterium, assembly GCA_046596405.1. Taxonomy (GTDB): domain Bacteria; phylum Pseudomonadota; class Gammaproteobacteria; order Burkholderiales; family SG8-41; genus PALSA-1004. The sequence continues at coordinate 183 of JBKJMN010000250.1, forward strand.
CATGAGAAAAATATTCGCCGCGCTGCTTTGCTTCGCCTGCCTGCCCGCGCACGCACAGACCGCGCAGGATCTGATGAACGACGGCAAGAACACCGAAATCGTGACGACGTACGGCCAGGGCTACGACATGAAGCGCTATAGCCCGCTCAAGCAGATCAACACGTCGAACGTGAAGCGCCTGGTTCCCATCTGGAGCACGAGCCTCGCCAACGATCTTGGCGAGCAGGCGCAGCCGATGATTTACGGCGACGTCATGTATGTGACGAACGTCAAATGGACGTTTGCAATCGACATCAAGACCGGTAAGCAGATCTGGCGCACGCCGGTCGAGTACGATCCCGAGACGCCGCGCGTCGTGTGCTGCGGCATCTCTAACAAGGGCGCGGCGATTTACAACGGCAAGCTGTACCGGGTAACGCTCGACGCGCACGTCGTCGCGCTTGACATGAAAAGCGGCAAGCAGTTGTGGAGAAGCAAATTCGCCGAATGGAAGGAAGGCCATTCGTCGATCGTCGCGCCGCTGATCGCCAACGGCGTGCTGATCACCGGCATGTCGGGCGCGGAATTCGGCGTGCGGGGCTTTCTCGACGGCTGGGACCCCGAGACCGGCAAATCATTGTGGCGCCGTTACACCGTGCCCGGCCCGGGCGAACCCGGCGCCGAAACCTGGCCGCCCGAGTCGGACGTTTACAAGCGCGGCGGCGGCACGACGTGGGTCACCGGGTCGTACGATCCCGAACTCGATCTCACGTACTGGGGAACGGGAAATGCGGGACCGTGGAACACGAAGTATCGCGGCAAGGACAGCCTTTACACTGCGAGCGTGCTGGCGATTCGGCCCAAGACCGGCGAAATTGTCTGGCACTACCAGTTCACGCCCGATGATTCATTCGACTACGACGGGGTCAATGAAAACGTGCTCGCCGACTTGAACGTCGACGGGCAGATGCGCAAAGTGCTGCTGCATGCGGACCGCAACGGCTTCTTCTACGTCATCGACCGCACCAACGGCAAGCTGCTGCGCGGATTTCCGTTCGGCAAAATTAACTGGGCTACGCACATCGACATGAAAACCGGCCGGCCCGTCGAAACCGATGTGCGCAAGCGCCTGCTCGCCGGAGAGGAAGTCGAATTATGGCCGGCGTTCGGCGTGAAGAACTGGGCGCCGATGTCGTTCAATCCGAAGACCGGCATGGTGTACATGAACACGATCAATTTTCCGCAGATGGTCAAGCTCGTGCCGGTTGAATACAAGGCGGGCGTGCGCTACACCGGCGCCGAGAGCCGCGCTTTCCCGCGCGCAGCCGGCGACGACGCCGAGGGCTATCACGTGGCGATGGATCCGCTGACCGGCAAATTCAAGTGGCAGATCAAGTTGACCGACTTCGTCACGCAATCGGGCATGTTGTCGACCGATGGCGGGCTGGTGTTCACGGGCCGCATGACCGGCGAATTCATCGCGATCGAAGAAGCCACCGGCAAAGTGCTATGGCAGTTCCAGACCGGATCGGGCGTCAATTCGCCGCCGATCACGTACACGCACAATGGGCGCCAGTACATTACCGTGCTGTCGGGGCTCGCCGGCGATTCGCGCGGGCGCAAAGCTTCGCCCAAGGTGCCCGCCGGCGGCGCCGTGTGGACGTTCGCGCTGATGCCCGATTAAATGAACTCAACACGTGGAGGAGTCATGAAAAAAATTCTGGCGCTGGTTTTGTCGGCGGCCTGCGGGGTTGCATGCGCGCAGACCGCGGACGAATTGCTGAATGCGGGTAAAAACACCGAAAACGTCACGAACTACGGGCTGGGCTACGACCTGAAGATGTTCAGCCCGCTCAAGGAAATCAACAAGTCGAACGTCAAGCGGCTAGTGCCGGTGTGGAACTTCATGCTCACGAGCGACATGGGCGAAATGTCGCAGCCGACCGTCTACAACGGCGTGATGTACGTGGTGAACGGCAACTGGACGTTCGCGATCGACGTGGCGACCGGCCGCCAGATCTGGCGCACGCCGGTAACTTACGATCGCGCCGTGATGCGCGTCGCCAATACCGGCGTAATCATGCGCGGCGCGGCGACGATATACGACGGCAAGCTTTATCGCACGACCGTCGACTGCCATGTCATGGCGCTCGATCTCAAAACCGGCAAGGAGCTGTGGAAAACCCAGTTCGCCGACTGGAAGGAAAGCTACGTCGGCATCGTCGCACCGATGATCGTTAACGGCGTTTTGATTTCCGGCATGGCGGGCGGCGACCGCACGGCGCGCGGCTTTATCGACGGCTATGACCCGCAAAGCGGCAAGCTGTTGTGGCGCACGTGGACGATCCCCGCGCCCGGCGAGAAAGGCTCGGAGACGTGGCCGCACAAGGAAATGCCCGACGCGTGGAAATACGGCGGGGGTGCTACCTGGCAGCCCGGGTCGTACGATCCCGAGCTCGATCTTTTCTACATCGGCACCGGCAATGCGCAGCCGTATAACCCCAAGTATCGCGGCGGCATGGACAGTCTCTATGCGGCAAGCCTGCTCGCGATCCGCCCGAAGACCGGTGAAATGGTGTGGCATTACCAATATCTGCCGAACGACAGTTTTGACTTTGACGGCACGGCCGAGAGCATCCTCGCCGACGTCCGGATCGACGGCAAGCCGCGCAAGGTTTTGTTCAACGTCAACAAGAACGGATTCCTGTACGTGATCGACCGCACCAACGGGCAGTTGATCGCAGCGCACCCCTTCGTTAACCAGAACTGGGCGAAGTATATCGATCTCAAGACCGGGCGGCCGGTGCTGACCGATCTGCTGGAGCGCGCCGTCAAGGGCGAAACCATTGATCTCCTGCCGCGATACGCCACCAACGCGACCTTGTCGGCCTACAACCCCAAGACCGGATGGCTGTTCCTGAATTCGTGGGAGCATATCCGGGTGATGAAATTCGTCGATGTGAAACTGGAAATAGGCTCGAGTTACATCGGCATCGATACCTCTACCAAAATTCCGAACCCGGCGGGATATCACGTCGCGATGAATCCGCTCACCGGCAAAACGGCATGGAAGATTCCGATGAAGGATTATGGTAGTTCGGCGGGCACGCTGGCGACTGACAGCGGTTTGCTCTTCACCGGTCTGCTCACCGGCGAGTTCATAGCGCTCGACCAGGACAGCGGCAAACAATTGTGGCAGTTCAAGACGGGTTCCGCCATCGTTGCGCCGCCGATTACTTATACGCATAAAGGCGTGCAATACGTGACGATTTTGTCCGGTCGCGGCGGCGCGGTATCCGGCCGCGCGCTCGGCGACACTGTTCCCGCCGGCGGCTCGGTGTACACGTTTGCGCTGATGCCGCAGTAACCGTCAAATCTTTTTGGGAGCGACTCATGAAAAAAATTGCAGCGTTGGTGTTGATGGCGTCCTGCGGTGTTGCGATCGCGCAAACCGCGCAGGACCTGCTGACCGACGGCAAGAACACGGAAAACGTGACGACATTCGGGATGGGCTACGACCTGAAGATGTACAGCCCGTTAAAGCAGATCAACAAGTCGAACATCAAGCGCCTGGTGCCGGTGTGGACGTTCAGCCTGTCGAACGAGATGGGCGAGCTCTCGCAGCCGACGATTTACGAAGGCGTCATGTATGTGGTCAACGGCAACTGGACCTACGCAATCGACCTTGCGACGGGCCGCCAGATCTGGCGTACGCCGGCTACATACGATCGTGCAGCGTTGCGCGTCACGACTTCCGGCGCCTACATACGCGGGGCAGCGACCATCTATAACGGCAAGCTTTTCCGCCAGAACGTCGATGCGTACGTGCAGGCGCTCGACATGAAAACCGGCAAGGAAATCTGGAAAGAAAAATTCGGAGAATGGAAGGAAAGCTACGGCGGCATCGTTGCGCCGGCGATCGTCAACGGCGTGCTGATCTCGGGCATGGCCGGCGGCGACCGCACCGCGCGCGGTTTCATCGAAGGCTACGATCCGGACACCGGCAAGCGCCTGTGGCGCACGTGGACGATTCCCGAGCCGGGACAAAAAGGTTCGGAAACGTGGCCCAACAAGGAGTTCCCCGATGCCTGGAAGTACGGCGGCGGCGCGACATGGCAGCCCGGTTCTTACGATCCGCAGCTCGATCTCTTCTACATCGGCACCGGCAACCCCGAGCCCTACAACCCGAAATATCGCGCGGGCATGGACAGCCTGTTTGCGTCTAGCCTGCTCGCGATACGCCCGAAAACCGGCGAGATGGTGTGGTATTACCAGTTCACGCCGAACGACGTCTTCGACTTTGACGCCACGGCCGAGAGCATCTTGGCCGACGTGCAGATCGACGGCAAACCGCGCAAAGTCTTGTTCAACGTGAACAAGAACGGCTTCGTCTACGTGCTTGATCGCACCAACGGCCAGCTGATTGCCGCCCACCAGTTCATGCGCCAGAACTGGGCCAAGCACATCGATCTCAAGACCGGCAAGCCGGTGCTGACCGATCTGCTTGACCGCGCGTTGAAGGGCGAGACCGTAGACATGTCGCCCGCGCGCGCGACCAATGCGACGCTGTCGGCTTACAACCCGAAAACCGGTGTGCTGTTCCTGAATTCGTGGGAAGCGATACGCGTCATGAAATTCATAGACCAGCCGCTCGTGATCGGCGGCGGTTATACGGGTATCGAAACGAGCTACAAGAATCCGCCCGACATCGCGCCCGGCTACACGATCGCAATGAATCCGCTGACCGGCAAAGAGCTGTGGAAAGTGCCGCAGCAGGAATTTGCGATCTCGGCGGGCACGCTCGCCACCGACGGCGGACTGCTATTCACCGGCAAACTCACCGGCGAATTCATCGCGCTCGACCAGGATACCGGCAAGCAGCTATGGCAGTTCAAGACCGGCTCGAGTGTAAACGCGCCGCCGATCACTTATACCTACAAAGGCAAACAGTACGTGACCGTGTTGTCGGGCCGCGGCGGCAGCAATCCGACGCGCTCCGCGGGCAACGTCGTGCCGGCCGGCGGCACGGTGTACACTTTTGCGCTGATGCCTGAGTAACGGTATTAGAATTTGCTTTCCCTCACCCCGGCTCTTTCCCCGTTGAAACGGGGCGAGGGATTTGGTTTAGATCACAACGAGAAAGTCGATGCGCCCAATTTATTATTGCAGCCTGGCTTTGATATCCTTTTGTGCCGTTCCCGCACAAGCACAAACGTTCCCGCCCGAACAAGTCAAGCAAGGCGCGGCAATTTACGCTGCCAATTGCGTGACCTGCCACGGCGAGAACATGAAGAACCCGCCATGGGCGATCGACCTCGCGACTTTTCCGCGCGACGAGCGGGCGCGCTTCATTGATTCGGTGACCAACGGCGTGCGCAATATGCCGCCGTGGGGTGACGTGATCAAGCCCGACGGCGTCGCAGCGCTGTGGGCCTACCTTGTAGCAGGCGAGAAATAGTAGTTACTTCACAAGCAGGCGAGCTGCGGATAAACGCAGATAAACGCAGATAGTTCAAAACCTCAACGAAGGTAATGTTGATCTAGGTTTCATCCGCGTTTATCTGCGTCTACTTTGGTTTTCAGGTTGTAGAGCAGCCGCGCTTGTCCGAGACGATCCGGCCTTCCTTGAAGACGAGTTGGAGCTGGCGCACGTTGTTGATGTCGGCGAGCGGGTTCGCGCCGACGACGATGAGATCGGCGAGTTTGCCGACTTCGACCGTGCCGAGATCGGCCCCGACCCCGCACAACTGCGCCGCGTGCCGAGTCGCCGCGAGCAGCGTCTGCCAGGTCGTCGCGCCGTCTTTGACCCATAAACCCATTTCGAGCAATGCCGCGTCCTTCAGCGGCCGGATGTCGGAACCGAGCGCCATTTTGACGCCGGCATCGAGGGCTTTTTTGAACCATCCGCCATGCACGTCGGCGGCTGCATCAGCGCGGCAGCAAAACGAATGCGGCATGTTGCGTTGCTGCACCCACGCGCGCTCCCAGTCGTTGTCGACCTGCTCGGGCGTCAGATGGCTGATCGCGAGCGTGGGCACATACCAGGTCTCGCGCGCGAGCATCAGCTCGATGCATTCGTCATCCATGATATAGCCGTGCTCGACGCTGTGCGCGCCCAGGCGCACTGCGTTTTTCACCGCGGCCGGATTGGTCGCGTGCGCCATCACCTTGAATTCGCGCAAATGGCAGATGTCGAACGCGGCCTTCAGCTCGTCGTCGAGCAGGAACGAATGCTTATGCAGGTCCCACGGCGGGCCCATGATGCCGCCCGACAAATTGAGCTTGATGTGATCGACGCCGTTCTTGATCTGCTCGCGGATCGCTTTGACGAAACCATAAGGGCCGTCGCATTCGAGCGCGTGGCCCGAAGTCAGGAAGTGGCCGCCGGTCGTGGTCAGGAAATGCCCGGCCGCGTAGACGCGCGGGCCCACGTGCTGGCCGGAATCGAACGCGCGTTTCCATGCGACGTCCATGAAGTGGTGCGCGCCGGCGCAGCGCAGGCCCGTGATGCCCGACTCGGTAAGCGCCTGCATCAGGCGGTGGCCGAACAGCGCGACTTGCTCGGCGAGCGGCATCTCGGCGAGCGATAGATAGTCGGGGTGAATATGCACGTCCCACAGGCCGGGCAGCAGGTATGCGCCCTTCAAATCGATCATTCGCGCGTCGCCGGCTGCGGGTTGGCGTCCGCCGCGCATGATTTCCGTGATGCGGCCTTGCTCGATTACGACGGAGGTGTTGGCCGAAGGTTTCGGCTCGACGCAGTCGATCAGTGTCGCGTTGGTGAGTACGGTTCGGTCAGTGCGCATTCGCTTCCTTCATGGGAGGCGTGAGGCGAGAGGCGTGAGGCGGACTAAGGCTTTAGTTCTCTTCCGCCTCACGCCTCACGCCTAACGCCTTTAATATTATTCCGGTTTGACGCCCGCGTCCTGCGCCACTTTCAGCCAACGCCGCGATTCGACTTCGATGAACGCGCGGAATTCGGCGGCGCTGTTGCCGATGGGTTCGATGCCGCGCTCGGTAAAAGTTTGCACCACGTCCGGCGCGCGCAGGATCGCGGCGATTTCCCGGTTCAGGCGCTCGACGGCGGCCGCGGGGGTGCGGGCCGGCGCGAGTACCCCGAACCACGTGCCGCCGGAAAACCCCGCGACGCCGGCTTCGTCCATGGTGGGCACCTCGGGCGCGAGCGGCGAGCGTTTGGGCGTGGCGACCGCGAGCGCCTTCAGTTTTCCGGCGCGCACCTGCGGCAACACGACCGGCACCGTGTCGAAAGTCATCTGCACCTGGCCGCCCAGCAGATCGGTGATCGCCGGCGCGCTGCCTTTGTACGGGATATGCACGATGTTGACGCCGGTGGCCGCGCAAAAAGCCGCGCCGACGAGATGATTGGAGGTGCCGTTGCCGAATGACGCGAAATTCAACGCGCCCGGTTTGGCTTTCGCGAGTACGACCAGTTCTTTCACCGAGGTCGCAGCCACCGACGGATGTACGACAAGCATGAAAGGTACGCGGCCGACGAGCGTGACCGGCGCGAAATCCTTGAGCGAGTCGTAAGGCGGGTTTTTCATCAGCGCGCGGTAGATCGCGACTTCGGGAGAGGCGGCGAACGACAGCGTATATCCGTCGGGCTCGGATTTGACGACGATGCCGGCGCCGATGGTGCCGCTCGCGCCCGCGCGATTGTCGATGACCACGGTGTGCCCGAACACGGGCGTCAGCCGCTGGCCGATCATGCGCGCGGCGATGTCCGTGCTGCCGCCGGGTGGATAACCGACGATGAGCCTGACGGGACGGGTCGGGTACTGGGAATCGGCGGCAGCAGCGCTGCCCGAAGCAAGCGCGAGCGCGATGGCTGCGGAGTGTGCGAAGCGAAGCATGGCGGGATGTCTTGCGTTGAGGGGAAGGCGTTACTTTAGCAGAAAATGTAAAATCGACCGGACCGTCATCCGGCCGTTTCCTCCTTCAGGGATTTTTCATGCGACCTGTCATTACCGCACTTGCGTGTGCCTTGCTCGCTCTGCCTGCCGCGCACGCGCAGAATTACCCGGCGAAACCGGTTCGGCTTATCGTGCCGTTTCCGGCGGGCGGCGCAACCGACATCGTGGCGCGGCTGGTGGCGCAGAAACTCAGTGACGCATTCGGCCAGCAGGTGATCGTGGATAATCGCGGCGGCGCGGCGGGCCAGGCGCGAGCAGTGAGCAGGGTTCCCGCGTGCGGGATGTGAACGTCCGCGAGTCGGATGACGCGCCGTCGAAATTAAATTCGCGTCCGCGGCACACGTCTCCGGGGTCGCATCCCCTGAAGGGGCTCCCCTGCTCCGCCCTTCGACGGTGTATAGGCTCTGACCTCGCCGCCAAGGCGCCATCCGACGGTTATACGATTTTGGTCGGCACCAGCAGCACGCACGCGATCGCGCAAAGCTTGTACGCGAAGCTGCCGTACGATTCGATCAGGGATTTCGCACCGGTGGTCGGCATCGCGACGGCGACGATCGTGCTCTCCGCGCATCCTTCGGTGCCCGAGAAATCAGTGAAGGAATTGATTGCGCTCGCCAGGGCGCGGCCGGACGCGCTGAGTTTTGCGTCGAGCGGCAGCGGCGGCGTCTCGCACCTCGTCGGCGAAATGTTCAAGGCGCAGGCGGGCGTGCAGATGCTGCACGTTCCGTACAAGGGCGACGCGCCGGCGCTCGCCGATCTCGTCGGCGGCCAGGTGTCGCTCGAATTCGGCACCGCGCTGTCGTTTCTGCCCTATATACAATCGGGCCGCCTGAAGGCGCTCGCCGTGACGAGCCTCAAGCGCTCGCAGGTGATGCCCGACGTGCCCACCGTCGCGGAGGGCGGGCTGAAAGGCTTCGAAGCGCTGCAATGGTTCGGCGTGTTCGCGCCGGCCGGCACGCGCGCGGAAGTCATCGCGGGCCTGAATACCGCGATCGGCAAAATCCTGCACACCGCCGATATGCGCGAACGGCTGACTAAGCTCGCCAGCGAAGTCATGGCCGACACGCCCGAGCAATTCGCGGCGTTTCAGAAAGCCGAAATCACGAAGTGGGCGAAAGTCGTCAAGGATTCTGGCGCACGCATTGACTGAGTTCCATACTTTGTTACAGAGGCAGGAATGAACGACAAACTGATAGTAGCCGCAGCCCAAACCGGCCCGGTAATGACGGAAGACCCGGAGGCGATGCTGCCGGCCGCGATCGCCATGATGGAAGAAGCGGCGAAGCGCAATGTTCAATTCGCCACGTTCTCCGAGCTTTTCATGACGCCCTTTTTTCCGAACACGCTGCGCCCGGACTTCGACCATTTTTTCGTGACGGCGGACGGCCCGCTGATGAAAAAACTCTGCGTACTCTCCAAACAGCACGGCGTCGCGACGATCTGGCCGTTCGGCGAGCGCACGGCGGCGGGCGGCTATTTCAATTCCGCGCTGGCGTGCGACGAGCGCGGCGAAGTGCTCGGCATCTACCGCAAGACGCACATACCCGCCTATTTCCCCGACGAGAAGCAGGGCGGCACCGGCAGCTACGAGCGCATGTATTTCGCGCCGGGTCCCGGCTTGCCGGTTTTCGAATGGCGAGGCATCCGCTTCGGCATCCAGATCTGCTACGACCGGCTGTTCCCGGAGCCGTCGCGCGCGCTCGCGCTGAAGGGCGCGGAAATCATTTTCATGCCGATCTGCTATTCGACCTACAGCGATCCGGGCCATCGCGCCGGTATCTGGGATGTGCCGCTGCGCTCGCGCGCCTATGAAAACGGCGTTTTCGTGGTCGCCGCCAACCGCGTCGGGCAGGAAGGCAAGCGCAGCCATCTGGGCCGGAGCATGATCGTCGACGCGACAGGCACGATCATGGCGGAAGCCGGCAGCGTGAAGGAAGAGTTGCTCGTTGCCGAGATCGATCTCGGTAAGGTGCGCGGTGATCGCAAGAAGGTGCCTTGGTGGCGCGACCGCCGTATCGATCTGTACACGCCGCTCGTCGAATGAAGTTACGCCGGTGCTGGTAGTGGTCGACAACCGGCCCGGCGCCAATACGATAGCCGGCAGGGCAATCGTCGATGCGACGGGGGGCACCGCCGAGTGAGCGCGCTAAGCCCGCGCGGCGTGGCGGGCGAGGAAATCGAGCGTGATGCGAGCGCACTCGTCCGGCGCGGTCGCCGCGACGTGATAGCCGTCGACGGGCAACGCCGCGACTTCGGCATGCGGTAATCCTTCGCGATAAGTTTCCGCATCGGTCTTGCTATACGCACGGCGCGGCGATGTCGTCGTCAGCACGAGCGCCGGGCACTTGACGCGATTGAGATCGGCGGCAACGTCAATCGTGCTGACCCACCGCAGGTAAACATACGCGGTATTCAGCGCGGTCGCGCCCATCATATCGACCCACCAGTCGATGCCGCGCGGCGGCATTTTGCTGCCGAGCCGCGGCGGCATCGTCATGCGCGCCCAGCTGCGCATGCCGTATTTCTCCATATGCTCGAGCCAGTTCTGCGGCTGCGGGGGCGCCAGCGGCGTCGATGCGAGCGTTATCGTTTTCACGAGTTCGGGCCGCACCGCCGCGAGCTCGATCGTGATGAGGCCGCCGCTTTTCGCGCCAATCACGTGCGCGGAACCGCCCGCGAGCGCTTCGATTACGCGCGCGGTGTTGTCAACGAGCAATTCGGTTGTGAACGTGAAATCGCGCGCGACCGGCGTCGAGCGGCCGAAGCCGCGCTGGTCGAAGCGGATCACGCGGTAGCGCCGCGCGAGATGGGGCACCCACGCGCGCCATGCGTCGGTGTTCTCGGTGAAGCCGTGCACCATCACGATCGTCTCCGGCTGCGTCCACGCATCGGTGTGGTCGTCGATTTCGTAGAAGAGCCGGAAGTCGGGCGTCAGATCGAGATAAGGCACGGCAGAAAATCCCCGGTCGGTGACAAACGTCGATTGTATATTGCACCCGCGCTTTGCATCCAGTTACCATCCATCAATGAGCATCAACTCAATGTTGGTATCGATACTGCCCGTAGTCACTGTGGCCAATGTATACGCAGCCGATGACATGGGAAGACATCTCGAACAAGTTTCGCGGTTGCGCCGAATTCGCCAGGTGGCCGTCAACCGGCACCGAAAAAATCATCGGCATGGTGTTCGAGCTCGAAAAAGTGGCAAACGTCGCTGACCTCGCTGCGCTGCTGAAGGTTGCCGGTAATCCCGCATGAACGGGGTGCTGGCGGTCTCCACCATAGCGCTTGCCGCGGCAGTCTCTGCGGCGGGTGCAGCCGACAATTATCCGAACCGTCCGATCCGTCTCGTGGTACCGACCGGCGCCGGCGGCAATACCGATACTTTCGCGCGCGTCGTCGCAGACAAGCTCAAGACATCGCTCGGCCAGCAGATCATCGTCGACAATCGCCCCGGCGCGAGCGGAATCGTGGGTTCGAACATCGTCGCCAAGGCCGCGCCGGACGGCTACACGCTGCTGATGGTGTTTCCGTCGCACCCGGTGAACCCCAGCCTTTACTCGGACCTGCCGTATGACACGCTCAGGGATTTCGCGCCCGTCACCATGGTCACGTCGGTCACGCAGGTGCTGGTCGTGAACCCGAAGCTGCCGATCCATTCGGTCAAAGACCTGATCGCGCAGGTCCAGGAGAAGCCCGGCCAGTTCAATCACGGCGTGGTGGGGCGCGGCAGTCTCGGCGACCTGTCGGCCGAAGTATTTTCGGTAATGTCGGGCGCGCGGCTCACGCAGATCGCCTACAAGGGCGCGCCGCAGGTCATGACTGCGCTGATCGGCGGCGAACTGCAGGTCGAGAGTCCCTAACATAACGAAACACATGTGCGTTGCGGCCAGAATCAAGGCGCCCGGTGAAGGCAATGGTCGTTCCATTGCCAAGACGAGCAACGCGGCCATCGCCGATTCTGGCTGCAACCCTTCGGGCTGGCACGAGTTTTGGCCCATCGTCCACGGATCTCGGCGAAAGGATTTTGTCTTTGGGGCGGAGACGGGAGCCGTGCGGCGCATCGCGATCACGGGAGCCACGTCACCGTTCCCGCAAACGGGCCTGCGGCTAACGAGTCACGGCGCCGCGTTGTCGAGAAGCCCCTTGCTTAGAATGACTAAGCCGCGGGACTTCCTCCTAGCCCTGAGCCAAAATCGTGACAGCGCATCGCGCGTTTCGTTGTGTTAGGGACTCTTATTCAGCGCGCCGGTGGTCGCGATCCCGCAGATAAAGGCCGGCCGGGTGCGCGCACTCGGCGTCAGCACGCGCAATCGCCTGGCCGTGATCCCGGAAGTGCCGACGATCGCCGAAGCGGGGCTGCCCGGCTACGAGGTCGTCGGCTGGAACGGCATCCTCGCGCCGGCCAAAACGCCGCGCGCGATCATCGAGCGGCTGCATGCGGAAATCGTGAAAGTCATCCGCGCGCCCGCGTTCGAGGCCGATATTCTCGCGCAGGGAATCGAGCCGATCGGCAACACGCCCGAGGAATTCGGCCGCATCATTCGCGCCGACATCGAGCGCTGGGCGAAGATCTTGAAAGTGACCAAGACTAAAGTGAATTAGAGCCCGCGCGGCGCCGCGGGTTACGGACTGTCAGTCGGTGAAATCGAGCTGGGTATCGAGCTGCACGCCGTAGAGCGGAATAGGGTCGCGCTTGGAGAGCTTCAGCGGCTCGAGCTCTTCGGCTTCGAGCTTGAAATTCGCGGCGCTCAGCGCATCCATGATCGGTTTCGAGAGCACGAATTCGCCGGAGCGCGCGCCGTGCAGCAGGCGCTCCGCGATGCTCAGGCCGTCGCCGACGATGAGCTGATGGCCGTCGACGGCGCCGAGCACCGCGTCGCCGCTGTGCAATCCGATCGCCACCGCGGTGCGAAAACCGTAATCGCGCTGCCACGCTTCTTCAAGCGCGCCGAAGTCGCGCTGGATTTCCTGTGCGGCCTCGACCGCGTGCTGCGCTTCGGCCTCGCCCGCGAACGTGGCGATCACGTTGTCGTTAAGGAGGCTGTGCACGATGCCGTCGTGGCGCTCGATCGCGGCGGTGACGAGCGCAAAAAATTCGCCGATGCGCGCGAGCACGACGGCCGGCTCGAGAATTTCCGACATGCGCGTGAATCCGCGCGTTTCCGCATACAGGACCACTACGGTGGCGCGTGTCGGTGCGCTTGCGTCGGATTGCGGTGCGGTCAAGCTCTTCCCCTCGTTGTTATCATGTTGTTGTCCGCCCGGCAGCAACACCATCGATGCTAGGCGGCGCGCCGCATTCAGTCAAGCGCCGCCCGTCGGGCGTGGCAGCGCGTTCGTCGAACCGTCAGTGTTTGCTTCAACCGGAAAATATGATGCGCGAATTGCCGTCGCTCGCATCGCGTTCATCGCCGTTCCCGCGTTCGCGCAATCGTATCCCGCGCGCACCATTCGCTGCATCGTCCCGCTGCTGCCGGGCGGCAACGCGACCATAGGTGCGGAGCAAGGCGGCGATCCGGCGCGCGGCGCGATTGCGAGCCAGTCTTTATAATGGGGTTTCGCACGGCAAGGGTCGCGCGATTTCCCGGAAGAGGTTATGCAAGCAAAGTTCAAGACACGCGCCGCCTGCGCGGCGCTCGTAGTACCCGCGTTCGTTGCGGGTGCCGCATTTGCCCAGCAGTATCCGTCAAAGCCGATTCGCCTCGTCGTCCCGCAGCCGCCGGGCGGCGGCAACGACACGATCGCGCGCATGCTCGGCCTCAAGTTGTCGGCTGCGCTGAAGCAGCAGGTCGCGGTGGACAATCGCGCGGGCGCGGGCGGCCTGATCGGTGCCGACATCGCGGCCCATTCGCCGGCCGACGGCTACACGCTGCTGCTCGGCAATGTCGCGGTGCTGGCGATCATTCCCAACGTGCAGAAAAAAGTACCGTACGACGCGCTGAAGGATTTCGCGCCGATCAGCCTGGTGGCGTCGGCGCCGCTACTCGTCGTCGTGCATCCCTCGCTGCCGGTCACGTCGATCAAGCAGCTCATCGCGCTCGCGAAGGCGAAGCCGGGGCGGCTCAATTACGCGTCCAACGGGGTCGGCAGCTCGACTCATCTGGCGACCGAAATGTTCAAGCTCATGACGAAGACCGACCTCGTGCATGTTCCTTATAAAGGGCTAGCGCCCGCCACCACCGACCTGCTGTCCGGTCAGGTGCAGCTCATGTTCTCGAGCGCGGTCGCGATGATGCCGCACGCGCAGTCGGGAAGGCTGCGCGCGATCGCGATGACGGGCGCGAAACGCTCGGCCGCGATTCCCGATATTCCGACGGTCGCCGAGGCCGGCGTGCCGGATTATGAGTCGGGATCGTGGTACGGAATACTCGCGCCCGCCGGCACCCCGCGCGAAATCATCGAACTGCTGAACCGCGAAATCGTGGCGGCCGTGCGCTCGCCCGACATCACGGACCGGCTCGTTGCGGAAGCGGTAATACCCGTCGGCAGCACCGCGGCGGATTTTGCGGCGTACATCCAGAAGGAGCACATGCGCATCGGCAACGTGATCCGGTCGTCGGGCGCGAAATTCGATTAACGCGCGTCACTCCGGCTTTACGCCCACGCGTTTCACGATCCTGCCCCACTTCACGCTTTCAGCGGACAACTGGTTCGGCATGCTGGCGCCGGTCGCTACCCCCAAGGAAGTCATCGCCAGGCTGCACGCGGCGCTGGCCGCCGCCGCCGACGCCGATACGAAGGAACGGCTGTCCGCGCAACGGGTGGACGTCGCCTTGTCGACGCCGGAAAATTTCACGGTTTTTCTGCGCAATGAGTACGCGCGCTGGGGCAGGGTCATCCGCGCGGCCGGCATCCGCGCCGATTGAGATTGAACGACTTTTAGCGCGCGGCGCTGTGCGCGACCCAGCGGGCGACGGCGCGCGCGATCGAGGCGATGCCGGCGGCGTTGACGTTGCCGGGCCAGCGATCGCTCGCGGCGTGGAAGTGGGCGTTGGCGCCCGCCATCGACAGGACTTTGCCGCCGTGGTCGGTCACGTCGCGGCCTTCGCCGGAGACGGCGCTGATCGGTTCGACGCGGATGAACCCGGCCGGATAACCCTCGTCGCAAAGCAGTTCGCGCATGTGCTCGGCGTCGGCCGCCGCGGGCGCGCGTAAAAATAACGTGAGATTGCTGGCGCAGCCCAGATTGGCGCCCAGATGCAGCCAATGGCTTGCGCCGCGAACCAGCCCCGCTTCGCGCGCCAGTAATTTGGTCAACCCCAAGTGGCCGAGTTCGTGCCCGCACGTCGCAAACGCGTGCATCTCGCGGCGCAATTGCCCGCTCTCGCGCAGTGCGGCGGCGGCGGACACTGCGGCGAGCCACGCGACCAGACCACCCGCGCGCTCCGCGGTGGATTCCCACCACCCAGTGCGTGGCGTGATCACTACGAGCGGCGCCGCGGCTGGATGGGCGGGCGCCGCCGCCACGCGCGCTGTCACGTTATACGACTGTATGGTTTCGCGCCGATGCAGGCTCACCAGCGTCGCGGCGCTGTTCTTCTGTGCCTGCTCCGCGAGCATCGCATGCTGGGCGCCGGCGACCAGCAGCACCGGCGGACCGAACGGCGTGTCGAAGAATTGCGCGTTGATCGGCGCCAGCGAATCGCCCGCCACGCGCGTGGCGACGACGAGTGCCGCGTGATGCGTCGCGCGCCGGATTTGCTCAAAGCGCATGCCTTTGATCGACGCCGAATTCGGCGGCAGTTCGAGGTAGCCGATAGCCCCGGCGGTTGCGTTCGCGGCCAGCGCGCCCGTCACGCCCGCAGGTGCGCTCGGCGGCGAATCGAACATCGGCAGGCCGTCGATGCGTTGTCCCGCGCACTCGATATAAGCTTCCTCGACGACCGTGCGGTTGACGGTAACGGGCATGTGTGACACCGCCGCGCCGGCGGCCGTGGCTTCAGCGGCCAGCCATTCGCCGCTCGCGAAATCGCCCGGCGTGCCCGCGCGGTGGATGCCGCTCGTATCGAACGCGGCGACCAGTTGCGCCGCGCGAGTGGCGGTGAATTCCATCATGGTGTGTTTGCCCCGGTGGTTGCGTGATTATTGGCAGGCTTGCTTGCCGCGCCCGCCATCATTGTGCGGTCGCCCCGATCGCCTTGACCAGATCGACGGCCGTGCGCGCTTCCTGCCGCACGAATTCCGTGGTGGCCGCCAGCGAGCGCGGCCGCGGACTGCTGCCGTAGCGGTCGAAAAATTCGCGCGTATCCGCGGCGTTCAGGATGCGGACCATTTCGCGGTTGAGCAGCTCCTGCACGCTGCGCGGCGTGCCGGCCGGCGCAAACAGCGCCTGCCATGTTTCGTACACGAAACCCGGCGGCGCCGCTTCGCGCATGGTCGGTACCGCGGGCAGGCGCTCGTGCCGCTGCGGACCGGTCGAGGCGAGCGGCCGCAGCTTGCTGCCCTGAATCAGCGGCAGCGCGTTGCTGATGGCGGTGATCGTGTAATCGACCTGGTTGCCGGCGACGGCCGTGACGCTTTCCGTCGAGCCTTTCATGGGAATATGCCGCGCGGTGGCGCCGGTCGCGGACAGAAACGCCTGGCCCGCGAGATGCGCGGGACTGCCGATGCCCGGCGTTGCGAAATTCAGCTCGCCCGGTTTTGACCTGGCCGCCGTGACCAGTTCTATGACCGAGCCAAAGCGCGAGCCCGCAGGCACGACGAGCAACATCTCGGTCGCGGAAATCGTCGCCACCGGCACGAAGTCCGCGTCGGGATCGAACGCGAGCTTGCCGAGCAGCGGCTTGAGCATCACGTGCTGCACCGAGGCATTGAGCAGCGTGTAACCGTCGGCAGTCGCCTTCGCCACCACCGCGGTGCCGATCACCGAGTTGGCGCCGGGGCGGTTTTCGATAATGACGGGCTGCTGCAGGCTCACTGAAAGTTTTTGCCCGAGATGTCGCGCAAACAAATCGGGCGAAGTGCCGGCGGGCAGAGGCACGACTATACGGATCGGGCGCTCGGGCCACGCGCCCGCCGCGGACGACGCGTAATAGGCCATCGCGCAGCACGCGAACGCGCGGGCGCCGGGCATGCTCGCGCGCTTGCGCAGGGCTGCGCTCGAAAGCTCGGACGGAGGCAATGTCGCTTACTCGATCTTAATATTGCCGCGTTTGATGATCTCGCTGTAGCGCACCTGCTGCTCTTTGAGATAACGCGCGTAGTCTGCGGGATTGCGGTAATCCACTTCGACGCCGATGCTGAACAGTTTTTCCAGCACGTCAGGCGACTTGATCGCCGTTGCGGCCGCAGCGCCGAGCTTGTCGACGATCGCTTTCGGCGTGCCGCCGGTCACCATTACGCCTATCCACGCGGCAGCGTTGAACCCCGGCAGACCGGCCGTTACCGCCAACGGTTCGATCCCAGGCGCCAGCGCGCTTGCGCGATCGATCGAGATGCCATAAGTCTTGAGGCGGCCCGATTTGACGTGCGGCAGGGTGGCGGACACCGTCTCGAAAGCATAAGCCACGCGTCCGCCCATGACGTCGGTCAATGCCGGCACGCTGCCTTTATAGGGGACATGCGTTACCTGCACACCGGCCATGTTGTTGAAGAATTCGGCGATCATATGCGCGGTCGCGCCGGTGCCCGATGACGCAAACGTGTATTTGCCGGGATTGGCTTTGAGCAGCGCCACGAACTCGCGCGCGTTCTGCGCGGGAAACTGCGCCACCGTCACGAGCAGAAACGGCGCCACGCAGACGTTGGCGACCGGCGTCAGTTCGCGGTCCACATCGTAGGCGGTTTTTTGCAGTAGCGGATTGATCGATACCGGGCCGCTCGACGCCGAGAGCAGCGTGTAGCCGTCGGCGGTCGCCTTAGCGGCGACATCGGTGCCTATCATGCCGCCCGCGCCGGCACGGTTGTCGATGACGATCTGCTGGCCCAGCACTTCTCCCATTTTCTGCGCCATCACGCGGCCTACGAGATCGGCGGCCTGCCCGGGCGGCCATGGCACGATCATGCGCATCGGCCGGTTGGGGAAATCCTGCTGCGCGCTCGCAGCACCGGCACCGGCCAGCATGGCCAGGAACAGAATGAAACGTTTCATCGACATCTCCTCGCGTGAACTGCGGCTATGGTGCCGCTGCCTTGCAATGCGGATGTAATTTGCGCCGACCCGCGCGCAATGTCAAAGCGGCGGCCAGGGCACTCTTAGAACTGCTCGCTGTCGCGGCCGGTTGCGATGCCGGCGTCGGCGATCAGCGATGCCTGCGTGCCCAGATAAAGGTCCACGCCGAGCTCGCGCGCATAGTCGAGCACCAGATGCAGGTCCTTGCGCAGGTTGGGCGGCATCGCGCCCGGCGCGGTCGCCTTCAGCATGCCTTTCCAGCGCGGGCCGAGATCGTCCCACGCCTGCAGCACGCCGCTGTTGGCGAGCCCGTTCTTGAACACCTGTTTGAGCGCCGCCGGCTCGACGCCGCCTGCGACGCCGAGCGCGAGGCCCTCGAGCAACGCCATCACGTTGGTGGCGAACACCAGTTGATGCGCGAGCTTCGCCGCCTGGCCGCTGCCGACGTCGCCGGTGCGCGTGATTTCGCGCGCGAACACGCGCAGCACCGGCAGCGCGCGCTCGAGCACGGCCGGCGCGCCGCCGACCATCAGGCTCAACGCGCCTTCACGCGCGGCGACGATGCCGCCAGAGATCGGCATGTCGAGCGTTTTCACGCCCTTGATCGCGAGCGCGGCGGCAATCATTTTCACGGGCGCGGGGCTTAACGTGCTGGCGACGGCAAATATCGCGTCGCGTTGCAGCGCATCGAGCACGCCGTTGTCACCGAACACGATGGCGTTGGTCTGGGCGCCATCGAGGACGAGGCTCAGGACGAGGTCGCTCTGCTGCGCCAGTTCCGCGGGGCAGACACACGGGCGCGCGCCGGCATTCTGCAATGCTTCCATCGGTTCCGCGCGCACGTCGTAGACCGCGACTCTGTGTCCCGCTTTGAGCAGGAGTTCCGCAATCGGGAGGCCGAGCGCGCCCAGGCCGATGACGCCTATCTTTGCTTGCATGTGGTGCTCCTGACCGGTGCAGTGCCGCCGCGCTATTCGGCCTTGATGCCGGTTTCTTTGATCACTTTGGTATAGCGCGCTATCTCGGTGCGCAGGTAGGCGGCGAACTCGTCCGGCGTGCCGGCGATGATATCGACGCCCAAGCCAGTGAGACGCTCGCGATTGTCGGGCTGGTTCACGATGCGCGCGACGTCGCGCTGAATCCGCGCCACGAGTTCGGCAGGCAGCGCGGCAGGCCCGAGCAGTCCGTACCAGGTCGCGATGGCGAAATGCTTGAAGCCGGACTCCGCGACCGTCGGAATTTGCGGCGCGAGCGGCGAACGCGCGGCGGCGGTGTTCGCGAGCGCGCGCAACTTGCCCGCTTTCACATGCGGCAGCGCGACCGGCAGATTGGCGAACATGATCGGAATCTGGCCGCCGATCGTGTCGGCGATCGCGGGGTTCTCGCCTTTGTACGGGATGTGGTTCATGCGCACGCCGAGCCGCGCGCTCAGAAGTTCGCCCGCCATGTGCGGCGACGAGCCGATACCCCCGGAACCGAACGTGAGACGCTCGCCACCGCGCCTGGCAAGTGCGGCGAATTCCGCGAACGTCTTCGGCGGGAACGACGGATGCACGATCATCAAGAGCGGCGTCGACCCGGCCAGCGTGATCGTCGCAAAATCCTTGACCGCATCGTACGGGGCTTTGCCATATAAAGCGGGGGCGACTGCGAGGCTCGTTTGCGGAGTCACCAGCAGCGTGTAGCCGTCGGGAGCCGCCTTCGCGACGAGATCCGCCCCTATCATGCCGCTCGCGCCGGGGCGGTTGTCGACGATCACGTTCTGCCCCCACGCCTCGCCGAGCTTCTGCGCGAGTATGCGCGCGACCAGATCGGTGGTGCCGCCGGCGGTCAGGCCGACGATGACGCGCACCTGCTTGGTCGGAAAGTTTTGCGCCGCCGCGGGGCTGGCGGCGAGCCAGGCGAGCAGGGCAAGCGTCAGGATGCGGATGATTATTTTGATGATTACTCCTCGGCGGTTTTTCGTGCTAAGAATTGAGAATTACATTATTGATGACAAAAACTTTCCCGCCTTCGGCCCCCTCGCTTTGCTCTCCCCACCCTTCTCCCGGAGGTAGAAGGGCTTTTCTTCCCTCGCCCTTCGGGAGAGGGACCGAGGGTGAGGGAAATTTTTGACGAGCGGCACCCTTGTCGTCTATTACGTAAAACTCAATAGTGCAACGGATTATTTCCATTGTCATCAGCGTGGCCCGCAAAGTCAATCAACGCGCGCGGATTACACGATGGTCCTCGTCGAGTTCCATCGCACCGGTTCGTTGCGGGCTGGAACGTCTGCCCGAATTTGGACTCTAAACGTGATCGATGCGCGGCGGGCGCGGGAGCAAGGAGAATTACTATGCGCAGGTTCGTATGGTTGGGACTGGTCGTGCTGATGGCAGGGTGCATTACGCCCGTGGGCAACCCCTATGGAACGCCGATCGCAATGGGCCCGGTAAATCCGCCTGCGTTGCCGCGCGCCAGTGACCGCTACGCATACATGGTTCGCAACGGCTACAACGGCGAACCCGTCGGCCAGCTAGAGTTCCGCGTCGACAGCGCCGAGCGCGATCACTACGTTGTCGGGGTGAACCCGGGCGCGGCGAACCCGGGACAGCCGCGCAACGAACTTTACCTCTTCGACGGCAACTGGGTGCGGCATACGCTGACCAATCACAATCAGTTGATCGAATACGAGTTCAATCCGCCTTTCCCGGTCTACGCATTTCCGCTGGACGCCGGCCGCACGTGGTCGCAACGCGTCAATGCGCGCAATCCGGCGACCGGCAAGGTCGTAAGCGTTCGTATCGACGCGCAGGTTCTGGGCGGCGAGCGCATCATTACTTCGGCCGGCGAATTCGACACGGTTAAAATTCACCGCCGCATCTACGCCGGCGACTGGGACGCTTTTCTGACGGAAACGACGATCAATGAAGTAGAGTGGTATGCACCCGAAATCGGACGCGCCGTGCGCCTCGATCGCAGCTCTGAGTGGTTCGACTCGAGCCGCAGTCCGGGTGGTGCGGTTCCCTGGTTCAACCGCGGGCTGCAGCTGCGCGGCGACTGGCACGTTTTCGAACTGACGAGTTGGCCGGCGATGGCGCAGCGTGCGGCCCCCGCACCCCCACCGCGGCCCGACGTGCGTACTGCGCCGCGCTAAATCACGGTTCGCCGGCAGCCGGCGAGCCGCCGTGCGCCGGCGGGAACTCGGACCTATCGGCCGGGTCCATCAATGCAGTGAGCGCAGTTCCCCCGCAGCTTCGAAATACACAATGAAAAATACCTTCCGCGCTCTCGCGGGCCGCGACTTCCGTCTCTATTTTTTCGGCCAGTGCGTGTCGCTGATCGGCACGTGGGTGCAGCAGGTCGCATTCGGGTGGATCGCCTATCGCGTGACCGGTTCGGCTTTCATGCTGGGCCTGATCGCGTTTTCCGGGCAGATCCCGTCGCTTGTGCTGTCGCCGTTCAGCACGCTCCTGACCGACCGCTTCAGCCGACGCAGCGTGCTGATTGCATTGCAGGTCGTGCAGATGACGCTCGCCGGCGTGCTGGCGGTGCTCGCGTTCATGGGCGACATTTCACCGTGGGTGCTCGTCATTGCGTCGCTCGTGCTCGGCGTGACCGGCGCGTTTGAAATGCCGGTCCGCCAGGCGTTCACGCCCGACCTCGTGCACGACCGCGCGCTGCTGCAAAACGCGATCGCGCTGAACTCGGTCACGTTTAATGCCGCGCGTTTGATCGGGCCCGCGGTCGCCGGCGTCGTGCTCGCGTGGTTTGGCGAAGCGGCGTGCTTCGCGATCAATGCGTTGTCGTACCTGGCGACGATCTACACGCTGCTCGCGATTCATCCGACTGCGGCGGTGCGCGACGGTAGCAAGAAGTCGATCCGCGAAGGGATCAGCTACGTGCGCCACTTCGCGCCGGCGCGCTGGATCATCATCACCGTGGTGGTCGCGAGCTTTTGTCTCGCGCCGTACCTGACTTTCATGCCGGTCTACGCGAAGGACGTTCTCAAAGGCGGGCCCGATACGCTCGGCATGCTGTTCGCGTCGACCGGGCTCGGCGCGCTCGTCGCGGCGCTGTATCTCGCCAATCGCAAATCGGTCGAAGGCCTCGGTATTCGCATGGTCGCCGGCTGCTTCGCGACCGCGGCCGCGTCGGCCGCGTTTTCGCACAACCAGATGTTATGGCTCGCGGTTCCGCTGCTGGTCGTCTCAGGCTGCGGCACCATCATCGTCGTCACGTCGTGCAACATCCTGCTGCAATCACTCGTGCCCGACAACCTGCGCGGCCAGGTCATGGCGCTCTACTCGATGTCGTTCATCGGTATGCTGCCGGTGGCGAGCCTGGCCGCCGGCGGCATCGCGCACCTGATTGGCGTCGAACCGGTGTTCGCGCTGGCCGGCGTGCTGTTCGCGGTGCTTGGCTTGAATCTGAACCGGCGGCTGCCAGAACTGCGCGCCGCCGCGCATCCGGTGCTGCGCGCAAAGGGGTTGATGCCCACTTAGGGTATAAGCAGGGCGGGAGGAGGGATATGCAATATTCATGGCGCAAGGTCGGTACGCGCGTGGCCGCCGGCGCGCTCGTTGGCGCAATCGGCTGCGCCGCGGTGCAGCCGTATCCAAGCAAATCCATCCGCCTGATCGTCGGTTCTTCGGCGGGCGGCGGCGGCGACACTTTCGCGCGCGTCACCGCGCAGGCGCTGACCACCGTGCTCGGCCAGCAGGTCGTCATCGACAATCGCGCCGGCGCAGGCGGGAACATCGGCGCCGATCTCGTCGCCAAATCGCTACCCGACGGTTACACGTTGCTGTTCGTTTACACCGGCCACGTATTGAATCCCAGCCTTTATCCGAAGCTGCCGTTCGACACCGTGCGCGATTTTGCACCGGTCGCGCTGCTGGCGACGAACGAAAGTTTTCTGCTCGTGCATCCGGCGGTGCCGGCGAAGTCGCTCAGGGAACTCATCGCGCTGGCGCAGAAAAAACCCGGCAAGTACACGATTGGGGCGTTGCCGAGCAGCGCGCAGCATCTCGGCAGTGAACTCTTCAAGCTGCGCGCAGGTATCGATCTGTTGTTTATCCCCTACAAAGGCAACGGGCCCGCATTGACCGATCTGCTCGGCGGCCAGCTCGACACCGCGTTCAACACGGTCGCGATCACATTGCCGCTGGTGCAGGCGGGCAAGTTGCGTGCTCTCGCGGTGGCGGGCGAGCGCCGCTCCAGGCTCGCCCCCGACGTGCCGACGATGATAGAAGCGGGGCTGCCGGGTTTTTCGTTTTTCGGCTGGTACGGCATCGTCGCGCCCGCGCGCACTCCCGAAGCGATCGTGAAGCGCTTGCATCAGGCGCTCGCGCAGGTGATGAAATCGCCGGACATCGTCGAGCGCATGGCGGCGATGGGCAACGAGCGGGTCGTGAGCACGCCGGCGGAATTCGACCGGTTCATCCGCGACGAAATTCCGAAATGGGGTAAAGTCATCCGCGAAGCGAAAATCACGGTCGCGCCGTAAAGGACTTCATGAATACTCCGTCTCCCCGCCCGCGGGGCGAGGGAGCGGTTCAAGACGATTAGAGAGCAACACTGAGACAGCAATCAAGGAGGACCACCATGCTCGACAATAAAGCGATTTTTTGCGCGGCAGTGACATTTGCCGCTGCGTCGGCGTTCGCAGCCGATACCTTTCCCACCAAGCCTGTTCGCATCGTCGTGCCATTTGCGCCTGGCGGGGGAGTTGATTTGACCGCGCGCATCCTCGCGCAAAAAATGACCGAGCGCGTCGGCCAGTCGTTCATCGTCGACAATCGCACCGGCGCCAGCGGCATCATCGGCGTCGAGTTTGTCGCGAAGTCCGCGCCCGACGGCTACACGCTGCTGGTCGGCTCGCAGACAACGCAGGCCGTGGTGCCGGCGATGTACGGCAAGCTGAATTACGACACGGCGCGCGATTTCATCGGCGTCACCGAAATCGCGGTGTCGCCGCTGGTGATCGTCATCCACCCGTCGCTGCCGGTGAAGACGGTGAAAGATCTGATCGCGCTCGCGAAGGCGCGTCCCGGGCAGCTGACATTCGGCGCGGCATCCGGCGGGACGCCGCACATGGCGGGCGAGCTTTTCCGGCTGCAGGCCAAAATTGAATTGCTGTTCGTGCCGTACAAAGGCGAAGGCCCGGCGATCGCCGACGCGATGGGCGGCCAGATCTCGATGGTGTTCTCGAACCTGCCGGTCGGCTTGCCGCAGGTGCAGGGCGGGCGCCTGCGCGGGCTCGCAGTGACGAGCGCGCAGCGCGTGGCGACCGCGCCGGATATCCCGACCGCCGCCGAATCCGGGCTGCCGGGCTACGAAGCCAGCACCTGGTTCGGTCTCTTCGCGCCGGCGGCGACGCCGCGCGACGTGATCATGAAGCTGCATGCCGACGCCGCCGGCTCGTTGAGCGGTGCGGACGTCAAGGAGCGCATGGCGGCGCAGGGATTGTTCGTCGTCGCGAATACGCCCGAGCAGTTCGCTCCGTTCCTGAAAAGCGAAACGGCACGCTGGGCGAAAGTCGTCAAGGACGCGGGCGTGAAACCCCAATGAGGCCCTTGGCTGTTTTGCGTAGTGCGGTGCTGTTCGCCGCGGCGGTGGGCAGCGTCGGCGCGGCGCAGAGTGCCGAACCCCGCGATCCCGCGCCCGGCTATCCGGCGCGGCCGATCCGCATGATCGTGCCGTTCCCACCCGGCGGCAGCAACGACATCATGGGCCGCTACTACGGCAACTACCTGACCGAGCGCCTCGGCCACACGGTGGTGATGGACAATCGCGCCGGCGCCGACGGCATCATCGGCACCGAAATCGTGGCGCGCTCGCAACCGGACGGCTATACACTGCTCGTCGCATCCGCGGCCCATGCCGTCAACGGCGGTACGCGCAAGCTTCCATACGATCCGCTCGACTCGTTCGCATGGATCGGCACTCTGGGGCTGGGTCCGAGCGTGCTTTCCGTGCACGCCGCGGTGCCCGCGACTTCGGTGCGCGAGCTGATCGCCCACGGCAAGGCCAACCCGGGCAAGCTCGTGCTCTCGACGTCCGGCGGCTACGCGCAATTCAGCGCCGAGCTGTTTCACCATATGTCCGGCATGAAGCTGATCGTCGTCGTCTACAAAGGCGGGTTCCCCGCGCTGCTCGACACGATGGCGGGGCAGACGCAGATCAATATGGGTTCGCTGATCCAGACGCTGCCGCATATGACCGGCGGCAAGATCAGGGCGCTCGCCACCACCGGCGCCAAACGTGTTGGCGCAGCACCCGATCTGCCGACCGTCGCCGAAGCGGGCGTGCCGGGTTATGAAGCGAACAACTGGTGGGCCGTCGGCGCGCCGGCTGGAACAGCGGCCGGCATCGTGACCAAGCTCAACCTGGAAATCGCGCGCTATTCCAAGCTGCCTGAAACGCTCAAGCGCTATGAAGCCGAAGGCGTCGAGGCGGATCCGCGCACGCCCGAAGAGGTGCGCAAAATGCTGCCGATAGAGATGGCCAAGTGGGCAAACGTCGCGAAAGTCGCGAACATCCGCAGCGGACAGTAGCGCCACACATTTTTTTACCGACAAACCGACCAGCAAGGACGACACCATGGCACAGCCCGTTGATCCGAACGACGTAATGATGACCGGCGAGAATTCCTTCATCCGGCTGAGCGCCGATGGCGGCAAGACGCATACTTCGCGCGCGAGCCACTGGCGCGTGCTGTGGTGCCCCGCGGGCGCGGGACACGCGCTGTTCCTCGAATCGCCGCTGATCCAGAACCGGGTGCAGATCTACAGCGATAACCTGGCGGTGGCTCGCTGGCTACAGCGCACGATCGAGACGCTACTCTATCCGGCCTTCGCCGACGTAGCGCTGCCCGTGTATTCCGCCGACTTTGCCCGCGCTGGCAATCCGCATTCGGCGGTCGTCGAAACAGTCGATTCCGCGCTCGACAACATCGTGCTCACGTGGCACGACTGCCTCGAACCGTTCGTGCTCACGATGGCGCCGGGCATGGGCAACCGTCCGATCGGCGTATTCAGCACGTTCTTTCCCGCGCAGTCGGCGCAGATCGAAATGAACGGCCAGTTCGCGCCGCACGCGACGTGGCTCGAGAAGCGTGGTGACCGGCAGTCTTCGAGCGCGTGCCTCGCGTTGTCGGAGACGTGGGTGAAACCGCGGGGCTAGGATTTCCCCTGCGGACCGTCGCTCGTCACAGGTCGGGCGACAGCTTCATCGCGCACTGCATGCGGCCACAGGTATCGGCGCCATTGGCATTCGGGCTGCGAACCAGTTTCTTGAGCGTGTTGTTCATCGGCATCAAGAGGTTGATGTTCTTCGGCGGAATCGGCGACTCGAACCAGCGCGCGTAGATCTTGTTGATCTCGCCGCTCTTGAAGAGCGCAATCACCGCGTCGTCCGCGAGCTTCTTGAATGCCGGGTCGTCCTTGCGCAGCATGATTGCGTAAGGCTCGTCGGTCAGAAATTCGCCCACCACCGCGTACTCGACCGGATTGAGCGCACTCGCGCGCATCGTGTAGAGCAGCACGTCGTCCATCGGAAATGCCGCCGCGGTGCCTTTCTCGATTGCGACCAGCGCTTCGCGGTGATCTTTGACCTGCACGAAGCGCATGTTGAGCGATTCCTGCAGGCTGTAGTCCTTGATCGCGCGCTCATTGGTCGTGCCCGTAGTGACAACCACCGTTTTGCCTTTGAGGTCCTTATAGTTGCGGATCAGTGACGAGGGCTTCACGAGCAGGCGCGTGCCGGTGTAAAAGGTCGTCACGACGAACGCCACCAGTTTCTGGCGCTCGATGGTGTTGGTTGTCGATCCACACTCCAGATCGATGTCCCCGCTCATGAGCGTCTGCATGCGCGCCTGCGGCGTCACCTTCATCATTGCGACCTTGAGTTCCGGCAGCTTTAACTGGGCCTTCACGGCGTCGACGATTTTCAGGCAGAGATCGACCGAGTAGCCGATGTACTGCTGTTTCGCGTCGAGGTACGAAAACGGATCGGCCGCCTCGCGCACCCCGAGCGTAATCGTTTGCTTGTCCTTGATTTTCTTGAGCGTGCCGCTGTCCTGCGCGCCGGCCGGCATCGACCAGGCGGCCGCTAGAATTGCGGCGAGCATGGCTGCTGAAATTGTACGCATTGCTTTCTCCCCGTTTATCGTGAGCCGCACGACCCGCATTCCCGCGCCGTTATGCCAAGTATATACGGGCTTACGACCGATGCGTGTGAGTCAGGATCGGGCGCGATGGCGAAAGTGTCTCGACCTGCGGCATACTTCGACTTTGCGCCAGAGACGCACGTGTCAAGGGAGGGGGCCATGACCTCGCCGCAAGTTACCGACAAATCCGCCTGGATGGGGCGCGATTATCGCGATGACGATTCCTGGATAGTGACGCTGACGAAGAGCCAGGTCGCGGAGCTGGGCGAAGCGGCGGGCGCATGCATCGCGCGCGGGCTGGGCGTGCAGGATGTGAAGCGCGACGATTTCAAGCTGAAGACGATGGCCCCGCTCATCGAGTCGTGGGCGCAGGAAATCAACCACGGGCGTGGCTTCCTGCTCGTCAGAGGCTTGCCGGCGGCGCAGCTCGGCGACGCGCAGGTACGCACGATCTTCTGGGGCATCGGCACCTATATGGGGTCGCCGATCTCGCAGAATTCGTATGGCGAAATGCTCGGCGAGGTGTACGACGAAGGCGTGAAGATGGGCACCGGCCGCGTGCGCGGCTACCGCACCAACCAGCGGCTGATGTTTCACACCGACCGCTGCGACATCGTCGGTCTAATGTGCCAACGCAACGCGAAGAGCGGCGGTCTTTCCAGCATCGTGAGCTCGACGCGCATTTATAACGAGATCGCCGCCAACCATCCCGATTATCTCGCGCCGCTCCAGCACGGCTACATTCACGCCAACATGGAAGAGGGCGGCGCGTTCACCACATATCGCATGCCGGTCTACAGCGTCAAGGACGACACCGTAAGCTGCCGCATCCTGCGCAACACGATCGAGA
>JBKJMN010000418.1:0-5943 GCA_046596405.1 Burkholderiales bacterium
GCAGCCTTCAGCCGCCGGTGAATTGACCGGGCTGCTCGATGCGGCCGCGTACCAGGCGATTGCGGACGCGGAGAAGCACTAGATGTCGGAGAAAAGCGTGAGGCGTGAGGCGTTAGGCGTGAGGCGGGCTCATGCAGGCGCCGTAAATCGCCGCGCCGAACGATTTTTCCCCCTCACGCCTCACGCCTCACGCCTCACGTAACACTATGCCCTTCATACCGCACACCGAAGACGACGTACGCGCGATGCTGGCCGCCATCGGGGTGGCCTCGATCGATGACCTCTTCGACGAAATACCGGCGGCGTTGCGCGATACCGCGCTGTCGAACGTGCCCGCCGGGCTTACGGAAATGGCAGTCACGCGGCTCATGCAGGAGCGCGCCGAGCGCGACGGACGCTGGCTGAACTTCATCGGCGCCGGCGCGTACGAGCATCACATCCCGGCCGCGGTGTGGCAGATCGCGACGCGCGGCGAATTTTATTCCGCCTATACGCCGTATCAGGCCGAAGCAAGCCAGGGCACGCTGCAACTGCTGTACGAATACCAGTCGATGATGACCTCGCTGACCGCGATGGACGTGACCAATGCGAGCCTTTACGACGGCGCATCGGCGCTCGCCGAAGCAGTATTGATGGCCGTGCGCGTGCACAAGTCGGCCCGCCGCGTACTCGTGCCGGCGACGGTGCATCCGGTGTATCGCGCGGTCGTGCGCACCATCGTCAAGGACCAGGACATCGAACTGATCGAAGTCCCGTACTGTACCGAATGCGGTCACATGATTCCGGCGGCCCTCGAACATTTCGCTGGCCAGGACTACGCCGCGCTCGTCGTGCCGCAGCCGAATTTTTTCGGCGTGCTCGAACCGGTCGACGAGTTGACCGCATGGGCGAGACGCCACGGCATGTTGACGATCGCGGTGGTCAACCCGACTTCGCTCGCGCTGTTGAAACCACCGGGCGAGTGGGCCGCCGGGGGCGCCGACATCGTGGTCGGCGAAGGCCAGCCGCTCGGCGTGCCGCTCGCCGGCGGCGGCCCGTATTTCGGCTTCATGGCGTGCCGCGACGCGTACGTGCGGCAAATGCCCGGGCGCATCGTCGGGCGCACGCTCGACGTCGACGGCAAACCCGGCTACACGCTGACGCTGCAGGCGCGCGAGCAGCATATCCGGCGCTCGAAAGCGACGTCCAATATTTGCACCAATCAGGGGCTCGCTGTTACGGCCGCCACGATCTATCTCGCGCTGCTCGGACCGCAGGGGCTCGCGCGGGTGGCGCAGGCTGCGCATGCGAACGCACTCGCGCTCGCCGGCCGGCTGTGCGCGCTGCCCGGCGTGACGCGCGTATTCAGCGGCCCGGTGTTCCACGAATTCGTCGTGCAGTTCGAGGCGCCGGTCGCCGACGTATTGCACGCGCTCAAGGCCGAGGGCATACTGGGCGGCCTCGCGATGACGCAGGACTATCCCGAACTCGGCAACGCGGTGCTCGTATGCGCGACCGAAACCAAGTGTAACGATGATCTGGCGCGCTATGCCGCGGTTATGAAACGCATCCTCGCCCGCCGCTTCCGTCCCGCGTCACGCGCGCGCAAACCTGCGCTTTAAATTCAACCAAGGAGAAGTAAATGTCTACCGTTACTCTGGGCGGCAACCCCGTCAATGTCGCCGGCAACTTTCCCAAGGCCGGCGATGCCGCGCCGGACTTCAGCCTGACCGGCAAAGATCTCAAGGATGTCAGTCTCAAGGATTTCGCCGGCAAGCGCAAAGTTCTCAACATCGTGCCGAGCCTCGACACGCCGGTGTGCCAGACCTCGACGCGCAAATTCAATGAAAAAGCGGGCGCGCTCGCCAACACCGTGGTGCTCGTGATCTCCGCCGACCTGCCGTTCGCGATGAAACGCTTCTGCGAAGCCGAAGGCATTGCCAACGTCGTTACGCTGTCGACGATGCGCGGCCGCGAATTTCTGACCAAGTACGGCGTCGATATCGCCGACGGCCCGCTGCAAGGCGCCACTGCGCGCGCGGTCGTCGTGCTCGACGAGAACAACCAGGTCAAGTATTCGCAGCTCGTGCCCGAAATCAAGAACGAGCCCGATTACGACGCCGCACTCGCGGCGCTGAAATAGCGTCACCCCGCCTGGACGCAGTGGAATGACGGCGGTGCCGAGCGGTACGTTCAGGGGTTCCTGTCACTGCGGCAGCGTGCAGTTCGAAGTGACGGGTACCCTCGACGACTTCACGATGTGCGACTGCACTTTGTGCGTGAAGAAGAATGCAGTTATGTACAAAGTGCACGAATCGAGCCTGAAAATCCTCAAAGGCGAAGAGGCGCTCGGCCTCTACCAGTGGAACACGCGCGTCGCGAAGCATTATTTTTGCCGCACGTGCGGCATCTATACTTTTCATCGCAAGCGCGCGGCGCCCGACCATTACGGCGTGAACGTCCATTGTCTGGACGGCGTCGATCTGTCGCAGGTGCCGGTGCGCCGCGTGGACGGCAAGACCATGTCGGTTGTCGGCACTTGACCGCGGGGCGCTCAATGCTGATCTTCGAATTGTCGCAGCCGCAGCGGCGCAATGCGTCGCAGATGCCGGCTACCGACGCCGCGCCCGCCGCCATCCCCGCGGCCCTGCTGCGCGCGACGCCGCCCTTGTTGCCGGAGGTGTCGGAACTCGATGCTGTGCGCCATTACACCAATCTGTCGCGGCGCAATTTTTCGATCGACACGCATTTCTATCCGCTCGGGTCGTGCACGATGAAATACAACCCGCGCGCGTGCAACCATCTCGCGATGCTACCGCAGTTTCTCGCGCGCCATCCCGCGGCCCCCGCCGATACCGGCCAGGGATTTCTCGCGTGCATGTTCGAGTTGCAGGAAATGCTCAAGGACGTGACGGGCATGGCCGGGGTCAGCCTCGCGCCCATGGCCGGCGCGCAGGGCGAGTTCGCGGGGGTCGCAATGATCCGCGCCTATCACGACGCGCGTGGCGACACCGCGCGCACCGAAATTCTGGTGCCCAACGCGGCGCACGGCACCAATCCGGCATCCGCCGTGATGTGCGGCTATACGGTGCGCGAAATTCCGACGGACCGCGAAGGCAACGTGGAACTCGCGGCGCTCGCGGCGGCGGTCGGCCCGCAGACTGCCGGGCTCATGCTCACCAATCCGTCAACGCTCGGCGTGTTCGAGCGCTCGATCATCGACATCAAAAAAATCGTGCATGACGCGGGCGGCCTCTTGTACTACGACGGCGCGAATCTCAACGCGATTCTCGGCAAGGTCAAACCCGGCGACATGGGTTTCGACGTGATCCATATCAATCTGCACAAGACATTCTCGACGCCGCACGGCGGCGGCGGCCCGGGTGCAGGCCCGGTCGGGGTGGCAACGCGGTTGCTGCCCTATCTGCCGCTGCCGGTGATTGCCCTCGACAGCGAAAACTTCCGGCTCAAGGACGAGCGCGACCTGCCGCAATCGATCGGCCGCCTGTCGGCGCATCTGGGCAACGCGGGTGTGCTGCTGCGCGCGTACATTTACGCGCGACTGCTCGGGCGCGAAGGCATGCAGCGGGTGGCCGAGTACGCGACGCTGAACGCGAACTACCTGATGGTGGAATTGAAAAAGGCGGGCTTCGACATCGCGTTTCCGACGCGGCGCGCGAGCCACGAATTTATCGTGACCCTGAAAAAGCTAAAAGATGAAACGGGCGTGTCCGCCATGGATTTCGCGAAGCGGCTGCTCGACAAGGGCTTCCACGCGCCGACCACATATTTTCCTTTGCTCGTGCCCGAATGTCTGCTGATCGAGCCAACCGAGACCGAGTCGAAGCAGACGCTCGACGCGTTCGTGCAGGCCATGGTTGAAATACTGCGCGAGGCGCGCGAACAGCCGGCGCTCGTGAAGGCGGCGCCGCATACGACGCCGGTGCGCCGGCTCGACGACGTCAGGGCGGCGCGCGAGCTCAATCTCAAATGGCGGCCGGCGGCCGGGTGAACCGGCGGTCTGGCGGGCCGGCTGCCGAGCCGGCGTAATTCAAGGGAGAGGCAAATACGATGCGCGGCGATGGTTGTCTTTCAATGCTTGCGGAGCGCCGATGAGCAGCCCGCACAAAGGCAAGCGCGGCATTCAACGCGTCTGGAACGCGCTCTTATACGCGCTCGACGGTTTCGCGGCGGCGTTCAAACACGAAGACTCGTTCCGGCTCGAAGTGGTGATCGCGCTTGCGCTGATACCGCTCGCGTTGTCGATGCATATCGGCGCCCCCGGCAAGGCGCTGCTGATTGGCAGCGTGCTGCTCGTGCTGATCGTGGAACTCATCAATTCAGCGATCGAGGCAATTACCGACCGCGTGTCGCTCGAAAATCATGTGCTCGCCAAGCGGGCCAAGGATCTCGGCAGCGCCGCGGTCATGCTGAGCATAATAAATTCGGTGGTGGTGTGGCTGATCGTGCTGTTCGGCGGCGAATGGACGCCGCACTGACGGCACGTTATTTTTTAAGCGCGTCGCGGATTTCGCGCAACAGCACGACCTCTTCAGGCGTGGGCGGCGGCACCACCGGTTCGGCGGCCTGCATGCGATTGAGTGCGCGAATGAGCAGGAACACCGCGAATGCCACGATGGCAAAACCGATGCAGGCATTGATGAATATGCCGTAATTGAAAGTCACGGCCCCGGCTTTTTGCGCGGCTTCGACCGTCAGATAAGGGCGCGGCGGCACGCCGTCTTTAAGCACCACAAACAGGTTCGTGAAATCGACTTTGCCGAGCAAGAGGCCGATCGGCGGCATGATCAGGTCCTTGACCAGTGAATCGACGATTTTGCCGAATGCGGCGCCGATGATGACGCCGACCGCCAGGTCGACCACGTTGCCGCGCATTACGAATTTCTTGAATTCTCCGAGCATCGCTGCACCTCCATGCTTCAATAGTTGCGCGCGCCGATGATAGCAGAAGGGCGGGGCTTAGCCCTGCAGAGCGCGCGTCCGCCGATGGTATAATCCGCGCCTTTCGGGGACTAACGCCATGCGCACCTTGATTTGCGGCTCGATCGCGTACGACACGATCATGGTATTTCCGGGCCGTTTCAGGGAACACATACTTCCCGAGCGGCTGCACATCCTAAACGTCGCGTTCCTTGTGCCCGAGATGCGCCGCGAGTTCGGCGGCTGCGCCGGCAATATTGCGTACAACCTGCAACTACTCGGCGGCGAGCCGCAAATCATGGCGGCCGTCGGCGACGATGCCGCGCCGTACGCGCAGCGGCTCGAAAAACTGCAACTGTCGCAGCAACATGTGCGGCGCGTGGCCGGCACCTTCACCGCGCAAGCGTTCATCACCACCGATCTCGACGACAATCAGATCACGGCATTTCATCCGGGCGCGATGAACCATTCGCATCACAATCACGTCGGCGATGCCGCGAACGTCACGCTCGGCATTGTCGCGCCCGACGGCCGTGACGGCATGCTGCAGCACGCGCGCGAGTTCCACGCGGCCGGCATCCCGTTCGTTTTCGATCCGGGCCAGGGCTTACCGATGTACAACGGCGACGAGCTGCTCGAATTCGTGCGCCAGGCCGATTATCTGACCGTCAACGATTACGAAGCGCAACTGCTGCAGGAGAAAACCGGCCAGACGCTCGAAGCGCTCGCGCAGCACGTGAAGGCGCTGATCGTCACACTCGGCGCGCAAGGCTCGCTGATCCACACCGGCGGGCGCCAGCTCGAAATTCCGTGTGCGCGGCCGGCGGCGGTCGTTGATCCGACCGGTTGCGGCGATGCTTATCGCGCCGGCCTCTTGTACGGGATCGCGAACGGGCTCGACTGGGAACTCACCGGCCGGCTCGCTTCGGTGCTCGGCGCCTTGAAGATCGCGCATCGCGGCGGCCAGAATCATCATTTCACGCGCGACGAGATCAGCGCGCATTTCAAGCAGAATTTCGGCAC
>JBKJMN010000010.1:0-4470 GCA_046596405.1 Burkholderiales bacterium
GTACGGATTTTTACAAATCCAGGTCTACGCCAGCCACGGCAACTCGGCGTGATGCTTCTTCTCGAACGCTTCGATCTCCATGATGTTCTGCATGACGAGCCCGATGTCGTCGAGCCCTTTCAACAAACGCTCTTTGTGATTGGCGTCGATGTCGAATTGATAGGTCGCGCCGTCGGGCCCGGTCACGGTCTGTGATTCGAGATCGATACCGATCTGTGCGCCGGGCTTCTCGTGCAGTTGCTCGCGCAGTTTTTGGCAGGTTGCATCGGGCAATATGACGGGCAGCATGCCGTTCTGCAGTTCGTTGCCGTAGTGGATGTCGCCGAACGAGGGCGCGATGACGGAGCGGATGCCCCAGTCCCACATGACATAGACCGCCGCTTCTCGCGACGAGCCACAGCCGAAATTCGCAGCCGCAACCAGAATCTTCGCTTTGCGGTACGGTTCCTGGTTTAGGATGAAGTCAGGGCGGTCCTTGCCGTCGGCGTCGTAGCGGATGTCGTGAAACGCGAGCTTCTCGTAGCCGGGCTCGCGCAACCGGCGCAGGAAACGCGCCGGGATGATCTTGTCGGTATCGATGTTCGCGAGGTCGAGCGGTGCCGCGACGCCGGTGATTTTGGTGAATGGTTGCATTAGCTATCTCCTGAACATTCAATCTTGAACCGCAAAGGACGCGAAGGACGCAAG
Source organism: Burkholderiales bacterium (assembly GCA_046596405.1). Classification (GTDB taxonomy): domain Bacteria; phylum Pseudomonadota; class Gammaproteobacteria; order Burkholderiales; family SG8-41; genus PALSA-1004. The sequence goes on from JBKJMN010000010.1 coordinate 688, forward strand.
GGAAAACGAAGAACAAGTAAGGTAGAACATGAACAATTGTTTGCAGATTCCATTGGTACTTTGCATTTATCTTTTCGCTTTTGAATTCCTTAGCGTCCTTTGCGTCCTTTGCGGTGAAAGCTCTAGCTCATTAATTTGCGAACGTCAGTGAGCTTCCCCATCACCGCCGCCGCAGCGACCATCGCTGGGCTCATCAGATGCGTGCGCGCGCCCTTGCCCTGGCGGCCTTCGAAGTTGCGATTGGAGGTCGATGCGCAGCGCTCGCCGGCCGGCACGGTGTCGCCGTTGGTAGCGGCGCAGCTCGAACAGCCGGAGGCGCGCCAATCGAAACCCGCCGCAATGAAAATCTTGTCGAGCCCTTCGGCTTCGGCCTGGCGCTTGACCGTGGTTGATCCCGGCGACACCCACGCGGGCACCAGGCTTTTTCTTCCCTTCAATACCGCCGCCGCCGCGCGCAGGTCTTCGATTCGGCCATTGGTGCAGGTGCCGATAAAAGCGCGATGTATCTTGAGGCCATCGACCGGCGTGCCGGGCGTCAGCTCCATATAGCGCAGCGCTTGTTCCATGTGCGAGCGCTTGTTGGCGTCGCTTGCCGATGCGGGATCGGGGATGGCAGCGGTTATCGAGATCGCCTCTTCGGGACTGGTGCCCCACGTAACCATGGGTGAGACCGTTGCGGCATCGAGCGTAACTTCGCGATCGAAACGCGCACCGTCGTCCGTGGGCAGCGAACGCCAGAACTGCAGCGCCTTGTCCCAATGCGCTCCCTGCGGTGAAAATTCGCGGCCTTTGAGATAAGCGTAGGTCGTGTCGTCGGGCGCAATCATGCCGGAACGCGCGCCCAGTTCCGTCGCCATATTGCACACGGTCAAGCGGCCTTCCATGCTGAGAGCGCGAATCGCGGCGCCCGCGAATTCAACCGCATGGCTGGTGCCGCCGGCAGTACCGATTTTCGCGATGACGGCGAGCACAATGTCCTTAGCGGTAACGCCGGCCGGCATCGTACCGTCGACGGTCACGCGCAATGTTTTCGGTTTTTTCTGCCACAGGCACTGCGTCGCGAGTATCTGCTTCAATTGCGAGGCGCCGATGCCGACCGCATACGCACCGAATGCGCCGTGCGTCGGGGTATGCGAATCGCCGCACGTGATAATGAGGCCGGGCTGCGTGATGCCGAGTTCAGGCCCGACCACGTGCACTATGCCTTGTTGCGGATGCTCGAGATCGTAGTAGTTGGTGATGCCGTTGGCCTTCGTATACTTGGCGAACAACTCGAGCATGTTGATCATTTCGGGGTCCGTAACGGCGGCCGCGCCCTTCTCGCGGTTGCGCGTTGGCACGTAATGGTCGGCCGTCGCGAACGTCTGGCGCGGCTTGCGTACTTTGCGCCCCTCAGCGGCGAGCGCACCAAACGCGTGGAACGAACCTTCGTGCACGAAATTGCGGTCGACGTGCAGCAGCGCTTCGCTTTCGCTGCGCTGCACGATCACGTGGCGGTTCCAGATTTTTTCGAACAGGGTTTGCGGCATCCGGCGTCCTCCTTGGCTGGTTGAAAGCTTAGCATGCCCCGCGCGGCTGACGCTCGGTCTACATCGTGTATCATCGATTCGCATCGAATCAGGAGGAAATCAAATGGGATTGCGAGGCAAAACCGTACTCGTCACGGGCGCAAGCGGCGGCATCGGCGAATCATTCGCGCGCGAGTTTGCGGCGGAAGGCTGCAACATCGTATTCAACGGGTTGGGTGATCCAGCCGCCATCGAAAAGCTGCGATCCGAAATCGCAACTCAAAACAAAGTTGAAGTCGTCTATAACCCGGCCGACGTCGGCAAACCCGCCGAGGTCGAGGCGATGATAGCGTCGGCGCTCAAGCGCTTCGGCGCGATCGACATCCTGATCAACAACGCGGTGACCCGTCATTACGCGCCGGTGGAAGCATTTCCGGTCGACAAATGGGATCTCGCGCTGGCGGTCAATCTGTCGGCGGCATTTCACACCATACGTCTCGCGCTGCCGGAAATGAAAAAACGCAACTGGGGCCGCATCATCAACATGGCGTCGATCCACGCGACCAACCTGGTCAAGGATCGCATCGACTATATGACCACCAAGGCTGCCATCGTCGGACTCACGCGCGCGGTAGCGCTCGAGTGCGCGACGACCGGTGTCACGTGCAATGCGATTGCACCCGGGTGGGTATTGACGCCGCACGCCGAAGGACAGATCGGGCGCCAGATGGCCGAAAAAAAGCAGACGCGCGAGCAGGCGATCCGCGAACTCGTCGATATCCGCCAGCCGAGCCGCCGGCCCATCATGCCGTCGGAAGTCGCCGCGCTCGGCGTGTTCCTGTGCGGTGAGGGGGCGGGCAATATCAGCGGCGGATTGCTGCCGATCGACGGCGCGTGGGCGACGACCTGATCCGTCTATAGGCTCGCGCGCTGATCTTCCGGCAAACCGTAGCGTTCTTCCAGTTCCATGATCTCCGGCAGCCCGGCGATTTCCGTGAACTCCTTGAACGTCGCGACCTTGTCGCGCATGTGCGCGATCGAGCCGGTGCGCTTTAATTCGGCGAGCATGTTCTGCATCGCGGGAATCGCGGCGAGGATCACCCAGTTCGGATAAATCGCGATGCGAAAGCCGAGTCTCGCGAGCTCGTCAGCCGGCAGATCGGGTGTCTTGCCGCTGGCCGCCATGTTGTACAGGAGCGGCACGCCCTTGAAGTGTTTCGACACGCGCTCGACTTCGGCGCGGCCGACTGGCGCTTCGATGAACAGCACGTCGGCGCCGGCTTCGCGGTAGCGCTCGCCGCGCTCGAGCGCCGCATCGAGCCCTTCGATCGCGATCGCGTCGGTGCGCGTGATGATCACGAAATCCGGGTCGCGTCGCGCGTCGCACGCCGCTTTGATTTTTGCGACCATTTCGGCGGTCGGGATCACGCGCTTGCCGGCGAGATGGCCGCAGCGCTTGGGCCAGCCCTGGTCTTCGATATGCACGCCGGCGACGCCGGCTTTTTCATAGTCGCGGATCGTGCGCCGCGTGTTGATCGGATTGCCGTAGCCGGTATCGGCGTCGGCGACGACCGGCAGGTCGCTCGCATCGACGATGCGGCTTGCGTTGTCGATCATTTCCGTCGCGGTCAAGAGCCCGACGTCGGGCATGCCTAGGCGCGTGATGCTGGTGCCAAAGCCCGTCATATACACTGCGTCGAAGCCGGCGAGCTTGACCAGCCGCGCGGCGAGTCCGTCCGCAACGCCGGGCGCGACGACGCAGTCCGGTCCCGCGAGCAGTTTACGTAGTTGGGTCGTTACTCTATCCAATATCATTCTCCCTGAGGTGTATCGATCTAGGTGGCCCGCATTGCGCGCCGATCAAATTTGCGCCGGATGATGCGCGTGCCAGTGGTGGGCGATGTCCGCGCGCCGGCAGATCCAGACGCGATCGTGATTCATCACGTGATCGAGAAAGCGCTGCAACGCCGCGATGCGCCCCGGCCGCCCCACGAGCCGGCAGTGCAGTCCAACCGACATCATTTTCGGCGCACTTTCGCCCTCGGCGTAAAGCGCGTCGAACGTGTCGCGCAGGTAGGTAAAGAACTGCTCGCCGGTATTGAAGCCCTGAGCCGTAGCGAAACGCATGTCGTTGGCATCCAGCGTGTACGGCACGACGAGATGCGATTTGCCGGCGACTTCCATCCAGTAAGGCAGATCGTCGGCGTAAGAGTCCGCGTCGTAGAGAAAACCGCCGTGCTCGACCACCAGTCGCCGCGTGTTCGGGCTGTCGCGT
>JBKJMN010000004.1:0-4413 GCA_046596405.1 Burkholderiales bacterium
GGGGCCTCGATGATGATGGAAGACTGGCGGATGGGTAAGCTGCATGATGGGGCCGGTGGCGTCGGTGGGCAGTCATCGCACTGCGCCGTCGCCTGAATGGCGGGCGTGCGCAGGCGAGTCGCTGTTGACGATGTGCGGCGTGGCGAGCGGATCAAAATCGATCCACTTGCCGTTTTCAAGGCGGCCTTCGGCCTGCTCAACCTGTTTGGCGCCATGCGCGCGCAGCACTGCGATCGCACGATTAACCGATATTGCACTTATTGCATTAATGGCGACCATCGCGCCGGCATGCCGCACAGGTTCGTTCGGGTGGGTTGTCTCGTCGTCGCCCACTTTATTCAGCGCGCCGACGAGTGAGCCGGCATACGCGCCGGCCGCCGCGACAGTGGCAGCGATTGCGGGCCCCACCTCGGTGGCCGCCATGGTTGCGGCTCCGAGGCCAAGGCCAACGGTTGCACCGATGATGGCGCCCGACATCGCGCCCGTGTGCGCTTGGCTTGCGCCGGGGTCGGCGTCTTCGTCGCCACCGATCGGATATATAGCGTGCTGACCGGGAGCGTTCAGCATAAACACCGCGATATCGGCGGCGTCGAAATCAGCGGACTTCAAGGCGTCCGCGACGATTTCTGTTTCTGCGATCGTGGCAAATTCGCCAGCGATTATGTTTGCCATTGCCGTGCTCCTCGATTGATGCGGCCCCGCGGACCGGACGGACGCGTCACGACCGGCGATCCGATGATGACGGCACGTAGCTCTGCCCAGTGATACGCAAATAGCGTACCAAAACCGCTCGCAAGCGTAGCCAGACGCGTTATGCGCGTCCTTTTACTCGGAAACCAGGGGTTTGATCCTACGTGCGGCGCAAAACCATGCCCATTCGAAGTCGCTTCAAATACGGAAATTCGGAAAAATTTTCAATTTAAAGCGGGCGTTTTTACTATCGCGTGGGACATGCGCGGTCAGACGCCTGATTTAACGCAGATAAATATGTGGCATGCAAGTTGCGAGACACCCTGCGTGAGCATGAGCCGGAAGCGAATGACAACTTTTTCTCTAACGCACTGCGTGAATGCCATTCCGGCGTTTTCACGCAGCCGCAATTTCGTTATCAGGGGGTAATCGATGGACACCGCACTACGATATTCGCCGTATGAAAACCGCTCGTTATCCGTGGTAGAAAGCCTCGTCGATTATCCCATTACGCCCCCGGACATGGCGGACTTGGAGCCCCATTCTCCGCTGCACAACCAGATACTCGCCGGATTGCCAAGTGCCGAATACGAAAGGCTCCGGCCTCACCTCGATCTCGTGCAGTTGCCCCTGGGGGTGATGCTGCACGAAACGAATGGCTGCTCGAGCTTCGCGTATTTTCCAACCGCCGGCATCGTCTCCCCGTTGTGCATGATGCAGAACGGCGCTGCTGCCGCAGTCGCGATCACCGGCAACGACGGCATGATAGGGACCTCATTGTTCATGGGCCGGGGCGGCACGCCGGACCGGGCCGTCGTTCAAAGCCCGGGTCATGGTTATCGGCTGGGCGCAAATCGTTTGCGGCACGAATTCGAGCGGGGCGGCCACTTTTCCAAGCTGCTATTGCAATACACGCATTCGCTATACATGCAAATGGCGCAAACCGCGGTATGCAACCGCTATCATTCGATCGAGCAGCAGTTGTGCCGCTGGCTGCTGCTGATGCTCGACCGCATGCCGACCAACGAATTAAGCCTCACCCACGAATTGCTCTCGCGCATCCTCGGCGTTCGTCGCGAGGGCATCACCGACGCGGCCGGCAAGCTTCAGAAAGCGGGCGTGATCCGCTATCGGCGCGGGCACATTACGGTACTCGACGATCACGAGTTAAAGGCACGCGTGTGCGAATGTTATGCGGTAGCCAAGGGGGAAGCCGCACGCGCCGCCGTCAAGCCGCGTCATAACATGGCGCAGCTACGCCTGATGTAGGGGGTCGGCCGAGGCAGAGCCGGCTTCGCGCGTTTCGGCATTGATTGCGCGCGGGCCGGTTGATCTCTCGAATTGTAGTGCACCGCCGTGTGACCCGGGACACAACATCAGCCGAACCGCCAGTGCCCGCATGTAATCTTTACGAACGGGCGTAAGTTATACGCGCAGCGCGTCGGGCTTAGGCAATTCCCGAAAGGGGCGTGGCAAAAATGCGGTGACCACGGTGCCATGCCTGCCGGCACCGCGGGTGATCGTGAGCGTGCCGTCGAGCGCCGCGGCCCGCTCGCGCATTGTCAAGAGGCCCAGTGCAGCTGGCGCCCCCGCGTATTGCTCGCCTATCTCGCTGCCGTTGTCGCTTACCTCGAGGATGACCGCCCCACCCTCATCGCGCACGGCTACCGTGATTACGGTGGCCTTGGCCTGCATGGCATCGCTCAGCGCTTGCTGGTATATCCGGAACAGTGCGATCGATGCCTGGTTGCTCAGTGCCGGCAATTCCGCGGGCAAGTCCATTTCAACGGTAGCCGGACAGTCCTTCTCGAACTCGGCGACGTGAGATTCGATAGCGAGGCTCAACCCGAGGTTATCGAGCGCCGCGGGGCGCAGCGAATGGATGATCCGGCGTTTCATTTCTACCGTGGAGGCCAGCACCTCGATTGCGCGGGCGAGACGGCTGGCGAGTGCGGGCTGATCCGCCAGCCGCTGTTGCACCCAATAAAGGTCCAGATTGACCGCGGTCAGCGTGCTGCCGAGGCCATCATGAAGCTCGCGCGCGATGCGCCCTTTTTCCTCTTCGCCCCCGGTCAGCAATTGGTGCGACAGGCGTGTGAGCTCTTCATCGCGTCGTTGCAGGTCCTGTGTCGGGGGCGCGGGCGAACAAGGGGGCGCGTTCCGGGCGCGAGATTTCCTGACGCAGGTTGCGGCTACGGCCAGCAAGGCAAGTCCGACGGAAACCGGCGTGCGGAACAGAGAGCGCATTGTCATAATTTTCGTGCGAGGCTCGCCTCGACCCTTGATTTCCGTAACCGACATTATCCTCGTATTTCAGCGCGAGGCTACCAATTAAGCAGAGTCCGGTGACGGTGCAAAGTTTCCCGGCGCACCGTAGGCGTAAACCTTACATGCTATGTCCATAAAGCCCATAGGTACATTTCATTCGCGGTTGTAGCCTTAAACAATGAATACTCCAAATCCCTATTACGTTAAAGCGGCAATAACGCAGTGTGCCAACACAACGCCACCCGCGTCATTGCCGGACGCCGACCCATCCCCACGGGTCAGCGCGTGCCGCGTGCTGCTCGTGGACGACAATCAGGATGGCGCCGAGTTGCTTGCGTTGCTGCTGCGCATGCAGGGATATTTGGTGGAGGTTGCGCACGACGGCCTCGCGGCGGTGAAGATCGCGCCAACTTTCGATGCGGACTTCGTGCTGCTCGATATCGGCTTGCCTGGCTTGAACGGTTGCGACGTAGCAAGGAAACTGCGCCGGATGAACCGACAGCATCGGCAATGCCTGATCGCGATGACCGGTTATGGCACCGACGAAGACCGCCAGCGCACCCAGGAGGCGGGCTTCGACCACCACCTGGTTAAGCCGATAGAGCCGGCTGAATTGAATGCGTTGATGGAACGTTCGATAACGGCGATGAGCGTGTCGCGCGGCGCCCGGGAGCATACTTGACGCGAGTTGGCGGGCGTGAGCCAACGCTGCTGGAATAACCGGCGTTTTGTGCGGTAGACGAAGAGCGGGCACCCGCCGGCTAGTGAAGCGAGGAGAGCTTTTATGCGTTTAAAGATCCCTATATTAATTTTAACGGTGCTCGTTGCCGCCGCGGGGAGCGCGGCCGCTGCACCGACGGTGGGCGACACCTATGTGTACCGGGTGATCAATGCCTATAACAATGAAGTGCGCGGGGAGGTTACCTACCGCGTTGACGCCGTAGACGCGGGGCGGGTGACCTTGTCCGTGACGCCTGATCGCCCCTCGCTCGGCGCGCCGCGTACGGATGTACTCGCCGGAGATGCCAACTGGCTACGCCATCCGCTGGTTAATCATGATTTGCCGGTCGAATACGATTTCTCGCCGGCCTTTCCAGCGTACGTAGTCCCGCTCGACGGCGGTAAATCGTGGTCGACGCGCGTGAGCGCGACCGAACGTGCGTCTGGCCGCCGCCGCAGCGTGCGCGTGGACGGCGATGTGCTCGGCAGCGAGCGCATCACGACGCCGGCGGGCGCGTTCGACACAATCAAGGTCAAGCGGCGGATTTACGCGGGTGACTTTGAATCCTCCAGAATGGAGACGAACATCACTGAGACCGATTGGTACGCGCCGGCGCTCGGCCGGTCCGTCCGCACCGAGCGAAATTCGGGCTATATCGATCAGCAAAAGTGCGGCAATCGCGGCACGTGCTCGCCTGTGCGCGGCGATTGGGACGTGTTCGAGCTGATTGGTTA
>JBKJMN010000079.1:0-14819 GCA_046596405.1 Burkholderiales bacterium
GACGATCACGGACTGGCCCCACGCGTCGGTCAACTGGCGGCTCAGCGAGCGCGCGACGATGTCGGTGGCGCCGCCGGGGCCGAACGGCACGACGAAGCGGATCGGCCGGTTCGGATATGTCTGCGCAGACACGGCCACGGCGCAAAAGAGCGCTACCGATCCCAGCGCAGCGGCACGGCAACGCAAGCGCATGATGGTGGTTACGCGGAACTCACGACGCGGCCCGGCAAATCGCCCGTGGGCTTGCCGTCGCGATACAGCGTGTGGCCGTTGACGACGATGCGTGCTATGCCTTGCGCTTTCGCATGCAGACGTCCGGCGCCGGTCGGCAGGTCGTAGATGAACGAGCCGCGCTCGGGCGAGCCGATCGCGGCTTCGTCGAACAGCACGAAATCGGCGGCGCTGCCTTTGGTAATGCGCCCGCGATCATGCAAGCCGAAGAAGTCAGCGGGCTCGGACGTGATGCGCCGCACCGCCTGCTCTAGCGTCAGCACCTGCTTCTCCCGCACCCAGTGCGACAGCAAATAGGTCGGATAGCCCGCCTCGTACAGCATGTCGACGTGCGCGCCGCCGTCGGACAGCCCGATCATCGAGCGCGGATCACGCAGCATGGCGGCGATTTGCGCGCGGTCGCTGTTGCCGCGCTCGTAGGCGACGAGCGTATTCAGGTCGTCTTCGAGCGCGATGTCAAACAGCGTGTCGACCGGATCGGCGTTGCGCTCGGCGGCGATTTCGCCGACCGTGCGCGTTTCGTAGTGGCGCAGCGCCGGGTTGCCCATTTTGCAGATGATGACTTTGGGCGGCTGGCCCGTGAAGCGCCGGCCCTCGGCGAGTTCCGCCTTGAACGCGGCGCGGAAAGCGGGGTCCGCGTAGATTTTTTTCTGCTCGTCGACAGGGCGGTTGAAAACCGGTGCCGCGGACTTGAACTCGGTGAACGCGTAGGGAATCTTCAGCGTGAACTCGCGCAGCATGGAGCGTATGAGCATTTGCGGCGCGCAGCCGCGCTTGATCAGCGGAGCGGCCTTGTCGAGCACCTCGCGGCAGCCGTTGGGCTTGTTGGGGTCGTTCAAGAGCGAAATCCAGGTGACCGGACGCCCGCTGTGCGTCAGCAGAAAATCGAGCAATTCGTATTCGTCGTCCGCGAGCGTGGCGAAGCGGTTGGTGACCGCGATCTGAATCACGCCGCGGCCGGCGCGCTTTAGCACGCCGCAATAAGCCGCATACTCATCGCGGCTCGTAAGCCGTGCCGCGAACGGCTTGCCCTGATAGCCGATCTGCGAGCGGTTGTTCGACGTGCTGAACCCCGATGCGCCCGCGCCCATCGCGGCTTCGATGTGGTCCGCCATCAGTTTGGTTTCGCCAGTGGTCGCGCCGCGCGTGCCGGCGTCCGTACCCATGACATAAGTGCGCAGCGGCGACAATGGCACCATGAACGCGCGGTTCACCGCGCACTGCTGGCGGCTGGCCATCCCGAGGTAATCGCCGAATGACTCCCAGTTCCACTGGATGCCCGCCGCCAGCACCGATTGCGACATGCCTTCGACGTTGATGAGGTCTTCAATCAGCAGAGCGTGGTCCGTCGGACGACAGGGCGCGACGCCGACACCGCAGTTGCCCATGACGACAGTGGTCACGCCATGCTCGGACGAGGCGTTGAGCAGCGGATCCCACGAAATCTGCGCGTCGTAGTGCGTGTGCGGATCGACGAAGCCGGGCGCGACGATGAGCCCGTCGGCGTCGATGACTTCCGCGGCGCTGCCGTCGACCTTGCCGACGCCCGTGATGCGTCCGCCGCTGACGGCGATGTCGCCCCGGAACTGCGCGGCGCCCGTGCCGTCCACGATGGTGCCGTTCTTGATCAAAAGGTCATGCGTCATTGCTTGTCTGCTCCAGTCGTGCGTGGATTACTCGTCGGCGAACAGCGCGTCGATCTTCGCTGCGCAAATGAAGTCGTTCTCTGATAGTCCGTTGGTGGCGTGCGTCGTGTAATCGACGCGGCATTTGTTGTAGCCGACCGCCAGATCGGGATGGTGGTTCTCGCGGTTGGAGACCCACGCGGTTGCGTTGACGAAGGCCATCGTCTGATAATAGTTCTTGAACGAGTAACTCTTGCTGATCACGCAGCCCGCAAGCGTCCAGCCGTCCAGCTGCTTCAGCATATCGCGAGCTTCGGCTTCAGTGAGCGGCGCGACGCCGCCTTCGCACGGTTTGCAGGATTTGCTCGCAAGATCACACGCTCCAGTCATTGCATTCTCCCTTGGTGTCTATTATTCAAGCTTGATGCGCGCGTCGCGCATTACTTTAGTCCACTTGACCGATTCATGGCGCAGATGCTCGCCGAATTGTTCCGGCGTGCTGCCGATGATGCGCACGCCGTCGAGCGCCAGGCGTTCGCGCGTGTCGGGATGCTGCAGCGCTTTCACAAGTTCGGCATTGAGGCGTGCGGTCAGCGGCGCGGGCAGCCCGGCAGGTGTAACCACGCCGTACCACAAGCTCGCCTCGAATCCCGGCACTCCTGACTCGGCGATGGTCGGCAGTTCGGGGGCTGCGGCCAGCCGCTGGGCGCTCGTCACGGCGAGCGCGCGCAGCCGTCCCGACTTCACGTGCGGCAGGACGACGATCGGATTGTTGACGGTGAGCTGCACCTGCCCGCCGATGACATCCGTAACCGCCTGCGAGCCGCCCTTGTAGATGATGGTCGCCATGTTGATGCCTGCCATGCCTTTAAACAGTTCCATGGTGAGATGGCCGCCCGCACCGTTCCCCGCTGCCGCGTAATTGAGCTCGCCGGGACGCGCCTTGGCGAGCGCGACCAGTTCGCGCACCGATTTAACCGGCAATGACGGATGCACGACCAGCACCAGCGGCGCCGAAGTCAGCAGCGACACCGGCGTGAAATCGCGCAGCGGATCGAACGGCAGGTTCGGATACAGCGCGGGATTGGTGACGAAACTCGACACGACCATCATCAGCGTATAACCGTCCGCCGGCGCCTTGGCGGTGATTTCAGCGCCCATGTTGCCGTTGCCGCCGACGCGGTTGTCGATAACCACCTGCTGACCTAGATTGTCGCCCAGACGCGGCCCCATGATGCGAGACACTGCATCGGCCGGCCCGCCGGCGGGAAACGGCACGATCAGTCGCACCGGTTTCGAAGGGTAGGGCTGAGCGATTGCAGCGCCGGCTGCTAAGAGCAGGCCGCAGAAATATCCTGCGTTGGTCCGCGGGCGATGCATTATTGCTTCGCGAGCCCGATGTCCGTCATCAGCGCGCGCAGTTCTACGTTCTGCTGGTCGAGGAAGCGGCGCGTTTCCCGGCTCGGCATGTAGAAGTCGCTCCACATATTGCGGTCGAGTTCGCGGCGCCAGTCTGCGTGCTGCGTCAACTTTGCGAGCGCGTCGTCCCACCACGCTACCTGCTGCGGCGTCATGCCGCGCGGCCCTATGATGCCGAACCAGTTGCCGTAAACCGCGTCCACGCCGAGCTCTTTCCACGTAGGCACGTCGGGATTTGAAGGCATGCGCGCAGGCGAGCTGACGGCGAGCGTGCGCAGGCGGCCGCCTTTGACGAGTTCGGCGACGTTCGAAGGCCGGGTGACCAGCACGTCGATGTGCCCGCCGGCAACGGCAATCGCCGACTCGCCGGTCGAGTTGAATGCGACCACCTTCATCCTGCGCATGTCATGGGTGAAGCCCGCCTTTTTGAGCACCAGCGCGAACGCGACATGGGGCAGCGTGCCGACGCTGGTCCCGGGCGACATGCTGAGCGCAGCGGGGTCCTTCTTCAGACGCTCGATCAGGTCGCGGCCGTCCTTGATGGGAGAGTCGGCTTTGACGTGAAAGCCGATGAACTCGTTGAACATCATCGGCAGCGTCGTGAAATCGGTGTACTTGAGCGGGCTCTGGCCCATGATCTGGGCGCCCAGAATCGTGCCCGAAATGATCGAGATGATATGGCCGTCGTTCTGCCGCTGGTTGAGATAGCCCCAGCCGAGCGCGCCGCCGGCGCCGGGCTTGTGCACGAGCACGATCGGATAATCGACCAGCTTGCGCTCCTGCAGGATGCGCTGCATCGGCCGCGCGAGATTGTCGTAGCCGCCGCCCGGCGTCGCGGCGACGACGATGCCGAGATTCTTCTCGGGTTGCCAGCCGGGAGCCGCGGCCTGCGCACACGCTGCGCAGAACAGCAGACATCCCGCGAGCCAATACGGGTTTGGTTTCACGCTGTGTGCGGCGTTCAGGCGGAACGCAGCACGTGCCCGGGCAGCGCGCCGGTATGCTTGCCCTGGTCGAACAGCACCTCGCCGTTGACGATGACCTTGTTCACGCCTTCGGCTTTCGCATACAGACGCGCGCCGCCGGCGGGCAAATCGTGCACCAGCGTGCCGCGCGTCGGGGAATTGACGCGTGCCGGATCGAACACGACGACGTCGGCGGCGAGCCCCTGCTTGAGCCGGCCGCGGTCTTTGATGCCGAAAAAATCCGCGGGCTCGGACGTCATGCGCTTGATCGCGTGCTCCATGGTGAGCGCTTTCTTTTCGCGCACCCAGTGGCCGAGCATGTACGTCGTGTAGCCGGCTTCGCAGAACATGTCGACGTGCGCGCCGCCGTCGGAGAGCCCGACCAGCGTGCGTTCGGAATCGCACAGCAGGTCCGGAATACGCTCGGGATTGGTGTTCGCACGCGGCAGCACATACTTGGTTTCGATGCGGTCTTCGATCGTGAAGTCGAACAGGCAGTCGAGTGGATCGCAGTTGCGCTCCCGTGCCACTTCGCCGATGGTTTTGCCTTCATAGCCTTTGAGCGCCGGATTCGCGGTCTTGAAGACGCCGACGTTTTGCGCCTGATTGGTGAATTTGCGACCGAGCTTCAGTTCCGCGCGGAAGGCGTCGCGAAATCCGCGGTCGCCATAAAGCTCGATCTGTCGTTCGACGGGTTGGTTGAAGATCGGCTTTGCTGCCTGGATTTCGGCGAACTGGAATGGCGTGCGCAACGACAGCTCGGAAATCAGCGGGCGGGTGAGTATCTGCGGAATGCCGCCGCGCCGGATCAGCGGATCAGCCCTGGCAAGCACTTGAGGCACGCCGTCGGGCTTTTCGAGCAGGTTATGCAGCGATAGCCAGGTGACCGGTCGCTCGCTGTGGTCGAGCAGATGCTCGAGCAGGTCGTACTCGTCATCGGCAAGCGTGGCGAAGCGCTTGGTCAGTGCGAGCTCGATGATGCCGCGCCCGAGCTTTTTGAGCACCTGCGAATAACGCGCCAGCTCATCGCGGCTCGCGAGGCGCGCCGACAACGGCTTGCCATGGTGTCCCACGTGCGACGGGATGGCCGTGGTGGAATAGCCCCAGGCGCCGGCTTCCATGGCTTCCTGCAGCAGCGCGGCCATCTTTTCGGTTTCGCTTTTATCCGCGGCGCGGTCAGACGCGGCGTCGCCCATCACGTAGGTGCGTAGCGGCGCGAGCGGCACGATGAATGCGCGGTTGACTGCACAGGCGTTCTTCGCCGCGGAATCCATGTATTCCGGAAATGTTTCCCAGTCCCACTTGATCCCGGCGCGCAGTACTTCCTGCGACATGCTTTCGACGTTGACGAGATCCTGGATCATCAGGTCGCGATCGGCGGGCCGGCACGGCGCGACGCCGACGCCGCAATTGCCCATCACGACGGTGGTAATGCCGTGTTCCGACGAACTGGAGAGCACGTTGTCCCAGGTGATTTGCGGATCGTAGTGCGTGTGCGGATCGATAAATCCGGGGCACACGATCCTGCCCTGCGCGTCGATGACCTGCGCGGCGGACGCCGTCGCCGGAATTGCGCCGATGTCGGCAATGCGGCCGGCAGTGATGCCGACATCGCCACGAAATTGTGCGGCGCCGGTGCCGTCGACGATGGTGCCGTTCCTGATGAGCAGATCGAATGTCATGGTTTCTTTCTTGATCCCCGGATTAATTTTGGTTTCAGCGCTTAGCGATTTGCCAATTCTATAAGCGCCGCGGTCAGGACGCGCGCGCCAGCGGCGAGATCGCCGGGGGTCGCGTTTTCCGCTTCGTTGTGCGAGATGCCTTTTTCGCACGGCACGAAGATCATGGCGGTCGGGCATACGCGCGCCATATACATCGCGTCATGGCTCGCACCCGACGAGAGGCGCATGTGCGGCAAGCCGAGCTTCTGCGCCGCATCCTCGACCGCGCCCGCGATTTCAGCGTCGAACACGCACGGATCGTCGTGCAGCGTCGGGGTCACTTTGACAGCGCAGAATTTCGCGGCCTTGCGTGCGAGCGGCGCGACCGCCGCACCAAGGCGCGCGATGGTTTGCGGATCGGGATGGCGGATGTCCACCGAGAAGAGGACGTGACTCGCGACCGAGTTCGGCGAATTCGGCGTGACCAGCATGCGCCCGACCGTAAAGCGCGTGACGTCCTGCGGGTCGTGGGTGAGGTCGGTGAGCGCGTTGATGATCGCGACGCTGTCGCGCACCGCGTCCTTGCGCAGCGCCAGCGGCGTCGTGCCCGCGTGGTCGGTCTTGCCGGAGACTTCAACGTTGAACCAGCGCAGGCCCTGGATGCCGGTGACGATGCCGATCGATTTTTGTGCATTTTCGAGCAGCGGTCCCTGCTCGATATGCGTCTCGATGTAGCCCGCGGCCGGGGATTTGAATTCGCGCTGCGCGGCCTGCGGGGTTGCGGCGAGCGTCGCGGCCAGCGCATCGCGCAGCTTGACGCCTTCGTTGTCGGTGACATCGAGCACCTCGGCGAGCGGCCGCGCGCCGGTGAACACCATCGAGCCCATAGTGCACGGCGCGAAGCGGCCGCCTTCCTCATTCGTCCATGCGACGACTTCGATGGGGCGGCGCGTAACCACGCCGGCTTCGTCCATCGCTTCGAGCGCCTCCAACCCCGCGAGCACGCCGTAGATCCCGTCGAAACGACCCCCGCGCGGCTGCGAGTCCATATGGCTGCCGGTCATAATGGGAGCGGCGTTCGCGTCCGTGCCGGCTCGCCGCAGAAAAAGATTGCCGATGCCGTCCGCACTGACGCTGTAGTTGCGCTTCGCCGCCCACGACAGCAGCAGCTTGCGTGCAGCGATGTCTTCTTTCGACAGGGCGGCGCGGTTCACGCCATTGCCGGGAATTGCACCGATCTGCGCCATCTCGGCGTGGCGCTGCCACAGGCGTTGCTCGTTGACGTGGTTGGCTGCGTTGCGGGCGTCTTCTCTCATATCAATCCAGTCTGGCTCCCGAATCCTTAATCACCTTTGCCCATTTTGCCATTTCGGCCCGGATAAACGCATCGAACTCCTCCGGCGTGTTGGCGATCGGGCGATAGCCCATTGCAATCAGGCGGTCGCGGATTTCGGGCAGCTTTACGACTCCTCTGGTCAGCGATTCAGCGTGGCGTGTGCGATCTCGCGCAATTTGGCTTTTTGCACCTTGTTGCCGTTGGCGCTGGGCGTGAACGGAAACGCGTCGATCGGGAGTATCGCATCCGGCACCTTGAATTTGGCAATTCGTTGCGCGCAATGCGCAATCAGCGCCGCCGCGTCCAGCGTGGCGCCGCCGCGCGCGATCACGAAAGCGACCGGACGCGTGCCGCGCGGTCCGTCGATGCCGACGACCTGGCTCGCGCCGACTGCGGGATGCGCGTCGAGCACCGCTTCGATCTCAAGCGGATTGACCAGAAAACCCGCCAGCCTCAGCACGTCCCCCATGCGCGATTGAAACACGTACGCATTGTCCGCCGTGGTATAGCCGAGATCGCCGCTTTTGAGATAGCCATCGGACGTGAACGCGGCCGCGGTCGCCGCCGCGTCGCCGTAGTAACCCGCCATTACGCTCGGCACCCGGAATTCAAGCTCGCCGCTCGTGTTGTGCGCGAGGATTTCGTTCGTGGCCGGATCGCGTGCACGCACCCGGCCCTCCGCCGCGATCAGCGTGCCGCCACCGAGCTCGCGCATTGCTGGCGGCTCGTCGAGCCCGCGCAGCGACAGCATGCCCTGCACTTCGCTCATGCCGTAGACGCCGACCAGACGCAGGCCGCGCGCCTCGGCGGGTGCGGCCTGACCGGTGCGCGCGCCTATAACCATGCGCACGCTCGGATAGGGAATCGGGTCGGTGCTGGCGGCGAGCATTTGCGCGACGATATCGCCGACGGCCGCGAAGTGCGTGATGCGATGCTGACGGATGGCCAGCACGGCGGCCGGCGCGTCGAACGTCGGTAGCATCACGAGCGGCCGCCCGGCCGCGAGCGTCGCAGTCGCATTGCACAGGCCGAACACGCCGCACAAGGGCACCGTCAATAAGGTCTTTGCGTCTGCTGCGTCGATGCCGAAGCCGCGCGCCATGTCTGTCGCATGGCGCGTAATCGACGCCTGGTTATGGAGCACGAACTTGGGCGCGCGCGTCGTGCCGGAAGTCGTGAAGATGATGCACCCCGCAGCGGGCCGCGCATGATTGGCGGTGAACTCCGGGCGGCGCGCGATGCGGCGATAACTCACGACCGGCCGGCCGAGCAGAGGAGTTGGTGCGGGCTCGTCATTCGCTTCGTCATACGCGACGAAGGTCTGCAGGTTGGCCAGCGCAGCGGGAGGCACGTCGCGCAGAATGCCGGCGAAATCGATCTGCCGGAAAGCGGGCCAGAACACGAGAATTTTGGCGCCGCAGCGCCCGACGATGTCGCCGACTTCAGTGCTCTTGAAGCGCGTGTTGACGGTGACGACGATGGCGCCCAACTGCGCGCACGCGAAGAAGCAGGCGAGCCATGCCGGCACATTCGGCAGCCATATTGCGACGCGGTCACCGGGGCCGACGCCGAGATCGACGAGTCCCTGCGCCACGCGCCGGCTTTCGGTGGCGAGTGCTGCGTACGTTACCGGTTGTTCGGCGTACACGAGCGCCGTCGCGGCGGGGCGGGCAGTTTCGTGCTGCGCGAGGAGTTCGGTTAGAGACAGAGGCATAGTGAATTGATCCAACAATTTCGCGCTGCGCTTGCCCCTCACCCCAACCCTCTCCCCGCGTTGCGGGCCGAGGGTGGAATGTTGCTACAGCCTCTACTCGCCCCGAATGCCGGCGTCCTTGATGACCTTCGCCCACTTTTCGCGTTCGCTCTTGATGTGGGCGGCGAGCTGTGGCGGCGTGCCGCCGGCAGCCTCGGCGCCGTCGGCCGTGAAGCGCGCAATGACGTCGGGGTACGTGAGCGCCTTGTTCGTGTCGCGATTGAGCCGCTCGATAATCGGGCGCGCCGTGCCCGCCGCGGCGAGCAGGCCGTACCATTGATTGACAACGAAGCCCGGCACGCCCGCTTCGATTACCGTCGGCAGGTCGGGCAGCGCTTTCGCGCGCTTGGCTCCGGTGACCGCCAGCGCCCGCAAGCGTCCCGCGTGGATGAGTTGCATCGCGGAGATACTGCTCGCGAAGATGAGCTGGATCTGGCCGCCGAGCAGGTCGGGATAGGCGGCGCCGATGCCGCGATACGGCACGTGGACCATCTGCGTGCCGGTCGTGGACTTGAACAACTCCGTCATCAGATGGATCAGGCTGCCGTTGCCGCTCGAGGCGAAATTGAGCTTGTTCGGATTGGCTTTCGCGTAGGCCACCAGTTCCGCGACCGATTTGACCGGCACGTTGGGGTTGACGACGATTACGTACGGCTGAGTCGTGACCTGCACTATCGGCGAGAAGTCGCGCGCCACGTCGTATTTGGCTTTGTACATGAGCGGATAAATCAGGCTCGTCGCGCTCATCATCAGCAGCGTGTAACCGTCGGGCGTCGAATGCGAAACCGTTTCGACGCCGATCACGCCGCCGCCGCCGCTGCGGTTGTCGACCACTACCGACTGGCCGAGGCTTTCGGTGAGCTTTTGCGCGATACCGCGCGCGATCGTGTCCATGCCGCCGGCTGGTGCGAGAGGCACGATCAGGCGGATCGGTCTGGTTGGATACGACGACGCTTCGGCGACGGCCACTTTAAACAACCCGCCGGCTTGCACGTCCTTCCCGCGAACGGGCCTTCGGCTAACGAGTCCGGACGCGTCGGCTTCTGCGAGAGGCACGATCAGGCGGATAGGCCGCGTCGGGTAGTCCTGTGTCTGGGCGTAGACCGTCCCCGAGATCAACGCCAGCAGCATTAGCGAACGCATCAACATGTAGGCGTCCTTGCCTTACGCTTTGGCGAGCAGGCGCGCAATCTCCGCGGCGTCCTTGAGCGTTTCAAGCTTCAACATCGCATCGCGCAACTGCTCGATCTGTGCGCGCGGCAATGCCGCCGCCGCGAGCTTCTCGAATTTCTCGCAGACTTCCGCTTCCGACGCGAAGTTGTTTTCGTTACCGCGCCCGGCTTCGACCGTGCGTTCCATTTTCTTGCCGTCGGTGAGATGGACTTCAACGCGCACCATGTGGCGGAATTTCGAGCCCTTGGCAGTGATGGCGTCGTCATGCTTCACGCTGACTTTTTCCGCGTGCTTAATGCGCAGCGGATCGGCGACCTTGTCCTCGGTGAATTGATTGACGAAGCAGTCGCCGTCGAGCAGCCAGGTGGCGACGCAGTAAGGCAGGTTCAATTGCGCGGAGGTGAGTCCCTGCGGCACGTATTTCCAGCCGACGTGGTCCATCGTGACCTGCGAGCCGTGCACGACGATGCTTTTTACGTCGTCGGCGCCGAACGGGCGCTCCTGCTGCATGAGGCGGATCGCGTCGAGTGTCGTATGGTTGCTGCCGACGCACGAATAGAACTTGAGCGCGACGCCCATCGTCTGCCATACCTTGCCGAAATCCTTGGTGAGCTCTTCGAGCTTGAAGCGGTCGGTTGAACGCGAGAACGTGGTGCAGAAGCCGCCGTATTCGCTTTCCAGCACGTTGACGATGCCGGTGAAGCCGGCCTCGGCGAAGAGTGCACCGTACAGGCCGCTCTGCGACGAGCGGCCCGCGTGCATGCGCTTGACCATCGCGCCGTATTGCGCGGCCATGAGGCCCGCTGCTTGCGTGCCGGCGATGCCGAGCGCGTGCACCGTCTTGTCGACATCGAGTTGCAATCCGCGCGCCGCGCCTGCCGCGGCGGAAAACACGCCGAGGGTAGCGCCCGAATGCCAGCCTTGCGCGATGTGCTCGGGGCCCATGCAGATACCGACGCGGGGCCCGATCTCGTAGCCCGCGACCGCGGACGCGAGGAATTCCTTACCGCTCATGCCGGCACGCATTTCCGAGATCGAGATCAGCGCGGGCAGCACCACCGCGCCGACGTGCAGCACGCCCTGGCGATGCACGTCGTCGAGTTCGAATCCCTGCACCTGGGTGCCATTGATGAGAGCGGCGTGCGGCGCGGAGATCTTCTGGCTGGTGCCCCACACCGAGCACGCCTGGGTGGTGTCGAGCTCGCCGAGCCGCTTCTGCATGATGCGCGTCCACTCGAGATCGGCGCCGTAAAGCGCGCAGCCGAGCGAGTCGAGCATCAGGAGCTTGACGCGCGTGAGCACATTGGCGGGAATGTCTTCGTAGCGCAGGTTCGAGACGAATTCGGCGATGCCACGGGTGTAACGGTTGTCGTTGCTGGATTCGTGGGCGGACATCTAAAGTTGCTCCTGCCGATAAGTTATGAAATAAGGCGGTGAATTGTAGTGCGTTTTTCCACAGGCTGTATCGTGTGGTTGCAGAATTTATTCTGAAACTCAACTGCAGTAGCAGCCCACAGAGAAGCGCTAGAGTTCTAAAACATTGGCCACAGAGAACACAGAGGTCACAGAGGGAAGAACAAAAACATCCCTCAATTTCGCTTAACGCTTTTCCTCTGTGTGCTATGTGACCTCTGTGGCAAATGCTTTTCGGTTTTTTTGCGACTGCTTCGAGTTCAATCGACTTGGATGTTGGCTGAGCGGATCACGTTCGTCCATTTCTTCAATTCGTCGGCGATGAACGCGGTGAAATGTTCGGGCGTTGACGACACGGCATCGCCGCCCTGGCTCGCGAGCCGCTCTTTGAGGTCGGGCAGGTTGAGCGCGGTAACGAGTTCGCGATTCAGACGCGCCACGAGCGCTTTTGGCGTGCCTTGCGGAACCAGCACGCCGTACCACCCTATCGATTCGAAATTCGCTACGCCGAGCTCGTGCAGGGTCGCCACGTCGGGCAGTGCCGGCGAGCGCTTGCGGCTGGTCAGCCCGAGCGCGCGCAGCTTGCCGCTCTTTACATGGACGACAACCGGCGTGATGCCCGGAAACATGAGGTCGATCTGGCCGCCGAGCAGATCGGTCAACGCCGGCGCTGCGCCTTTGTAGGGAATGTGCGTGAACTCGACGCCGGCCGCATTGCGGAAGAGTTCGGAAGTCAGATGAATCGACGTGCCGATGCCCGACGAGCCGTATTTGAGCTTGCCGGGATTCGTCTTCGCATAGGCGATGAACTCTTTGAGATTCGTTATCGGCAGCGCCGGGTTGATCACGAGTATCAACGGCTGCGTGAATGCGAGCGAAACCGGCACGAGATCGCGCTGCAGCTCGTAGGGCAGGCGCTTGCCCGCGCTCGAATTGATGACCATCGCGACGTTGCCGAGCAGCAGCGTATAACCGTCGGGCGTCGCCTTGGCGGCCATGTCCACGCCGAGTATCGTGCCGGCGCCGTCCTTGTTGATTACGACGATGGTCTGGCCGAGGCTGCGCGAAAGTTTCTCGCCGATCAGGCGGCCGAGCAGATCAGCGGGACCGCCGGCTGAGAACGGCACAATCAACCGCACCGGTTTGTCAGGGTACGCTTGCGCGAACGCCGCGGACCATGTGGCGGCGGCAATCGCTAATGCAAAAAGCGCGGCGCGGATCATTTGCCTTTGAAGTCCGGCTTGCGCTTCTCGCGAAATGCGCGGCCCGCTTCCCTGCGGTCGTCGGTGTCGAGCAGCAGCGCGAGCAGATCGGCTTCATATTTCATGCCGTTCGCAAAGTCAGCCGCCGTGCCTTTGCGCATCGCTTCCTTCGCGAATACGACGGCGAGCGGCGCATGTCCGGCGATGTGTTCCGCGAGCGCTTGGGTCTGTGCGCGCAACTGCGCGCGCGCCGTCAGGCGTGTAATCAAGCCGATGCGCAGGGCTTCGGCCGCGGCTATGCGTTCGGCGGACAGCAGCATGTCGAGCGCGCGTCCCATCCCTATCATGCGCGCCAACCGCTGCGTGCCGCCGGCGCCAGGCAGCGTGCCGCGGCTGACTTCCGGCAGCGCGAACGTCGCGTCATCCGCTGCGATGCGAATGTCGCACCCGAGCGCTATTTCCAGCCCGCCGCCGAGACAATAGCCATGAATCGAGGCGATGAGTGGTTTCTTCGTGGCATCGAACGCGTCGATCCAGTGGCCTTGCAGCCGTGCCTGGCGAAATTTCGCGGGCGTCGGGGCCTCGGTAAAGCCTTTGATGTCGGCGCCCGCGCAAAATGCCCGCTCGCCAGCCCCTTGGATGACGATGACGCGCACCGCGGGGTCCGCATCAGCCGCGCGCAGCGCCGCGGGAAGCTGGGCACGCACCTCGTCGTTGATCGAATTCATTGCCTGCGGCCGGTTGAGCGTGAGCCACGCGACGGCGTTCTCGCGCTTCGTGAGCACCACCGGTTCGGTCGGGTCCGGCATCGTCATGAGTGCGGGCCGTGCCCGTGAAATTGCGCCGAGGTTGCGATCGCTGCGGCGAGATCGGCCTTGAGCGTACGATTGAGCAACTCTTTGTCCGCGGCAAAGGCATGGGCGTCGAATTTTCCCAGCGCGACAGCGACTTGCTGCGCCGCGGCCGGCAGGTTGTCAGCCGTGACCACTTCGCGCACGACACCGCGCGTATGCGCCTCGGCGGCCGGCATCCAGCGTCCGCTCAACACGAGGTCGCTCGCGAGCGCGCTGCCGTAGCGATCCTTGACGATCGCCACACCCGGCAGCGCCGGCAATCCTTTGTTGATTTCGGGCAGGGAAAAGCGCGCGGAGTCGGCCGCGACGACCGCATCGCAGAGCAGCGGGATCATCATGCCTGCGCCGCATGCCGCACCGTTGACTGCCGCGACGACCGGTTTGCGAAAATCGACCAGCGCCACGAGCGCGGCGGCAAATTCGGCGCGCCGCTGCGTCAGATACGCTTCCGCATTTTCCGCCGGCCGTGACAAATCGGCGCCCGCCGAAAAATTGCGCTCGCCGGTGCCGGTGATGACGACGGCGCGCACGTCGTCACGGGTCGCCGCCTCTTTCAATGCCTGGTTGAATGCCGCCAGCAGCGGCAGCGACAGCGCATTGGCTTTCTGCGGCCGGTTGAACGCGAGCCACATGATGCCATCCTGATGCGTGACGAGAAGATCGGTTTGATCGGTCATGGGTTACTTTCTGATGATGAGCGCATCAACGACGCGGACACCCGCGCCGTTCTCGAGCACGGTCAGCGGATTGAGATCGATTTCGGCCACCGTGTCGGCGTGGTCGTGCGCGAGCCACGCAAGGCGCACGATGGCGTCGCACAGCGCGTCGACGTCGC
Source organism: Burkholderiales bacterium (assembly GCA_046596405.1). Classification (GTDB taxonomy): domain Bacteria; phylum Pseudomonadota; class Gammaproteobacteria; order Burkholderiales; family SG8-41; genus PALSA-1004. The sequence continues at coordinate 14,468 of JBKJMN010000079.1, forward strand.
GCGGCGGTGCGCCGCGCACGCCGGCGAAGATCGGATAGGCGCGCAGTTCGCGCAGCATCGCGTGCGCGTCCGCGGCCGTTAGCGGCGGAATGCGATAAGCGAGATCGCGCAGCACTTCGACGTGGATGCCGCCGAGTGCGGCGACGACGACCATGCCGAAAGTCGGGTCGCTGGCGACACCCAGCATGGTTTCGACTCCGGCGGGCGCCATTTCCTGCACGAGCACGCCGTCGAGCTTCGCCGCCGGGTTGTAGCGGCGGGCAGCGGCCATGACTTCGTCGAAAGCGCGCGCTACTTCGGCATCGCCGTTGACGTTGAGGCGAATAGCGTTGGCGTCGGTTTTATGCGGAAC
>JBKJMN010000021.1:0-68356 GCA_046596405.1 Burkholderiales bacterium
CAGCGCCCGGCACTATTTCGAGCGTGCGCTCGCGCTCGAACCTGCCAGCGTCGAGGCGCAGGCCAACCTGGGTCTCGCCCTTGAGGAGCAGGGGAGCGCCGACGAAGCGCTCGCACATTACGAAAAACTTATCGCGGCCTTTCCGAAAGTCAATGAATATCGCTGGAACCGCGGGCTGGCGTTGCTCGGCCGCGGCGATTTCCGGCGCGGCTGGACCGATTACGAAATGCGCAACGCATTGGGACGCGGGGCGCCGCCGCGCGAATTTCCGTTTCCCGCATGGACTGGCGCGACATTGCCCGAAGGCGCTGCGCTGCTCGTGTATGCCGAGCAGGGTCTCGGCGACGAGATCATGTTTGCTTCCTGCGTTGCAGACTTGCCGGCGCGCGGCATCGATTGTGTCGTCGAATGCGATCTGCGCCTCGCCGGGTTGTTCGCGCGCTCGTTTCCGGCCGCAACGGTACACGGCGCCGCGCGCGACGGCGATCGCCGCTGGCTCACCGCATATCCGCAAGTAAAAGCGCAGTGCGCGATAGGCAGCCTGCCGCGCTTTATGCGCCATTCGCTGGCGGATTTCCCCCGCCACTCCGGATATCTCAGCGCGGACCCGCTGCGGGTAGCGCGGTGGCAAGCCCGGCTTAAAAAAGCCGGCACTGATTACACTGTCGGCCTTGCGTGGCGGGGCGGAAACCGCGGCACCCGCGGCGACTTGCGCTCGATTCCGCTGCGGGAACTCGCATCGATACTCGCGATGCCGCAGCTCACGCTCATCAATCTGCAGCGCGATGCCGGCGCCGATCTCGCCGACCTTGCCGCCAGCCTAGGCATCCGCATCCTCGACTTTCACGAAGCTCTCGACGACGTTGAGGAAATGGCGGCGTTATGCCGGGCGCTCGACCGCGTAGTTACGGTCGACAACTCCATCGCCCATCTTGCCGGCGCGCTTGGATGCAACGCCGCCGTCCTGCTTTCGCACAGCGCCGACTGGCGGTGGATGCGCGACCAGCGCAATAGTCCATGGTACCCGTCGATTACCTTATATCGGCAGGCCGCGCCGGGCGACTGGGCGAGCGCGCTCGCGCAAGCCAGCGCCGAGCTCGCTGCGCGCCCGTGAGGGCTGGTCAGAGCGCGCGGTTTGCGCTACAAGATTTCACCGCCGGACGGGTAAGAACAATCCGGCACTTCGCGGCCAGAAAAAATACAGCGAAATGACGCTACTCAAAAAGTGGTTTGCGCCGCAAAGCGCCGCCCTGAAGTGTGCCGCCGTCACTCCGGTCGGCCCCGGGCACGTCGAGCGCGCGCGCGATTGCCGCGCCTCGATCGAAGCGGCATGGCGCGAGCATCGCGGTCCTTTCTCCGCACTCGAATTTTGTTTCGTCGACGATAGCCGCGGCGAACTCGGGCGCAGCAAGGCCCGCAATGCCGGAATTCAGTCGGCGCTGCAAGCGGGCGCCGACTGGATATTTTTTCTCGATGCCGATGACCTGATGACACCGCGGGCATTCTCCCTGTTTGCGCCGTATGCAGATCGCTTCGACGCGGTATGGGGACTGATGGCGATCAAGCCGCCTGCTGAGCCGCACCACATCCGCTTTCCACAGGCGCTTACCTTGCAGTCGGTCGACGAATTGTTATTGCTCGACCCGTTCATGACGCTGTTGATGGGCCATTTCGTGCGTACCAGCGCCGCCGTCACGCTGCCGTTCGACGAAGCGATGGATGCCGGCGAGGATTTCGACTATTACATCCGCGCGTGGGAGCGCTATCGGTGCGTAAAAATCGCCGAAGTGCTCTCGGTCAATCGCAGCGATCAGCATTCGTCGGGCCCGCGCGCCGCGACCGCCGGGCAGTGGCGCGCTGCGGCAACGTCACGGCTGGCCGCGGGGATGACAAAGAGCGGGCTCAGCCGTCACACGAGCCGCGCGATCGGCGCCGTCAATCGCTGCAGCACGGAAGCGCAGGCGTTCAGCCGCGCGCGCGATGAGGCGAGCGCCGCCAACCTGGGTCTGCTCGCCGCGCGCCTGCCGTATCGCGGTTTGGTCGACGTTACCTCCGGCACGGGCGGCGATTTTGTCATGTTCAGCAACAACGACGACCTGGTAGCGCTGAGCCTCGGTTGGACCGGCGACTATCTGCCGGCCACGACGCGATTATGGCAGGCGCTCGCCAAGAGTGCGCCGTCGATTCTCGATATCGGCGCGTATACCGGTTACTTCGGGCTGCTGGCGGCACGCGCCGCGCCGGCGGCCGCCATCGTGTGCTTCGAACCGCTCACGGCGAATTTTTCGCGCCTGGAATTGAATCTCGCCTTGAACGAAGTGCGCAACGTACGCGCCATGCGTGCGGGGGTCGCAGCCAGCCACGCGGAAATGACGCTGCGGGTGCCGGCGGCCGGCGAGGGCCTGTCCACCGCCGCGACCTTGCTCGACGATGGGCGCGCGATTACCCGCAGCGAGACGGTCGGGGTGCTGAGCATCGACAGTTTCCTCGGACCGCAGGGCAGCGCACCCGCGCTCATCAGAATCGACGCCGGCGCAGCGGCGGCGGATATCGTTGCGGGCATGGCGCAAATGTTCCGGCGCGCGACTCCCGATCTCGTCATTGCAGTGGAGGACGCCGCGTGCGCGCAACGGCTGGATTCCGAACTGCAGCAGCACGGCTATCGATTCTATACAGTGGACGATGACAGCGAGACTACCGTCGCCAGCGATCGCCTGCTGCCCGCCGCGGCAGGTTGCACGGCCTACCGGTGGGTGACCACGCGATCAGCCGACGATGCAGAACGCCTCGTCGCTGAGGCGCATTGCAGTTCCCGCCGTGCCATCGAGCGCTGAGACGATTGTAGGTTGTGACGCGGCCCGTTCGCGGGCGATGCCGACGCGCATCGAGTATGATTTACCGATGTCGATACCGCCTGCTTGCGCTTTTCCCTGCGGGAATTCCCCGGGTGCCCGATGAAGTGCGCCGTGGTCGTGCCGGCGGGACCCGGCGACGAACTTTACGCGCTGGATGCGCGGGATTCCGTGCAGGCAGCCAGCGCGGCTTCGCGCGGGCCATTCGCCGAAATCGTGCATATCGCAATCGACGATCGGGCCGGTAAGCTCGGTCCGGCACGGGCCCGCAACCAAGGCGTCGAACTCGCGCGGCGCGCGGATGCCGAGTGGATTTTTCTGCTCGATGCACGCGACGTGCTCGGCATCGACGCGTTTGCCAGCGTTACCGATAAAGTCGATCACTACGACGCGATTTGGGGCGGCATCCATGAACTGGCCGACGATGAAGCAGGCGGCGTGCTGCGTCCGGGTCAATTGCTCGAGATACGGCGCATTGACGACCTGCTGGCCAACGACCCGCTCAATACCCTGCAGACCGGACATTTCGTCAAAACCGCCGTCGCGCTGGCAACGCCGTTCGACGCTGAATTGGGCGCGGGTGCGGACTTCGAGTACTTTCTGCGCCTGTGGAGGAAATACCGCTGCATCAAGATTTCGCAGCCGTTATATTACGCACGCATCGAGGGCACGCGCGGCGACGTGCCCGGGTTTACCGCCGAAGAATGGTGCGCGGCGGCCCGGCGTGCGATTGGCGCTTGCTGCGTGGCGCTCGATTTTCGCGCTGAATTCACGTATCGCGGGCAAAACTTCCGCTTCAGCGTTGCCAACCCGTTCGATCTGATTCACGGTAATTTGCTCAAGGGGCGGTTTTTCGAGCTGCGCGAGCTCGTCTTCATCGAGGACTGGGTGGGCCGCGGCGCAACGATCGTGGAAGTGGGTGCTTATGTCGGCAATCACGTTGTCTACTACGCACGCTTCATGCAACCGCGAACCATCGTCGTGCTCGAGCCCAATCCGGAAGCCATCGCGTTGCTGCGGCGTAACCTGCAAGCCAATCGCATTGAGACCGCCGATCTCTCCCATCTCGGCGTCGGCATCGGCGCGGGGGAGGGGAATTACGACCTCGTCTGTGAGGGTTCCGCCAACGGCGGGGCGACCCGTCTCGTGCGTGCGGATGCCGGCGCCGTGAAGTCGGCAGCGCTTGACGATGTCATTGCAGAGAAAGTCGATTTCATCAAAATCGACGTCGAGGGCATGGAGCTCGAGGTGCTCGCCGGCGCGGCCCGCGTGATCGCAGAATCGCAACCGAAAATCATGATCGAAGTGTTCCGCGCGCAGACGGCGCAGTTTGTCGAATGGTTGCGCCAGCAACGCTATAGCGTGACGCATCAATTCGACTACGTTCACGCGGTGAATTACCTGATCGAGCCGGCCCATGGATGAGCCGGGCGGGGAAAATGCGGCGGCGTTGCAGCTTCAGGGCGCGCACTGGCGTGAAAGCGCGAACTATGCCCAGGCGGAGCGCTGCCTGCTGCGTGCGCTCGCGCTCGAGCATGATTTCGCCGCTGCGCACCTCGAATTGGGGCGTACTTATCGTGCGCAGAACAAGCTCGAAGACGCTGTCGACTATTTGCAGCTCGCTGTGCACTTCGCGCCGCGATGCGTCGCGGCCCGGGTCGAACTCGGCGCAGCGCTCGACAGCCTCGGCCGCGCGGATGCCGCCCTCGCGGCCTGCCGGCAGGCAACCATTCTCGATCCGCGCAACTGCGCAGCGTGGCTCGGCCTGGCAAGGCTGTACAAGGCGCGTGAAGATTGGCCGCTATCGATCGCCTGCTATCGCACGGCCGTGGCCTGCGATCCGGCCTCGGCGGACGCGTTGTGCCTGCTTGGTTACGCGCTATACAAGGCCGGCGATTATGCGGAATCGCGCGCGCAGTTCGACGCCGCGCTGCAAATATCGCCGAACATGGTCCAGGCCCACCATAATCTGGGTTTGTTGCATCTCGAGCTCGCCGAACCCGCTGAGGCGCTCGCTTGTTTCAGCCGTGCTCTGGCAATCGAACCGCAGCTCCTGGAGACTCGCACAGGCCTCGCGCATGCTCTGCGCGATCTTGGACGGCTCGACGACGCAATCGGGCATTACGATAGAGTGCTGGCGAAAGAGGGGAAGTTCGCCGACGCAGTAATCAACCGCAGTTACGCGTTGTTGATGAAAGGCGATTTCGCCGGCGGCTGGGCGGCCTATGACGAGCGTTTTGCCAGTGGTGGAGAGACGGGCCGTAATTTTCCTTATCCGCCGTGGCGCGGCGAAGCGCTGGCGGGCAAGCGCGTGCTCGTTTACGCGGAGCAGGGACTGGGCGACGAAATCATGTTTGCGTCGTGCCTGCCGGAACTGCTCGCGCTGGGCGGCCATTGCGTCATTGAATGCAGTGCGCGGCTGGCACCGTTATTCACGCGTTCTTTTCCTGCCGCGTACGTTCGCGGCGGCGGCAAGCAGGATGACCAGCAATGGCTCGCCACCTTGCCGCCGATCGATTGCCAAATCGCGATCGGCTCATTGCCGCGCTATTTCCGGCGTGAGTCAGCGGATTTTCCGGCGCGCGCCGGCTATCTCACCGCCGCTGCGGCGCGCATCGAGCACTGGCGCAACCGCCTTGCGGCGGACGGACGGCTGCGGGTGGGCATCGCCTGGCGCGGCGGCACTCTGCGGTCACGGCAGTTCGCGCGCTCGATTCCGCTGCCGCTCTGGGCGCCGCTTGTGGGGGGCGATCGGGCCGCATTTTATGCTTTGCAATACGGCGATATCGCCGCCGAGCTTGCAGACTTTCGCGCCGGTTCGGGCGCATCCGTGATGCACCTCGGCAGCGCGGTTGATGACCTCGACGAGCTGGCGGCAATTATTGGCGCGCTCGATCTGGTCATCAGCGTGGACAACACCGTGGCGCATCTGGCCGGCGCGCTCGGCAAACCGGTCTGGTCGCTGCTGTCCTGCAGTCCCGAATGGCGTTACCCGCGCAGCGGCGAGGCGATGCCCTGGTATCCGTCGATGCGGCTTTTTCATCGGGCGCCCGCTGAGGCTAGCGAGCCAATCATGGAGCGGGTCGCGGGGCAACTGGCGAAGAACCTGCAAGGGCCCCCGCGCGCATGAACCTTCGCGCCTGGCTCGGATCCCTGTTGCCGCGTCCCAGTGCGCAAGCAGGCGTACCGGCAGATGCCGCGCAAGAGCCTCCGGCAGCCGGCGTTTTTCAGGAGGCCCGCGCGGCATTTGACGCCGGGCTGGCGGCTTATGCTGCGCAAGATTTTGCCGCCGCGATCGATTGCTTCAATCGCGCGCTCAAGAACCGCCACGACGATGCAGATGCGCACAACAATCTGGGACTCAGTTATCTGAGCGCAGGCCGCGCGGAGGACGCCACCGACGCATTCGTGCTTGCGCTGCATTTCCGGCCGGACTTCCCGCAGGCTTTTTACAACATGGCATTGGCGGCTTTGACAGCGCGCGAGGTAGTCGAATGCGAACGTTGCCTAGAACGGGCGCTCAAGCTGAACCCGGATTACGCGGCTGCGCATAATACGCTGGGCTATCTGCTCACCCACCAGACCGGAGATTTTGAGCGGGGTGCCGGCCATGTCCGGGCCGCCTTGCAGTTAAGTCCCGAGGATCCCGACGTACTGTGCAACTACAGTGCGGTACTCGCCCAGGAGGGCCGTGCCGCGGAAGCGCTGGAATTATGCGAAAGACTGCTGGCCAGCCATCCCGCGATGCATGAGGCGCGCTTGAACCGCGCGCTGGCATTGCTGAAGCTCGGCCGTTTTGGGCAGGCGTGGCCTGACTACGAAGCGCGCAAATTGGCGCGCGGCAATTATGTGCCGCGCGCGCTGCCGTTTCCCGAGTGGCAGGGCGAGCCACTGCCAGCCGGGCGATTGCTGATATACGCGGAGCAGGGGCTCGGCGATCAAATCATGTTCGCGTCGTGCGTGCCGGATGCATTGAAACTCACCGGCGGTTGCCTGATTGAATGCGCGCCCGCGCTGGCCCCGTTGTTTGCGCGCTCGTTTGAACCCGCTGAAGTCGTCGCGCAGACCACGGACGACAACCTGGTGCGCTCGGCGCGGGCGGCGGGAGTCACCTGCCAGATAGTCATCGGCAGCCTGCCGTCCAGGTTTCGGCAGTGCCGCGCGGATTTTTCCATTGCGGCGCCTTACCTGCGCGCCGCCCCCGCGCGTCGCGCATACTGGAAAGATCGTCTGAGCGAATTGGGCGCGGGGATAAAAGTCGGCATTTCATGGTCCGGCGGCGCGCTGTCCACGCGCGGCGCCAGCCGCTCGCTGCCGCTCGCAGAATGGGCGCCCATACTGCGCGAGGAGCAATGTCATTTTGTGTGTCTGCAATACGGCGACGCCGCCGGCCAAATCAATGCGCTGCCGAAGACCCAGCGCTCCAGGCTGCACGATTGGCGCGAAGCGATTGAGAACTTCGACGAAACTGCGGCGCTGGTCGATGCGTTGGATCTCGTCATCACCGTGCAGACGGCTTTGGTGCATCTGGCGGGGGCGCTCGGCAAACCTGCGTGGGTGATGGTGCCGGCAGCGTGCGAATGGCGGTATGGCGAAGGCGGCGCCACGATGCCGTGGTATCCGACGGTCCGGCTCCTGCGGCAAACCCGGCCCGGCGAATGGCATGCCGTGATCGAGCGGATCGCGCACGACTTGTTGACGCTGGCGGCGCGCTAACCATGACCATGCTGTGGGCGCTGATAAAAAACTTTACGCGCAAGACGGCCGCGCTGCGCGCCGCCCCCGATGCTTTGGCCGCCGGCGTCTCACGGTTCCATGCCGGCGATTGGGCGGCCGCACGACTCCATCTTCAAGCCGCGCTCGCCGCCGATGCCGCAGATTGCGATGCTGCCTATTATCTCGGACTCACCGAAGCGCGCAGTGGCGAACTTGGGCGGGCGGAATTACTGCTCGAAAAGGCCCGCGCAAAGCGCGACGATGCGGACGTCAACAATGCGCTGGGCAACGTTCGACGGCTGCGCGGCGATCTGCCGTCGGCTGCGGACAGCTACCGGCATGCCTTGGAGCGCGACGAAAATCATCTGGCCGCGCTGGCCAACCTGGGGCTTACGCTGCGCGATCTCGGCTCGCCGCAGCAAGCGCTGGCCGTGCTCGAGCGCGCGCGCCGGCTCGCCCCCACTCACGTCGAGACCCTGTTCAACCAGGCTCTCGCGCTCACGGATCTGGGGGACCACGAAGCCGCGGAGCAACTGATCGAGCACGCATTAAATATCGATGGCAATTTTGCACAGGCCCACTTGCAGCGCGCATTCATGCTGCTCAAGCGCCGTGATTATGCGCAAGGGTGGCGGGAATACGCATGGCGGGTGCGCATACCGGAAGTCGATCATTGGCAGGATTACGCTTATCCGATGTGGCAGGGCGAAGCATTGGGCGGCAAGCGGCTGCTGGTGCAGGCCGAACAAGGTTTGGGCGATCAGATCATGTTCGCTTCCTGCCTGCCGGACGTGCTTGAGCGTGCGCAACACGTGACCATCGAGTGCGATCCGCGCCTCGCGAAATTATTCGGACGTTCATTTCCGTCCGCTACCGTGTACCGGCATCGGGTCGGCGGCGAACCGGATTGGATGCGCGAACGCGCGCCCGACTATCGCACCCGGTGCGGCGATTTGCCGCGCTTGCTGCGCAACGCTGAGGGTGATTTTCCAGCGCGCAACGGCTATATCGTTGCCGATCCGTCGCGCGTCGGCGCCTGGCGCGAACGGCTGGCGGCGCTCGGCAGCGGTCTCAACGTCGGCATTTCGTGGCGTGGCGGGACGCCTGCCACCGGCCAGGCAATGCGGTCGCTGGCGCTGGATAAATTGCTGCCGATATTATCTCTGTCCGGCGCGCATTTCGTCTCGCTGCAATACGGCGATGTCGGCGCTGAAATCGCCGCCGTGAGCGAGCGTCACGGCGTCGTTGTGCATTCATGGGCGAATGCGGACGCGGGCATGGACGACGTGGCGGCATTGATCGCGAGTCTCGATCTCGTCATTACGGTATGCACAACCGCCGCGCACCTGGCGGGCGCGCTCGGCAAGCGTGCGTGGGTGCTGGTGCCGGCAGTTGCGGAATGGCGCTATGCGGCCGCCGGGACCATGATGCCTTGGTATCCGGCATTGCGTCTGTTTCGCCAAAATCAGCTCAATCAGTGGAATGAGGTAATCAACGACGTCAAAATCGAATTGGCACGTGAACTCGGCGCGCGCTAGCTCAAGGCCGTGTCAACTGTCATTACAACCCCCGCAGCCGGAAAACTGACGCTCAGCGTCACGTACTGTCGTTCAAAGGCGTTGCACTGGATTCTTGTGATGGAGCATTCGTGATTTTGTTGCGTAAGGTGAAATATTAGGGGGCGAGTATTGCATTGATGGCAGGCGGGGGGAATGCCCGCTCTAGACGTAAACAACTGAATAAATATGATTAATTTTTAAACTGGCCGACCGGCCACTGCCCATTCAGACGCCAATGGTATGGAACTTGCTGTTACCCGTGTGTAACTTTAGAAGAATGGTTGTTTTCAGCGTTTGTAACTTTTCAAGGAGATTTTATGAAGCGTATCCAACGCGGTTTTACCCTGATCGAATTGATGATCGTCGTGGCGATTATCGGCATTCTGGCCGCCGTCGCATTGCCGGCCTATCAGGACTACACGATCCGTGCGAAAGTCTCGGAAATAGTGCTTGCAGCGAGCGGCTTCAAAACGACGATAGCGGAAAAGTCTGCTTCGGATGGCACGATCGGCAGCTCCGGCAAAGGTTTGACAGTCAGCACCGGCGGTCGCGTATCAGGCGGCGACGTTACGGACACGGGCACGATCACGGTCGCGGGCAGCAACGCCTCGATCGGTACCGTTGTGACCATCATGCTTAACCCGTCACTGGGCGCCGGCGGCCGCATTGCGTGGCTGTGCACGACTTCGGGTAACTCGAACCAATGGAAATACGTGCCAGCGGAATGCCGTCACTAAAATTGTAATTTTGCAGAGTAGTCGCAAAGTTCCAATGCTAGCCGACAGCCCCTCTTTTCGAGGGGCTGTTGTTTTATAGGCCTGTGTTTTACGAAACTAATCTGCGCAATCGGTTGGGACCGGTGCAAACCCGCGCGTGCACCACAGGGAGCGGCAATTTGAAAACCATGCGTAGAGGTTTTACATTGATCGAGTTGATGATCGTCGTTGCGATCATCGGCATACTGGCGGCGGTCGCGTTACCGGCGTACGGCACTTATACGATACGGGCCAAGGTTTCCGAACTGCTCCTCGTGGCGAGCAGCTTCCGGGTCGGCATCACCGAAAAAGCGGTCTCCGATGGGACGATGGGCAGCGCAGGATCCGGTCTTACAGTGGTTTCCGGCGGACGCGTATCCGGCGGATCGGTTACGAACGCCGGACTGATCACCGTCATAGGAAGCGTAGCGTCGGTCGGCACCGACGTCACCGTCATATTGACGCCATCCCTTACCGGCAGGCGAATCCTGTGGGATTGTGGAACGGGCGGCACGACGGCCACCTGGAAATACCTGCCCGCGGAATGCCGGCACTGAGGGTTATCTGACCGCTGGACTCTCCCGCGCTCAGGCAAGTCCCGCGTTATTGCTGACCCCGGACAATTGCGGCACGTTCAGGCGCGGCGCGCTGATCACCTGTTTACTGCGCAAATAGGCGCTGACGATTTCCCAGACCGGCTGGCCAGTGGCACCCTCCGCAACCGGTGCCCAGCCGGCGACCTTGTAGCGTTTATCGGCGCCGATCAATTTTCCATCCAGGGTAAGATTGCTGATGCGATTGCCGATCGCCTGCGTCGGATCGCACGTATATTGCAGTCCGCCGACGCGCACCATGTCGCCCCCCTGCTGGAGGTAGGGATCGGGATTGAACAGGTTATCGCATATGTCTTCGAGAACGGCCTTGATCGTCTCGCCATTCATTTCGTTCAGCGTCGCGTACGGATAGCTGATCGCCGTCTGGCTCATCACGTGCTCAAACGTAATGGGCTCGTTGGGCAGAACCGACGTGCCCCAGCGAAATCCCGGCGAGAACGCGATTTCCGCGCCGCTGACTTCCATCAAAGCATCGAGGATGACCTGGTCAAACGTGCCGTTGAAGTTGCCGCGCCGGTAGAGGAGCGCTTCGCTGAGCGCGAGCTTTTCGCCGAGTTGTGTTTCGTACGGCGCGCGCACCTTGCTTATCAGGGCGGTCATCTGCTTGTCGGCTTCGAGCATTTGCGAAAAAACGGGCAATAACCGGTATTGATATCCGGCGACATGCTTATTCCGGATGTCGAGGTCGAGCACTGCCAGGAATTTGCCGTTGCACCCCGCATTCGTCACCAGTGTCGTCCCGCCGCGGTTCGTTACGGCAATCGGGTCGGGCACCGCGTCGTGCGTGTGCCCGCCGAGAATGACGTCGATGCCGCTCACGCGGCCGGCGAGCTTCAGGTCGACATCCATGCCGTTATGCGACAGCAGGATCACCGCCTGCGCGCCTTTCGCGGTGGCCTCATCGACGGACTTCTGGAGTTTTTCCTCCTGAATGCCGAATGTCCAGTCGGCGACGAGGTGCCGGGGATGCGCGATCGGCACATAGGGGAATGCCTGGCCGATGATGGCAATCGGCACGCCGTTGATTTCGCGCATGACCCACGGCGTGAAGACGGGGTCGCCGAAATCCGCAGTCGATACATTCTGGGCAAGAAACTCGATGCGCCCATTGAGCTGGGTTTCGACGAGTTCTTTGACGCGTGCCGCCCCCAGCGTGAACTCCCAATGGCCGGTCATGATGTCGACACCGAGCAGTTTGGCGGCCTGCACCATGTCGTCGCCCCTGGTCCAAAGCGCCGTCGCCGAACCCTGCCACGTGTCGCCGCCGTCGAGCAGCAGCGCACCCGGGCGCTGCGCGCGGACACGCTTTACCAGCGTCGCCAAGTGGGCGAATCCGCCGATCTGGCCGTAGGCCCGTGCGCCCTGCTCGAAATCGAGGTGCGTGAACGCGTGCGCGAGCCTGGTGTTCGGACTGATGCGGTAATGCTTGAGCAGCGCCGCGCCGACGAGATGCGGCGGCTGGCCAGCCATGCCGGCGATGCCGATGTTCATGCTGGGCTCGCGAAAGTAGCTCGGCAGCAGTTGAGCGTGGCAATCGGTGAAATGCATCAGCGTTACGTTGTTGCCGAAGCTGTGCAGATCGTAGAAGCCGTTGATCGCGGCGGCGTGCGCTTTGCCGCTGAACGGAAAGCCGGCCGCGGCCGCCACCGCCAGCGTATGGAGGAATTCGCGCCGGGTCAGAGTCATGGTGGCGGGGCCGAATTCAAGTGCAAATTACGCGAGTGGCGCAACGTTGCGCGCAACTTAGTGGCGGATACCGGGCGAATTGATTTTCTCGCCCTTGTTGAGCGCCGCCAGCGCGAGTTCCAGGTCGCCGTATTCGCGCGCGTCCGGCGGCAACTCGCCGGCGCGCACCGACACGTTGCACCATTGAAAGCGCTTACGAACGTCCCAGATATCGCCGCGGCTCGTCCGCCACGTCGGGAAATGCGCGACCGTGCCTTTCGATTCCACCAGGTACTGGCCGCGTACCCATTTGTTCACGTGCACACTATGGCAGTCGACACATGCCATGTTGAGCTGGCCGATTTTGCGCTTCATCAACGCCTGCCCGGATTTGAGCGCTGCGCGTGCGCCGCTGCTCGACAGGTCCGGACTGATCGGCGAGCCGTTAGCGAGATTGTGCAGATAAATGGACAGCCCGATGTTCTCGTTGCCTTGCATGAGCAGGTCGTCGCCGGTGGTCGCGCGCGCGTGCCGCGTGATGAATTCCTCGACGCCCAGCACGCGCTTCAATCGCGGTTCATAGGTCGGCATGCGTGCGGCCCACGTTCGCAAAGCGGTTTCCGGCGCGGCATGGCATGACGCACACGATTTGCCGCTGACGCCCGTGCGCTTGAACACCTCTTTGCCCAGATCGAGCCCGAACGCCGCTGGATTTTCGGTCGGGTCAAGATTGTCACGGCTTTCGACCGGCGCGGGCCGCGTGTTCGGATTTTCATTCTTGTCGGCGATCGCGTAGGGTTCCTTGAGCGTCTTCAGGAAAGCGACGATGTCGCGTACTTCGTCGAGGCGGTAGACCTGATACGCACCCCACGGCGGCATGATGCTGGTGGCATTGTAGATGCGCGGATCGTAAACGTAGTTGAACAGAAATTGATCGTCGCGCGTCGCGCCTATCGTCGACAGGTCGGGCCCGACGTTGCCCGGCTGCGCGGGCGTTGTCTTGCCCATGACGTGGCAAACGACGCAGCTGCCGCCGCGCGCGCGGTCGTAAGCGAGCGCGCGTCCGCGCTCCGCGTCGCCCACGACTGGCAACGTAAACCCGGGTGGGGGATGCATCGGCGGCGACAGGTTGGCTTGCGCCAGATTGCTGAATTCGCGCCAATCGGTCTGCGGCCATGTCGAGCCCTGCGAATCGACTTTGTAACGCTGCCACGGCCTAACCGAGGCAGGCTTTTTGAGTTCGAGCGGCGCTTTCGCGGTGGCGTGGGGCGGTTGCGCAGCGATGCCGGAACCGCAAATTATCATCATCAAGACCGCGGCGGCGCCAATACCGGGCGCCCGCAGCGGGTATGCGCTGAAGAACGGCTTGCGCGCATGCAATACCTGCGGTGCGGCATTTCGCGCGGCGACGGCTGCGCGACTCAAGCGGCGGCCACTGTCGTGTCGATACTGCCTTTGTCGCCACCGGTGTCCGTCCAGTTCACGGTGATTTTGTCGCCCGCCTTGGCGCCTTTCACGCGAAACCCTAAAAACGGGTTGCGCGCGACCGCCTGGCTCCATTGGACGTCCAGCACGACTTTACCGTTGTGAGTCGCGGTTACACTTTGAATGAAATGCACGGGCACCAGTTCCCCTTTTTCATTCTTGCGCTGGCCGGTTTCCATCGGATGGCTCATCAGCACCTTGACGTCGGCGGCGTCGCCTTCCATTTTCGCGCGAATTTTCATCGGTTCAGCCATCAACGATTCCTCGGGTTGGGGGAGAGCGATCGACGCGCGGTCAACCGCCGCAACCGCCTATCGTGACCTTGACTTCTTTGGTGGCGGTAAAAAATTTACCGTCGGCTTTGACGACCACAACGATGTTCGAGGTCTGGCCCATCTTGACTTTGGTCGACACGTAGCTCTCGGCGCCATTGGCGAAATCATAACTGCTGTTGAGTGGAAACGGATTCTTGTCGACGACGATGGAAATGCTCTGCGTATTCGGAATTTTGCTCGTGACCGTGATCGGCACCTGCGCGCCGTTTTCAGCGATATCGGGCGCGGCGAGGATGATGTCCTTGCTGGGCTGGGCGGCTGCGACCCCCAGTGATTTGAGCGCGTCGGCCGCGGTCTTGGCGTCGAAGCCCGGCTTGTTCCATACCGCAGCGAGCGCGTTGCCTGTCCTGAGCAGACCGGCACCCGCCGCCACCGCCAGGGGGATGCCGGCGCCTATCGCCTGCAGCAGTTTTCTGCGAAATCGATGCATGGTTTCTCCTTCGGGATGCAGCCTGCCGGATTGTTCCGGACTGGATAATGCCACGGGGCCTGGCAGCGGAGGCCATGCTAGCCAAGTTTCGCAGCGCTGTCTATTGCGGGGATCGCCGTCGTGTATGGCGCGCGGACGATAAGCCGGCGGCGAATCGCGCGTCGTAATTAAACCTCGCGCTTGCGCAACCAATGCCCCGACTTGCCGCCTTTTTTCTCAAGCAGACACAGCTCTTCAATATGCATGCCGCGGTCGACGGCTTTGCACATGTCGTAAATCGTCAGCAGGCCGGCCGCGACAGCCGTCAAGGCTTCCATTTCAACGCCAGTGCGCCCGCGTGTTTCTGCCTGGACCATGCAAGTTACCGCATTGTTTTTGCTATCGACGCTGAATTCGACGCCGATGCGGGTCAGGGCCAACGGGTGGGCGAGCGGGATCAGGTCGGCCGTGCGTTTCGCGCCCTGAATCGCGGCAATGCGGGCAATTCCCAACACGTCGCCTTTCTTGGCGCCGCCCGCGGTAATCATCGCCAGCGTTGCGCGTTGCATGACGATGCGCCCGCTCGCGCGGGCGACCCGATGTGTTTCTGCTTTGTCGCCGACATCCACCATATGCGCCTGACCGCGCGTATCGAAATGCGTCAATTTTTTCAAATTCTCTCCCGATCCGGGCCGGCAGCCTCGTTCAATTTACCAAGTATAAGATATCGCCACCGCCCTGCGCTTACCAATTCCGCGCGTTGCGCGGCGATTGGTCTTACTCGTTTCACCCGGCACCTGCTGCGCGTTTTCTCCAGTCTGACTTGTGCACGACCAAAAATTCCTGCGCCGCATATTCCGGAGCGGTGGACGTTGTCGCGCTGAACGAGGCCGGCAGCTGAACTTCCGCAAATTCGGATTATCATAGATGGGTGATATCCCTATATCGATTGCTGGTGCTGTTTTTAGGCGCGCTGCCCGCGGCGCTGGGGCAGGGATTGCCCGATCTCGGCGATGCGTCGCAAAGCGATTTGTCCCCGCAGATGGAGCGCCGCCTCGGCGAGAGCATCATGCGCGAAATCCGTGCCGATCCGAGCTATTCAGACGACGCGGAAATCACCGATTATCTGAATAATCTCGGGTATAAACTCGTCGCCGCCAGCGCCGACTCGCGCCAGCAATTCAATTTTTTTCTGATCATGGATCCGCAGGTCAATGCGTTCGCGCTACCGGGCGGATTCGTCGGCATCAATTCGGGGCTGTTGCTGACCGCACAAAGCGAGTCTGAACTCGCTGGCGTCGTTTCGCACGAAGTGGCGCACGTGACGCAACGCCACATGGCGCGCATGCTCGCGCAACAAAAACAGTCAACGGTTGCGTCGATTGCCGCGCTTGCCGTAGCGCTGCTTGCCGCGCGCTCCAATCCCGACATCGCGCAGGCGGCAGTCGCGGCGGCCGGCGCAAGCTCCATTCAGTCGCAGCTCAATTACACGCGCGATCATGAGCGCGAAGCAGACCGCGTTGGATTTCAGGTGCTCGAAAAAGCGGGTTTCGACGCGCACGCGATGGCGCTGTTTTTCGAGCGCATGCAGCGCGCGACCCGGTTTTACGAGACGAGCGCGCCGGCCTATCTGCGCACCCACCCGATGACTTACGAACGCATCGCCGACATGCAGAACCGCGCGCAAAACCTCGCGTATCGCCAGGTTCCCGACAGTCTCGATTTTCAGCTGATGCGCGCAAAAATCAGGTCGGCACAGGATACGCCCGCGGAGGCGTTGGCGTTTTTCGAGGAAAGTCTGGGTGAGCGCAAATATCTGAGCGAAGCCGCGAGCCGCTATGGCCTGATTAGCGCGCTGATGCGCGTCAAAGCTTATGCGCGTGCCGGCCGCGAACTCGCGACGCTGCGCAGGGCGCTGCCTGACCGTCCGGCGGTCGAGGCGCTGGCGGCGCGTTACTACGTTGCGAGCGGCGATACGAACGCGGCATTGCAGACTTACCGGGATTCAATAAAGAGCCATCCGGGCTATCGCGCGCTGGTTTACGATTATGCGGAACTGCTGCTCGCGAACCGGCAAGCCGGCGAGGCGCTGAAACTCATCGAAAGCCGGCTGCAATATTCGGTCTCCGACCACCACATGTACCAACTCCAGGCCAAATGCTACGCCGCCCTCGGCAAGCGGCTGTCGCAGCACCGGGCCTCGGCAGAGGCGTATTACCGGTTGGGCAACGTGCGCGCGGCCATTGAACAACTCTTGCTGGCGCAAAAAAGCGGCGACGGCGATTTTTACCAGCAATCGAGCGTGGATGCGCGCTTGCGCGAATTGCGGATGCAGGACGACGAAATGCGCCGCGAAAATCGCAAATAGCCAGCCAGGGCGCGAAGGAACAAGGCGTGGGGCCTGAATATCGCCTTGGCTCAGCCGCCGAAGAAGTCCACGAACGTAAACACCATGGGTTAGCGGGCCCGGCGTTGTTTCCCCGAGCGCGAGTCCGTCGCTCATCTGCGCGGTCAGCCAGCCGAATTGCGCTACGCCGCCTTGATAGATGTAGGGCAGCTCCGCGTAAGCGCCGCGGGGCGTCAATAGCGTTTCGCGGCGTATCCAGAGGTGTTTTAACCCCCGCGAACCCAATTTAATGCCCCAGCCCGCGAAATCATCAGAAGCAACGCAAATTTCCGCCTTTATGGTATTGTATTTACTTGCTAATCGGGTTCGCGAACGGCTGCAAGGGACGGCGCCGCAGGGTTAACAACATGACAATCAAAAAGATCGGCAAATACGAAATCATTCGCGAATTGGGCAAAGGCGCGACCAGTATCGTCTACGAGGCCCTGGACCCTTTCGTGAATCGCCACGTCGCGATGAAAGTCGTGATGCAGGAGGCGTTGGGCGACAAGGAGCACGGCCGCCGTTACCGCAAGCTGTTTGTAACCGAGGCCTCGCTCGCGGGCAAGCTCTCGCACCCGCATATCGTGAGCATTTACGACGCCGTCGCCGACGACGAGGCGAGCTACATCGTGATGGAATATGTCGACGGCACGACCCTCGAGCAGTACTCGCGACCCGAGCATCTGCTGTCGATCAACAAAGTGATCGAGATCGTTTTTAAGTGCACCAAGGCGCTCGACTACGCGGCCAAGCATGGCGTCATCCACCGCGACATCAAGCCGGCCAACATTATGCTGTCCGGCGAGAACGACATCAAGATCACCGACTTCGGCGCGGCGCAGACGACGGCGACCGAAACGACCCAGATCACGGGTATCGGCTCGCCGGCATACATGTCGCCGGAGCAGGTCAAGGAAATGGCGCTCACGCATCAGACGGATATTTTCTCGCTTGGCGTCGTGCTGTATCAGATGCTGACGGGCAAGCTGCCGTTCCAGGCCAATAACAATTACAGCATGATTTATCAGATCATCAATGCAGAGGCCCCGGTGCCCAGTGTAATCCGGCCCGAAATTCCCCCCCAGCTCGACGCGATCGTGAAACGCGCGCTGCAGAAAAACACGACGGACCGCTATCAATCATGGGAAGAAATTTCGCACGAACTGGTCGCGGTGTTCGGCAATCTGCAGAAACCGGAAAAGAACATCCCGGACAGCGAAAAATTCAATGCGCTGCGCAAACTCATTTTTTTCAAGAATTTCGCCGATGTCGAATTGTGGGAGGTTTTGCGGGTGACGAGCTGGGGGAAGTTTGGGCCCGGCCAGGTGCTGATCAAGGAGGGCGATGTCGGCAAGTCGTTCTTTATACTCGCCGCGGGCGAAGTCAAGATCAGCAAGCAGAGCAAGCTTTTGAACGTGCTGCGCACCGGCGATTGCTTTGGCGAGATGGCCTACCTCGGCAAAAAGCAGTTCCAGCGCACCGCCAGCGTTATCTCGGCAACCGACATCACGGTGATCGAGATCAAGGCCGAAGCGCTCACGCAGGCCTCCGAGTTGTGCCGCCACAACTTTAACGGTGCGTTTCTGGAAATCCTCGTCGACCGCCTGTCGATGGCCAATACGCGACTGTCGCAGTTGCTCGCGGACAAGAACATCAGCGTTTTTTAACGTCGTCCAACGCACCTTCGAGCGCGCCAAACGCACGCTGCGGTCCCGCGGCGCCTTGCCAGTATGGCACGGCCGCCGTATATTAAACTCCGACAAAAACATGCCAGCCTGGAGCGAGAATGGAATTCGACAAGGAACTCGATGCGCGCGGACTGAATTGTCCGCTGCCCATATTGCGTACGAAAAAATCGCTCAACGACATGGTGTCCGGCCAGATTCTGCGCGTGGTCGCAACGGATCCGGGCGCGGTCAAGGATTTTCAGGCTTTTTCCAGACAAACCGGCCACGAGTTGCTGTCGGCGGAAACCGCCTCCAATGAGTTTGTCTTTTTCATGAAAAAGAAGTAGTGCCGCCCGCCTGCCTGCTCACCGGAATCACCCATGCGCGGTGCCGCTAGAGTATTCTTCGTGGCCGCCGCGCTGCTGCTCGCCGCGCAGGGCGCGGAGTCCAAACCACCCGACGCATGGCCGTTTGTCGAATACAACGAGGCCGTGCGTATCGCGAAACGCGCGCACAAGCCGATGTTCGTGTACTTTGGCTTTGCGGGGTGCCCATACTGCGAGATCGCGAACAAAAACACGTTCTCGTTCGATGCACTGCGCCAACGTTATACCGAGCATTACGTGCTCGCGTATTTCGATATTCGCGGCAATCCGGCCGATGTCATGACGCTGCCCGACGGCGAAAAACTCACGCGCGCCGAGGCCATTAAGCGGTTGCGGTCCGCGCCCGTGCCGGCGTGGATGTTCGTGAGCCCGGACGGCAAGGAAGTTCTCATGCGGCGCGGCTCGCGCACGCCGGTGGACGCCTTCATGCAGTTCGATCAGTATGTTGCGGGCAACGGTTATCTGCGCGGATCGTTCGCGAGTTTTCTGGCGCAACGCGGCCTGCATGAGGCGAAGCCGCCGGAATAGCAGGGCGTGCCGGCCGCGCGTACTATAGTACGCTTGCCGGCTTGCCGCGCTTGATGGGCTGAAGCCGATGGCTGAAATGTGGCGTGTAATGGATACGGGCCTGCGCGGCGCGGCGCAGAACGTTGCGCTCGACCGCGCATTGCTCGAAGCCCGCCACGCCGAGGAAATTCCAAGCACGCTGCGTTTTTACCGGTTTACGCCGGCCGTTCTGCTCGGCAGCCGCCAAAGCCCCGCGCATGAAGCCGACGTGGATTTCTGCCAAGCGGCCAATATTGCAATTCAGCGCCGCATCAGCGGTGGCGATGCCGTTTATTGCGACCGCGAACAGCTCGGCTGGGCGCTTTATTTGCATCGACGCGACGTCGGTTTCGCCGATATGCACGCGGTCGCGCGACGCATCGGCCATGCGGTCGCCGCCGCTCTTGGCGCGCTGGGCGCTGATGCGCGTTATCGTGCGCCCCACGACATTGAAGTCGACGGCCGCCG
Source organism: Burkholderiales bacterium (assembly GCA_046596405.1). GTDB lineage: Bacteria > Pseudomonadota > Gammaproteobacteria > Burkholderiales > SG8-41 > PALSA-1004. The sequence continues at coordinate 19,847 of JBKJMN010000021.1, forward strand.
GCTGGGTGCCGCGGGCGGCGTGCTCGAGGGCAACGCGGTGCTCTACCAAGGCCTACTGCAAGTCAATCTGGACCTGGCCACTCTGCTGCAAGCGATGCGCACGCCCGCGCCGGTGTCACGCGAGCAGGCCGTCGCCGCGGCGCGTGAACGGATGACCGATCTCAAGTCACTCCCGGGCGTAGATCCGGTGTCGTCGCGGCTCAGGGACCGGTTGATCGAGGCATTCGAAAGCGAGTTCGCGGCCGAATTCCACGACACCGACCTGTCGCTCACCGAGGACACGCGCTACCAGCATGCGCTCGCGGAAATCGACACGCCGGACTGGATAAATCTGGTCGCGGCGCCGGCCGCGCACGTGACGCTCGCCACCGGTACGTTGAAGAGCGGGGGCGGGATGCTCGATGCGCGCGTGTTATACGACGGCGCGCGACAACGCATCAAGCAGGTGTGGTTCGCCGTCGATAGCCGGATCGAACCCGCGCGCGGGCGCGCGGATCTCGAGGCGGTCTTGCGTGATACGGCGGTCGAGCGCCTGGAGCGCAACATTGGCGGATTTTTTTCCGCGCATCCAGCCGCCCTGCCTGGACTGACGGCAGCGGATATTGTCCTTGTACTGCGGCGGGCGTTGAAATTGCCGCTGGTCGTGCCGAACTCCTGAACCGCACGATCTCCGCCCGCCGCGCGAGCTACGTCGCGGGAGTCACTAACTGGCGCGCCGCGGCGTACACGCGCCGCACGCCTCGCCATACTTTCGGCAGCAGCCAGACCGTCAATAGCGCCACTGCGCCGAGCATGAAAAGCAGGGCGACCGGGTGGGCGAACGCGAACCACACGACGCCCGCGACCAGCGTATCTTCGGCGAAGGAGGCCGCCCAGTTGCTGAACGGTTCCGGCGAAGTATTGATCAGCACGCGGCTGCCGGCCTTGGCGAAATGCGCGCCGGCAGCGAAGGTACCGCCGAGCAGCGCGGCGGCGAGCGAGAGCGCCGCGCTTTGGTCGGCCACCGCGGCGGCCGCGAGCAATGCGCCGCCCGGTATGCGCACAAACGTCTGAAAGGTGTCCCAGATGCTGTCGAACCCCGGGATCTTGTCGGCGCCGAACTCGAACGCGAAGAGCGCGCCGGTCGTGAGCATCACCGCCGGATGCGTGAGCACCGTCAGGTCCGGCGGCAGCGCGACCATTCCGGAATAGCCGAGCGCGCCGACGAAAAACAAGACGGCGTACAGTCTGAGGCCGCTCGCCCAGCCGAGGCCGGCCGCCAGTGCAATCGGCGTCACGAAGTCCATATCATGCAGATTCGGTTACGTGTGCCTCAGTGTAACCGGCGCTACGGGAGCCTGCAATCGCGGCGCGCCAGTCGGTGGCGGCGGGGATTCGCGCTACGTCCCGGTCACACCGATGCGCGCGTAGATTTCGCGCATATGCGCGCGCAGGCGCGGCAGTTGGCGCCACAGCACCCCCGCGCCGACCACGCAACAGGCACCGCCGATGAACAACGTATGCCCGGCGCCAATTTTATGCGCAAGTGCGCCGGCCGCCAGGCTGCCGAGCGGACTCATGCCGAGAAATGCCACCGTAAAAAAGCTCATTACGCGGCCGCGTTTTTCATCGGCGACGATGGTCTGTAAAATCATGCTGGTTCCCATGCCGACCAGGATGATGCCGAAGCCGGTCAGCATGATCGCGAACAGCGACAGCCACAGGAATTTCGATTCGCCGAACACCATCAGGCTCACGCCCGCGAGCAACGCGCCGAACACGATGTGACGAGCGAGCCCGCGCACGTCCTTGCGCGAGGCCAGATAAACGAGCCCGCTGGAGCCGCCCAAACCGGCGGCGCCGATCAGAAAGCCAAGCATGCGCGCATCGCCCTGAAAGACTTCGGCGGCGAAGATCGGCATCAGCGCCTGATACGGGGTCGCCATGAAGCTGAGCAGCGCAACGATCGGCAGCAACAGCCTGATCGGCAGCAGACCTGCCGCATAGAGCACGCCATCCTTGAGCCCGCGCAGCACGGGCGCGCTCGCGGCCTTGGTCGCGCGCACGTCGATCTGCATCAGCACTACGATCACGATGACCGCGATTTTGCTCAGGCCGTTGGCGAGAAAGCAGAACGCTTCGCTCGATACTGCGATCAGCAGCCCGGCGATGCTGGGCCCTACCATGCGGCCGGCGTTCTGAACAAATCCGTTCATTGCAATTGCGCCGGGCAGATCGCTTCGCGAGGGCACGAGTTCGGAGACGAACGACTGGCGCACCGGCGTGTCGGTCGCCATCACGATGCCGAGCAGTACGGCCATGACGAGTATGTGCCACACCTGGATCAAGCCCGAATAGGTGAGCAGCGCGAGCGCCATTGCCTGCACGAGCGCGAGCGCCTGGGTCGCTATCAAGAGCTTGCGGCGGTCGAAGCGATCCGCCCACAAGCCGCCGAGCGGCGCGAATATGAGGATCGGAATCTGGCTTGCGAACGCGGTGACGCCCAACAGGAATGCCGAGCCAGTCAGACGGTACACGAGCCAGCTCATCGCGACCTGCTGCACCCACGTGCCGAGCAGCGACAGTGATTGACCGAAAAAATACAGCCGGAAATTTCGGTAGCGGAACGCGCGAAGCGCGTGGATCATCCGAGCCGTTCTAACTGGGCGCGCAGCCTGGCGACGGTGGTTTCGAACTGCACCAGGCGCTGGCGCTCCTGGTCGACGACCGCGGCCGGCGCGCGCGCGACGAAGTTGGCGTTGGCGAGCTTGCCCTCGGTTTTGACGATCTCGCCAGCTAGCCGCTCCATCTCCTTGCCGAGCCTCGCGCGCTCCGCGGCGACGTCGATTTCGATCTTGAGCATCAGCTTATAGTCATCGACGATAGACACCGGCGCCTCCGCGAGCGGCAGTTCGTCGACGATCGTGATCTCCGACAACCGCGCGAGCGGCGCCAGGTACGGCGCCAGGGCGCCGAGCGTCGCGCGGTTACCCTGCGCGAGCAGCGGCACTTTTTGCTGCGGTCCCAGGTTCATTTCGCTGCGCAGCGTACGGCAGGCATTGGTCAGTTGTTTCAAAAGCGCGACATGCTGTTCGGCTGGCTCATCGATGCGCCCCGGGTCGGTCTCCGGATAGGGCTGGAGCATGACGGTCGCGCCGGTTTTTCCCGCCAGCGGCGCGACCCTCTGCCACAATTCTTCGGTGATGAACGGAATGATCGGATGCGCGAGCCGCAAGGTCGCTTCCAGCACGCGCACGAGCGTGCGGCGCGTGGCGCGCTGCTGCGCCTCGGTGCCGTCCGCGATTTGCACCTTGGCGAGCTCGACGTACCAGTCGCAATACTCTTCCCACACGAATTCATAGATCGCGCGCGCCGCGTTGTCGAACCTGTACTCGGCGAACCCTTTGGCGACTTCGGCTTCGGCACGCTGCAGCCGGCTTGCGATCCAGCGGTCAACGGGTGAGAATTCGAGCGCCAGCGCTTCATTCAGCCCGACGTCCTTGCCATCGCAGTTCATGAGCACGAAGCGCGTCGCATTCCACAGCTTGTTGCAGAAATTGCGGTAGCCGTCGCAGCGGCCGAGATCGAAATTAAGCGTGCGCGCGAAAGTCGCGAGCGACGCGAATGTAAACCGCAGCGCGTCGACGCCGAACGCGGGAATGCCGTCCGGATAATTCTTGCGCAGGTATTTTTCGATTTTCGCCTTGTGCTCGGCACGCAGCAGGCCGACCGTCGACTTGGCCAGCAAGGCATCGAGCGTGATGCCGTCGATGAGATCGAGCGGGTCGAGCGTGTTGCCTTTCGACTTCGACATCTTCTGGCCCTCGGCATCGCGCACGAGGGCGTTGATGTAGACGTGGCGGAACGGCACCTGCCCGGTGAAGTGCAGGGTCATCATGATCATGCGAGCGACCCAGAAGAAAATGATGTCAAAGCCAGTGACCAGCACGGACGACGGCAGAAAAGTCTCGAGGTCGCGGGCGGGTTGGCCAGCTGAGTCCGGCCAGCCGAGCGAGGTGAAAGGCACCAGCGCGGAGGAGAACCAGGTGTCGAGCACGTCGTCGTCGCGCCGCAATGCGCCGGTATAGCCCTTGGCCGCGGCCTGCGCGCGCGCCTCGTCCGCGCTGCGCGCGACATAAATATTGCCGGCATCGTCATACCAGGCCGGAATCTGATGGCCCCACCACAGCTGGCGCGAAATGCACCAGTCCTGGATGTTCTCCAGCCACTGGTTATAGGTCGTCGTCCAGTGCTCGGGGAAGAATTTGACGTCGCCGCGGGCCACCGCATCCAGCCCGTTTTTGGCGAGCCCGTCCATTTTCACGTACCACTGGTCGGTCAGCATCGGCTCGACGATGACGCCGGTGCGCCCCGAGCGCGGCACGCGCAGCTTGTATGGTTTTTCCGCGACCAGCAGGTCCTGCGCCGTCAAATCCGCCAGCACGCGCTGGCGTGCTTCGAAGCGATCGAGGCCGCGGTACGCTTCCGGTGCGTTGTCGTTAAGCGCGGCGGTCAGGGTTAGGATATTGATGGGCTCCAGCTTGTGGCGCTGGCCAATTTGATAGTCGTTGAAGTCGTGCGCAGGCGTGATCTTCACGCAGCCGGTGCCGAACTCGCGATCGACGTAGCTGTCGGCGATGACCGGTATGGTGCGTCCGGTCAGCGGCAGCTGGACCTGCTTGCCGATCAGGTGCTGGTACCGCCAGTCGTCGGGATTGACGGCGACGGCAACGTCACCGAGCATCGTCTCCGGCCGCGTGGTCGCAACGACCAGCGAACCGCTGCCGTCGGCAAGCGGGTACTTGATCTCCCATATTTTGCCGTCTTCCTCTTCGGAGTCGACTTCCAGATCGGACACCGCGGTGCCGAGCTTGGGATCCCAGTTGACGAGGCGCTTGCCGCGGTATATCAGCCCTTCTTCGTGCAGCCGCACGAACACTTCGACGACGGCGCGCGACATCTTTTCGTCCATCGTAAAGTAACCGCTGCTCTTGCCTTCGGTGTCGGCATAGCCCCAGTTGGCGGAGGTGCCGAGCCGCCGCATCTGGCGCGTAATCGTCGAGCCCGATTCCTGCTTCCATTCCCACACGCGCTTGATGAAAGCTTCGCGGCCTAAGTCGTGGCGCGACTTGCCCTCGGCTTCGAGCTGGCGCTCGACGACGATCTGCGTCGCTATGCCGGCGTGGTCGGTGCCCACCACCCAGTTGGTGTTGTGCCCGCGCATGCGATGGTAGCGAATCAGCGCGTCCATCAGCGTCTGCTGGAACGCATGCCCCATGTGCAAGGTGCCCGTTACATTCGGCGGCGGCAACTGTATGCAATACGGGGGCTGCGAAGTGTCGCCGGAGTGCGCGAAATAGCCGCGGCTCTCCCATTCGGGATACCAGTGGTTTTCGATCGCATGCGGCTCGAAGCTCTTGGCGAGTTCCATCGGGGCGGGGGGCGGCGCGGAAAAGTCGCGCATTATAGCGGACGCTTCAGCGCTTTCCGGCGGTGGAACGGCGGGCGCGGGGGCCGGGCTATTCTCGGTCAAGCGCAATTGTTGCAACTGATTTTGCAGGGTTTCCTCGATCGATGCGCGCACCATCGCGTTGATGTTCGATTTGAGCTCGGCGTTGATTTTGTGCAGCGCCTGGTCGAGCGCGCCCGCAACTTCGGGCATAAACCGGTTTTGCAGCGCGGCAGCGATTTGCTCATCCAGCCCTTGCTTCAATCTTTGATACACGCCGTGCTCGAGGTTTTGCGCTTGCACGCGCGAAATTATTTCACCGCGCTGCGCGGGCGGTTCGTGTTCCACCCGGGTTGCTGGCGCGTCGGTGGCTACGATATCCGTCAGTGTCGGGATGGCGGCGGCGTCGAGATCGCCGGCGATGGATTCGACGAGCGTCGGAATCGCGCCGGAATCTGCCGCCGGCGTGCTGGCGGCGCGGTGCCGGTTGAGCAGCGCATCGGCGCGGCTCAAAACGTCGTCGGTCGCCGGATTATCGCTGCTGTCGCCCGAATTGCTCATACGTTCACGCGCAGTTACTGCGCGCTCTTCGAAAGATCGTGACTCTGGATCGCGTAGCCGCGGTCGCGATAGAACTTGAAGCGCTCGCGCGCCCGGCCGCGGTCTTCCTCATCCAGGCTCACGATTTCGATCAGGCGCTGAAAACGGCTGAAAAACGGCGGCCAGTCGGCGCGCAGATTGATCAGCACGTCGTCGTGAGGGGGATTGGTCCCTTCATGGTCGATGATCACCGGCGTGACGGCCGCCAGCGGATCGCCGGCCGCGCAGTGCGGGATGAAACTGATCGGTGGCGAGGTCCACAGCAAGCGGCTGAACTTGAGCCCCGCGTCGGCATCCGCACAGAACGCCAGCACGCGCATGCCGCGCGCGCAGGCCTTGGCGCTCAACGAGCAGGCCGTCTGCAGCTTGTTTTCGACGTGAAAGTAAAAGTCGATCTGAGTCATACCCAACCCCTGAAAGCACCACGGCCAGGTCCGCATGGGAACAGCAAAGGCACAGGCGTTTGCCGTCCTTCTCGCGCTTTGCAGTTCAAGATTCGGCGGCCCGGTTTATTAAATACTGCGTCAGCAGCGGCACCGGCCGTCCTGTGGCGCCCTTGGCAGCGCCCGATTTCCAAGCGACACCCGCGATGTCGAGGTGCGCCCATTTGAATTTTTTGGCAAAGCGCGCGAGAAAGCAGGCCGCCGTCACGCTGCCCGCCGGGCGGCCGCCGATATTGGCGAAGTCGGCAAAGTTGCTTTTAAGCTGCTCCTGATAATCGTCCCACAGCGGCAGGTGCCACGCGCGGTCGCGGGCGGTTTGCCCCGCCGCGAGCAATTCCTCGGCGAGCGCATCGTCGTTCGCGAACAATCCGCTGGCGACATGGCCGAGCGCGATCACGCAGGCGCCGGTAAGCGTTGCGATATCGACGACCGCTCGGGGTTGAAACCGCTCCGCATAGGTCAGCGCATCGCACAATATGAGCCGGCCTTCGGCATCGGTGTTGAGGATCTCAATGGTTTGCCCCGACATGCTGGTGACGATGTCGCCGGGCTTGGTAGCCGACCCGCTGGGCATGTTTTCGGTGGCCGGTATGATCCCGATGACGTTGAGCGGCAGCTGCAGCTCGGCGACCGCGCGCAGCGTGCCGAGCACGCTGGCGGCGCCGCACATATCGTATTTCATCTCGTCCATTTCGGACGCCGGCTTGAGAGAGATGCCGCCCGTGTCGAAAGTGACGCCTTTACCGACGAGCGCGTAAGGCTTGTCGGCGCGTTTGCCGCCGTCGTACTTGAGCACGATCAACTTGGGCGGCTCGACGCTGCCGCGCGCGACCGACAGCAGCGACCCCATGCCGAGTTTTTCCATGTCTTTGCGCTCGAGCACCTGCACGACCAGCTTGTGCTGTTTCGCGAGATCGCGCGCGGCGCCGGCGAGGTACGCGGGCGTGCAGACGTTACCCGGCAGATTGCCGAGGTCCTTGGCGAGCGTCATGCCGTGCGCTATAGCCGCGCCCTGACGCAGCCCGGCTTCCGCAGCGGCCAATTCGCCGCGCGCCTGAACGAGCAGCGTCAACTGGCGCACCCCGCGGGCAGGCTCGCTTTTGCTTTTCATGCGGTCGAAACGATACGTCGCGTCGGTTGCTGCGATGGCTGACTGCGCGGCGCGCCACGCGAGATCGCGCTGCTTGACGCCCGCCGACAGGCATAACACCGCTTCGGTCACGCCAGTCTGCTTGAGCGCGGCGATCGCCTTACCGACCACGTCGCGGAATTTCCCCTCGTCGAAGTCGCGTTCGCGGCCGAGCCCGATGAGCATGACGCGCGCCGCGGCCACGCGCGGCAATTGCTGCAGCATGAGCGTGGTGCCCGGCTTGCCTTCCATATCACCGCGTTTGAGCGCCGCCGAGAGCTGGCCGCGCGCTGCGCGGTCGAGCGCCGCGCCGGCGGCCGTGAGCTTGCGCGGCTCGAACACGCCGACGATGACGCAGCCGGCGCGGATGCGCTCCGGGCTGCCGCTTTTTATGCTAAATTCCACGCCGATCTCCCGAGGATAAGTGCTGCTGAAGTTGCCGCCAAGGCAATCGCTGATTATCTTCGCTATCCAGGCAAAAATCAAAGCGCCCACGCGTGAAAATATTTCATAATTCCCTGGTGCGCGAATGCGCGGGCACTGCGATCGCGACCTTCGTGGTGCTGCTCGGCATCACGATCACGACTCAGCTCGTGCGCTTTCTCGGGCTGGCCGCCGGCGGCTCGATCACGTTTACCGGCGTATTTGCGCTGCTCGCGCTCACCTCGTTCAACTATCTGCCGGTGCTCTTGTCGCTCACGCTGTTCATCGCGGTGCTGATGACTTTGTCGCGCGGCTACCGCGATTCGGAAATGATTGTCTGGTTCGGCGCCGGATTGAGCCTCACGCGCTGGGTGCGGCCGGTCCTGTCGTTTGCGCTGCCGATTGTGATCCTGGTCGCGCTCTTGAGCTTTTTACTGTCGCCGTGGGCGATCACGAAAAGTGAAGAGTTCAGAACCTATATGGACAATCGCGATGACGCGTCGCAGGTGACCCCCGGCGTTTTCCGCGAATCGAAACAAAACGAGCGGGTGTTTTTCGTCGAGAACGTCAACGAGGGCGAAAACATGGTCGCCAACGTTTTCGTGAGCTCCACGCAGCATCACAAGACAGGCGTGATGGTCGCAAAGCGTGGTTTTCTGCAGACGGCCGAGAACGGTGACCGCTTCCTCGTGCTGCTCAACGGACGGCGTTACGAAGGCACGCCTGGCACCACGGATTACAAAATCAGCGAATTCGAGCGCTATGCGATGCGCATTGAGGCGCGCGACGCGAAGGCCTCGGCGCCGTCCGCCAAATCGCTGCCGACCGTGGCGCTGTTCAAGGACCCAACGCCGCTCAATCTGGGCGAACTCGCGTGGCGCATCGGCCTGCCATTGTCGGCGCTGATCCTGGCATTACTCGCGATCCCGCTGTCGTTCGTCAATCCGCGCGCGGGCCGGTCGCTGAATCTCGTCATGGCGATTCTGATTTACATGATCTACAACAACGTGATCAGCATCAGCCAGGCGTGGATCGCGCAGCAGCGTTTGAGCCTGCTGCTCGGCGTGCTGGGCGTGCACGCGATCATGCTGGCATTGCTGCTGCTGCTGTTTGCGCGGCGCCTCACGCTTTTCTCGGCGGTGCGTTTCTTCAAATGAAAATTATCAAGCGCTATCTGTCGGCCGAGATCACGACGTCGACTTCGCTCGTGTTCGCAGCCCTGCTGATGCTGCTCGCACTGTTCGACCTGATTCACGAATTGGGCGAGCTTGGCAAGGGCAGTTACCGGCTGATGCATATCTTTGCCTACGTGCTGTTGAGCGTGCCGGGCCATGTATACGAGCTTTTTCCGGTGGCAGCGCTGATCGGAACGCTCTTTGCGATAGCGCAACTCGTCGCCAATTCCGAATACACCGTGATGCGCGTTTCGGGCGTATCGATCCCGCGCATGGCTTTGACGCTGGTCGAGGTCGGCCTGCTCTTTTCAGTGCTGACTTTTGTGATCGGCGAATTTATCGCGCCGCCGGCGGAGCAGTTCGCGCAGCAGCTGCGGGCGAAGGCGATCACCGGCGTGATCGCGCAGGAGTTTCGCTCCGGGCTGTGGGTCAAGGATGACCGCAATTTCGTCAACGTCGCGCAAGTGTTGCCGGAGTCGGTGCTGGTGGGGATCAGGATTTACGAGTTCGACGCCGATCACCGGCTGCGTCGCATCAGCCTGGCGCAACGCGCCGAATACCAGCAAAACAACCAATGGCGTCTGCGCGACGTGGAACAGACGAATTTCGACGACACTTCAACCACTGTCAGCCGCATGGCCGAGGCCGAATGGCGGTCGGTGCTCGAGCCCGGATTGCTGAGCGTGCTGCTGCTGGTGCCGGAGCAGATGTCGGCGTGGGCACTTCATTCGTACGTGCAGCATTTGCGCGAGAACAATCAGCAGACCTCGCGCCATGAGATCGCGTTCTGGAACAAGCTGATCTACCCGTTCGCTGTACTCGTGATGATGGTGCTCGCGCTGCCGTTCGCGTATTACCAGCAGCGCGCCGGCGGGGTCGGCGGCAAAGTGTTTGCCGGGATCATGCTCGGCATAGGTTTCTGGATGCTCGGGCGCCTGTTCACGTTCCTGGGCCTGCTGCGCGACTGGCCGCCGTTCTGGAGCGCGATTCTGCCGACGCTGATGTTCCTGAGCCTTGCCATGGTGATGATGTGGTGGGGCGAGCGAAGGTAAGTAAGGCGAAAGGCTGAATAAATTCGGGGCCGGGCCGATTCACCCTTCAACCTTGATAAGTCGCGTGCCGGCTAAGCGGTCGTGCAGAAATTGACCGTCGCGATCTGCGAGGGCCCACCAGAATCCGCCGCCGGCTAAAGCCGTGCCGGCCAGCGCATACAGATAACGCAGCGCGGCCTGGCGTACGGACGGCGGGCCGCCAGCGCGTGCGGCCACGCGTATGCGCCACGTCTTCATCGGCAACGTTTGGCCGCCATGCGTCCAGCAGTAGATAAAATAGGCCGCGCCGACCGCCAGCAGATAAACCTGAAAAAACGCACGCGCGAGCGTCGCGGGGAGCAGTAGTTCGAAGGCAAGGAACAACCAGCCGGCCGCAAATACGATTGCCGCGAGCAGCAGCACTTCATAGCACACGCTGCCGAGCCGTCGCGCAAGACTGGCGGCGGGCGCCGGAAGGTCCTTCAAAGGGATGGTGCGGCGGGTTACTGCGGTGCCGGCGCGGGGATATCGCCTGCGGATTCCGGCTTGGCGGCGAGCGACTGCTGGTATTCCTGCCACTGCGCCTTGACCTGTTTGCGTTTTTCGGGCGGCAGCTTCTTGATGGTCTTGTAATTTTCCCGCGCCACCCGGCGCTGCTCTGGCGAGAGTGTCGCCCATTCCTTCATTTGCGCCTGGAGCCGTTGTTGTTGCTCCGGTTTCATTTTCGGATAGGCGTTGGCGACCTTGACCCATTTCGCGCGGCGCAATGTGTCGAGCTCCTTCCAGTCGTCCTTGAGCGGTTCGAGCACGCCTTGCTGCGAAGCCGTCAATTCGGACCAATCGGGCTTGGCCGGCTTGGGCTGAACGGCTGATTTGGGCTGGAGAGGGGCGGCGGCGCTGACCGGGGCGACGAGACTCAAGCCCAGAATTATTGCGACGAGCGCTTTAACCATGCTTCGAAATTGCTGTCGAGATAGGCGTTGATGGGTAAGTCGTCGGTCAGAAGGCTGGCGTCGATATCAGCGATGTCATTGGCTTGCACAATGAACTGCCAGTAAGTGGCGCCGACCAGACTCAGCACAAGCAGGCCCAAGGCAAGGACATTGCGGCCGTTGAAGTAACGATTGTGACTGACGCGAAACGCGATGTCTCCCGCCCAAGCCAGCCCGAACATCGGTTGCGGCGCTTCGCGGTATCGGTCGAGCGCCGCGTGACGCGCCGACTGCAATTGATAGGCCGTTCCCTGCCTGAGCGTGCCGAGCCCGGCATTGAGGTGGTGAACGATTTTGCCTGCCACTTCCTGTTCGTTCATAGCGAAACTCCCTTATCTTTCAGCAGGTCTGCCAAAGCATGCGTCGCCCGGGAGCAGTGAGTTTTCACGCTACCTTCCGAGCAACCCATGACTGCGGCGGCTTCTGCGACATCCAATTCCTCCCAATAACGCAGCAGGAAGGCTTGGCGTTGACGGTGCGGCAACTTTTGGAGTGCTTTTTCAATGATTTCAAGCGTTTGAGCCTGTTGTAGTTGATCCGATGGTGCGCCCTGCGGATTGGAGTTGGATTGCACCTCCAAAGTTTCCAGCGGATCGTGGTCGTCGCCATCGTCGGCGCCGCCGAGCGACGAGATCTGCGTGGTCCACAGTGTGCGCACTTTCTGGCGCCGGAAGTAGTCGCGCAGTGTGTTCTGCAGGATGCGCTGGAACAACATCGGCAACTCGGTGATCGGGCGCGACGCGTATTTTTCCGACAGCTTCATCATCGCGTCCTGCACGGCATCAAGGGCGACCTGCTCGTCGCGTGCCGCGAAAAACGCCTGCTTGAATGCGCGCCGTTCGACTGCGGCTAGAAAATCGGCAAGTTCCTTGCGGGTGGCCAGTGGAGTCTGCCTCTCGTGATGCGCCCGGTGGTGCTGGGGCTTAACTTGTTATGTTGATATTCGCATCTGACATGCAAGTCTATCTATGCGAACCCCCACGTGCCCGCTCTTGACGGCGTGGACGCGAGTGTCCGACCGTGCGCGCTGAAATACCCGAAGCATCTTATCAAAACGCCCTGCCACTGCAAGTTGGGACCGGCCCTCGCTCGCTGAAGTCAGCGGTATCATACTGTTTAATCAGATATTTGGCTTGACCAATTAGCAGCGTAACGGTATCGTTCTCGGTTCTGTGTTTTTCAGGGCTTCCACAAGGTTCAGCTATGGAATTGAACGGCGCCGAGATTGTCGTGCGGTGTTTGCAGGAAGAAGGCGTCGATTACGTGTTCGGTTATCCGGGCGGCGCTGTTCTGCACCTGTACGACGAATTATTCAAGCAAAGCAAGGTTAAGCACATCTTGGTCCGGCATGAACAGGGTGCTGTCCATGCGGCTGACGGCTATTCGCGCTCGACCGAAAAAATCGGCGTCGCACTTGTTACGTCCGGTCCCGGCGTCACCAACGCAATCACGGGCATCGCGACCGCATACATGGATTCCATCCCGCTGGTGATCATCACCGGACAGGTGCCGACCCACGCGATTGGCCAGGACGCTTTTCAGGAGTGCGATACCGTGGGCATTACGCGCCCGTGCGTGAAGCACAACTTCCTGATCAAAGACGTGAAAGACATCGCGGCGACGATGAAGAAAGCTTTTTATATCGCGGGCACCGGCCGGCCGGGCCCGGTCGTCGTCGACATTCCGAAGGACATCACGCACCCTGCAAGCAAAGCGGAATTCGACTATCCGAAGTCGGTCAGCATGCGTTCATACAACCCGGTCGTCAAAGGGCATGGGGGCCAGATCAAGAAAGCGCTGCAATTATTGCTGCGCGCCAAGCGGCCGATGATCTACACGGGCGGGGGAGTCGTCCTGGGCAATGCTGCGCCGGAGCTTGCCCACCTTGTGCGGCTCCTGGGTTTTCCGTGCACCAACACGTTGATGGGGCTTGGCGGCTATCCCGCGAGCGACCGCCAGTTCGTCGGCATGCTCGGCATGCACGGCACATACGAAGCGAACATGGCGATGCAGCACTGTGATGTGCTGCTCGCGATCGGCGCCCGGTTCGACGACCGCGTCATCGGCAACCCCAAGCATTTCTTCGAAGAGCCGCGCACCATCATTCACATCGACGTCGATCCGTCGTCGATCTCCAAGCGCGTGAAGGTCGACGTGCCGATCGTCGGCAGCGTGCGGCCGGTGCTGCAGGAACTCACCAAGCAATTGCAGGCGTCGAAGGACAAGCCCGACGCGATCGCGCTCAAGGCATGGTGGAAGCAGGTTGACGTGTGGCGCGCCCGCGACTGCCTCAAATATACGCAGACCACCAAGATTATCAAGCCGCAGTTCGTGATCCAGAAGCTGCACGAGCTCACCAAAGGCGATGCGTTCGTGACCTCCGACGTCGGCCAGCACCAGATGTGGGCCGCGCAATTCTATAAATTCGACAAGCCGCGGCGTTGGATCAATTCAGGCGGGCTCGGCACGATGGGTTTCGGTCTGCCCGCGGCCATGGGTGTGCGGCTCGCGAACCCGAAAGCGACCGTCGCCTGCATCACCGGTGAAGGCAGCATCCAGATGTGCATCCAGGAGTTGTCGACCTGCAAGCAGTATCACCTGCCGATCAAGATCATCAACCTGAACAACCGTTATCTCGGCATGGTGCGCCAGTGGCAGCAGGTCGATTATTCGAGCCGCTATTCCGAATCGTACATGGATGCGCTGCCGGATTTCGTCAAGCTCGCGGAAGCGTATGGCCACGTCGGCATGCTGATCAACAAGCCCGCCGATGTCGAGCCGGCGCTGAAAGAAGCGCTCAAACTGAAGGATCGCCTGGTATTCATGGACTTCATCACCGATCAGACCGAGAACGTGTGGCCGATGGTGAAGGCAGGCAAAGGCCTGTCCGAGATGCTGCTCGGCTCGGAAGACCTTTAGGAGAGCGCGGCGATGCGACATATCATTTCCGTGCTGCTTGAGAACGAATCCGGGGCGCTTTCGCGCGTGGTCGGCCTCTTTTCCGCGCGCGGCTATAACATCGAAACGCTGACCGTGGCGCCGACCGAAGACCTCACGCTGTCGCGCATGACCATCGTGACGACGGGCTCGGACGAAGTGATCGAGCAGATCAACAAGCAACTGAACAAACTGATCGAGGTGGTGAAAGTCATCGACCTGTCCGACGGCGATCACATCGAACGCGAACTGATGCTCGTCAAAGTGCGGGCGGTCGGCAAGGACCGCGAAGAAATGAAACGCATGGCGGACATCTTCCGCGGTCGCATCATCGACGTCACCGACAAGGATTACACGATCGAGCTTACCGGCACGGGCTCCAAGCTCGACGCGTTCTTGAGCGCGATCGATCGCACCGCGATCATGGAGACTGTGCGTACCGGCGCTTCCGGCATCGGTCGCGGCGACCGGATCTTACGAATCTAGTGAGCCGCCGGGAGCGGGAGGGGAGCAGTATCCCGGGCCCGGCGGCTCTCGTTTGTCAAAGAGGAAACCATGAAAGTCTATTACGATAAAGACGCCGACCTTTCCCTGATCAAAGGCAAGAAGGTCACCATCGTCGGCTACGGCTCGCAAGGCCACGCGCATTCGCTCAACCTGCACGATTCGGGCGTCAAGGTAACGGTCGGGTTGCGGCGCGATGGAGCGTCGTGGAACAAGGCGAAAAAAGCCGGGCTCAACGTGAAAGAAGTCGCCGAAGCGATCAAGGGCGCCGATTTCGTGATGATGCTGATGCCGGATGAGCACATCGCCAAGGTCTATCGTGAAGACGTCGCGCCCAATGTAAAGAAAGGCGCGACGCTGGCGTTCGCGCATGGCTTCAACATCCATTACGGGCAGGTCGAACCGCGCGCGGATCTCGATGTCGTCATGGTGGCGCCCAAGGCACCGGGTCATACGGTGCGCGGCACGTACGCGCAGGGCGGTGGCGTGCCGATGCTGATCGCGATCCACCAGAACCCGTCGAAAAAAGCGCGTGACATGGCGCTGTCGTACGCGGCGGCGATCGGGGGCGGCAAAGCGGGCGTGATCGAAACGACCTTCAAGGAAGAGACCGAAACCGACCTCTTTGGCGAGCAGACGGTATTGTGCGGCGGGGCGACCGCGCTGGTGCAGGCGGGATTCGAGGTGCTGACCGAGGCGGGTTACGCGCCCGAAATGGCGTACTTCGAGTGCCTGCACGAATTGAAGCTGATCGTCGATCTCATGTACGAGGGTGGCATCGCGAACATGCGCTACTCGATTTCGAACAATGCCGAGTACGGCGACTTCACGCGCGGACCCCGGATCATCACCGAGGAAACCAAGAACGAAATGCGCAAGATCCTGAAGGAAATCCAGACCGGCGCCTACGCGCAGGAATTTCTGCTCGAGAACCAGACCGGCGCGACCAAGCTGAACGCGCTACGCCGGATCGGCCGCCAGCACCCGATCGAAATCGTCGGCGGCAAGCTGCGCGACATGATGCCCTGGATCAAGAAAAACAAGCTGGTCGATCAGAGCAAAAACTAGGACTGCGGATCGAGATTGAGGATCGAGAGAAACCCCCGCCGCGGGTTCGCTCTTCCTCAATCCCTAGGCCTCCACTCTCAAGCTCATGAGCAATAACTATCCTCATCCGATCATCGCGCGCGAAGGGTGGCCGTACATGGTCGCCAGTTTTTCCGTCGCGCTCGCGGTTACGTTTGCCGCCCGGTGGCCCAGGGCCGCGGTGAGCGATAGCGTGGCGGCGAGCGCGACGGTAATCGCGGAGCTGGGGTCGCATTGATGTACGGCCGCAAAGATAAGTGGCTCGGCGAAAGCGGCAGGATCCGCCGTCGCGGGATTTACTGGCTGCCCAATGTATTCACCACGGTCGCGTTGTTCGCGGGTTTTTTTTCGATCGTGCAGGCGATGAGCGGACGTTTCGACCAGTCCGCGCTCGCCATCTTCGTGGCTCTGGTATTTGACGGCCTCGACGGCCGGGTGGCGCGCTTCACGCATACGCAAAGCGCGTTCGGCGCCGAATACGACAGCCTGTCCGACATGGTGTCGTTCGGGGTCGCGCCGGCGCTCGTGATTTACGTGTGGGCGCTCAAGGATTTTTCCAATGCGCAGAACATCCCGATGCTCGGCGCGTGGGTGACGGCCAAGCTCGGCTGGATTGCCGCCTTCATTTATTGCGCTTGCGCGGCGTTGCGGCTGGCGCGCTTCAACACCCAGCTCGAAGTCGCCGACAAGCGTTTTTTCCAGGGCCTGCCGAGCCCGGCCGCGGCTTGCGTCGTCGCCGGGCTCGTGTGGGCGATGGACGCGCATCAGATCGGCGGCGCCGACGTGAAATGGCTGGCGTGGGTGCTGACCATGTTCGCGGGCCTGACGATGGTCACCAACTTAAAGTACTACAGCGGCAAGGACATCAATCCGCGCAAGAGCGTGTCGTTTCCCGTCGTGGTGGCGATCGCGTTGGCGGTCGTGGCGCTCGTCGCCGTATCGAGCACGCTGCCTGAAATGATGTTTATCCTGTTCGTTGGCTATGCGCTGTCGGGCTACGTGCTCGCGCTGCTGGATTTCGCGCGCCGCAAAGGCACCGCCCGCCCGCCCGCCGCGCCGGCGCCCTGAGGCTTGCTTCCGGCCCCAAAACCCTTTATATTTTCAACCATGAGTTCCATGCACCAGGCCACGACGTTGTTCCCCACTGCCAGCCCCCTGCTGGCAGGCCTGCTGCTGCGCGTCGCGCGCTAAATACTCCTCTTACATTCTGATTTTTGTGGTGCGGCCGGGTGATGGAAACCCGGATTGATGACGATATTCGCGCGCGCACTTCGTGACGCAGCCGAACTGGAGAAGCTCATGAGCAAGGAAAAACTGATCATATTCGATACCACCATGCGCGACGGCGAGCAAAGCCCGGGCGCCTCGATGACGAAGGACGAGAAGCTGCGCATCGCGCGCCAGCTCGAGCGGATGCATGTCGACATCATCGAAGCGGGCTTTCCGGCGGCGAGCGACGGCGATTTCGAGTCGGTCAAGGCGGTGGCCGCGGCCGTGCGCGAAAGCACCGTATGCGGGCTGGCACGCGCCAATGAAAAGGACGTGCGCCGGTGCGGCGAAGCCGTCAAAGGCGCGAAATCGCCGCGCGTGCATACGTTTATCGCGACGAGCCCGATCCACATGGAAAAGAAGCTGCGCATGGAGCCGTCACAGGTGATCGAGCAGGCGGTGCGCGCGGTCCAGTGGGCACGTGACTACACGCACGACGTCGAATTTTCTCCAGAAGACGCCGGGCGCTCCGACCTGGACTTTCTGTGCCGCATCCTCGAACAGGTTATTGCTGCGGGCGCGACGACGATCAACGTGCCCGACACGGTCGGTTATACGCTGCCCGAGCACTTCGGCAGCCTCATCCGGAAGCTGCGCGAGCGCATCCCCAATTCGGACAAGGCCGTGTGGTCCGTTCACTGCCACAACGATCTCGGATTGGCGGTCGCCAATTCGTTGTCGGCGGTGTTGAACGGCGCGCGTCAGGTGGAATGCACGATCAACGGATTGGGCGAGCGCGCCGGTAACGCCTCGCTTGAAGAGATCGTCATGGCCGTGCGCACGCGCCAGGACGTGTTCCCGTGCGACACCGGCATCGATGCGACCCAGATCGTGCCCGCGTCCAAGCTCGTGTCCGGCATCACCGGTTATCCGGTGCAGCCCAATAAAGCGATCGTCGGCGCCAACGCATTCGCGCACGAATCCGGCATTCATCAGGACGGCGTGCTCAAGCATCGCGAGACCTATGAAATCATGAGCGCCGAAAGCGTTGGCTGGACGACCAATCGACTGACGCTGGGAAAATTGTCAGGACGCAACGCGTTCAAGTCGCGCCTGCAGGAAATCGGCATCGAGCTTGCGTCCGAGGAGGCGTTCAACGCTGCGTTCACGCGCTTCAAAACGCTCGCGGACAAAAAGCGCGAAATATTCGACGAGGATCTGCAGGCGTTGATTACCGAGGAAAGTCTGGAGCACGTCGCGAACGAGCACTACCACCTGGTATCGCTCACCGCGCACTCGGAGACCGGCGCATTGCCGTTCGCAAAAATCGTTTTGTCGGAGAATGGCAAAGAGCGGCCCGCGCAATCGAGCGGGAGCGGCCCGGTCGATGCGTCGTTCAAGGCAATCGAAAGCCTCGTGAACAGCGGCGCGGAGTTGTTGTTGTATTCGGTCAACAACATCACCAGCGGCACGGACTCGCAGGGTGAAGTCACGGTCCGGCTGTCGAAGACGGGTCGCATCGTCAACGGCCAGGGTGCGGACACCGATATCGTCGTTGCTTCTGCGAAAGCGTACCTCAACGCGCTGAACAAGCTGCATTCGAAGCTCGAGCGACTGAATCCGCAGGTGTGACCGGTAGCGCGCCGCGCCAGCCGCACCAAGAAAAAGGGCGCCCGCAGGCGCCTTTTTTTAAATCCTCTCAACGTTCAGCCATCGAGCTTGACGCGCGAGGCCGTGGCGATCTTGAGTTGGTTTTTTATTTCCTTCACGCGCGGCAGCGCGGCGACGACTTCCGACGCATGCACCGGTTCATTGCCGCGGTCGACCATGCCGGCGAGGGTCACTACGCCCTGGTCCGCGGTGATCGTGATGTGCATTTTTTCGGTTCGCGGGTCGGCGCGCAACGCGGCGCGCACATGGGTCTCGAGCGCGAGGTTGGCGAGCATTTGCAGCGACTGCGCGGACTCCTGGAACTGCGCATTTTTGACCAGCGCCATCACTTGATCCACGCATTCGTCGATCGAGACGCGTTCGGTATTGAGCACGAGGTCGTACTGCTCGGGATCCTGCCAGTTGACGCCGAAATGCCGGCGCGTGATTGCGCCGTGCGCCTCTTCGGAGAGCTTGATCTCGTTGGTAATGAACGCCTCGTCGTCGGAACTGAGCCGCGCCATCATGCGCTGCACGCGCACTTGCATCGGCGCGCATACGCGCACGCAAATCACGTGCTGGATGGGACGCAACAGATGCGCCGAGCCCCAGCCGCGAATGACCGACACGCCGTCGGCTTCCGCGAGCGCCATGGTTTCGTCGGCGGTGTAGATCGACAGGCTGGTCTTGTCAGTCGTCAGGCGCTCCCAGATATTGGCCTTGCCGTCGAGAAAACGCACGACGTGGCTTTTGCGCAAACGCATCTTGTTCGCGAGCTGATCGATGATTTCGTGGTGCACGACCGGCTTGCCCAGGCGTGTGGAGAGGGAGCTCGCAACGTCCTTGCCGAGCGAGCCCATTTCACGGGTCATGGCGATGAGCGGCATGGCTGATCTCCGGAAGATATGCAAAGCGGGGTAAACAGGATAGCACCGCGGCGCCCGTTGCGGGACTAAATCCGTGCTGTGCCGCGTCAAATACGCCGCCTTGCGGCGCGCACGAAAAGGATGCTGGCCACGAAGCAAATCAGCGCGAGCGCGATTTGCGCGCCTGCCAGATACGCCGACATGCCGCGCTCCGACCACGCGCGGACGGCGCCTTCGGCGAAATAGGCGAGTACCAGCATCGACGTCCATTGATAGGTATAAATTTTGCCGCGCAGTATGCCGAAAAGAGGCGCCAGCAACGGGAGGACCTTGAGAGCCAGCATGGACCCGCCGGGCCGCAGCGGCGCCAGAACCAGCTCCCACGCGAGCCCCAGAAAAATCAGCGCAATGAGACTGATCACCGTTACATAGTACGCTGCGGGATCCGTGCGCATCATCGGCGCGACTCCGCGGCCATCGCGACGAGCGCCGCGCGTGCGCTGGCCGCGTCGATGACCGGGTGTGCAAAGTCGAGCCGTAGCAGTTCGGCGTCGGCGCGCAGATCAAAGCCGTCGCAATCGATTCCGGCCATCGCAACACTCGCGGGTTCGCGCTGTTTGAAATGACGGCAGTAGTCGTGCAGCGCAGCGGCATGCTCGGCATTCATGTGCGCAACGATGGCGTCTTCACAGTCGGCAAGCAAGTTAGCCGGCGGCACATAGTCGCTCGCGGCGATCCATTGAATAGAACCGAAACCGCCGATGTAACGCAGCGCAACCGGTTCGATCTGGAAGAACGAAAAATCGCCGAGCGCGAGCAGGCGTTCTGCGGCGGGGAAGAAGTTCAGATAACGCATCCGCAGCGCGGCGTGCCCGGCGCCGGCCGCCCGGGCGTTACCGAGCAGGGTCAGGCGCGCACCTTCCTGCGCATCGGCGCCGGCATCGCGCACGAGCAGGCTCACGCGCGCATCGGCCGCGATGTTTTTGGTATGTTCGGCGAGCCGGCTGATCAGGATTAGCGGCTGCGCGGCGTGATCGGTCACGCAGGGTACGCTGGACCCGAACGGATAACCGTCGAATTTTTTTGACAGTGTCGAGAGCACGCCGGAACGGTGATGACGCAGATAGCGGCGCGCGGCGTGCCCCGCGCTCATGAGTCGAGCTTTAGCGCGATGGTCGCGAGGCGCCGGCCGAGCGCGAGGCAGAGTTTTTTCTCGTCATCGCTGATGGCGCGGTCACTCGTCGTGCCGGCGACGTGGCTCGCGCCATACGGCGTGCCGCCGGTCGTGGTGGCATGCAATTGAGGCTCGGTATACGGCAGGCCGACGACGACCATGCCGTGATGCAGGAGCGGCAGCTGCATCGAGAGCAGGGTGGCTTCCTGCCCGCCATGCTGGCTGCTCGTCGAGGTGAAGACGGCGCCTGGTTTGCCGCTTAACGCGCCGCGCAGCCATAAGGCCGAAGTAGAGTCCAGGAAATGCTTGAGCGGCGCCGCCATGTTGCCGAAGCGCGTCGGCGACCCGAGCGCAAGTGCGATGCATTCTTCGAGGTCCTTGAGCTCGACGTACGGCGCGCCCGCGGCGGGCACCTCGGGCGCGACGGCAGCGCAGACAGTTGAAACTTCGGGGACCGTGCGCACGCGCGCGGCTGCGCCCGGGACCTCTTCGACGCCGCGCGCGACGAGCTGCGCCATTTGGCGGACCGCGCCGTAACGGCTGTAGTAGAGGACGAGGATTTCTTTCATCAGACCGGGCCGGGCGTTGACGCGTATTATATAGGAGCAACGGAAAGCATCCCGCCGACATGGAAATAAAAAGCGCTCCGCTCACCGATCTTGTGCGTATTTTCGGCCGCCGCTTCGTCGACGACCGCTGCATGCAGATCGCGAGCAGCCTCACGTTCACGTCGCTGCTCGCGCTGGTGCCTATCATCACTGTAGCGCTGACCGTGGTATCCGCGTTTCCGGTGTTTGAATCGCTGATTCACCATCTGCAGCGGTTTCTGATGAACAACATCGTGCCGCAGTCGCTGGCCTCGGTCACGACTTATGCCGCGCAATTCTCCGAAAATGCGACGCAATTGACGGCCGTCGGCGTCGCGTTCGTCGCGCTTACCGCGCTCGTGTTGATGATAACGATCGACAGTGCGTTCAACGCGATCTGGCGCGCGGCGCGCTCGCGCAATTTTCTGCAGCGTATCCTGGTCTACTGGATGGTGCTGACGGTGGGGCCGCTGTTCGTCGGCGCGAGTCTCACGCTGACCTCGTACCTGATCAGGCTGTCGCTCGGCCTGATCGACAATCCGCCCGGCGTCGGGTTTTTGATGCTGCGCTTCGTGTCGCTGCTGCTGACCTCCGTCGCGCTCGCGCTGCTCTACTGGACGGTGCCGAACCGCCCCGTGCTCAAGCGCGATGCGCTGGTCGGCGGAATCTCCGCGGGCATCTGCCTCGAAGCGATGAAGCAGGGCTTAAGCTTCTACGTCACCCACTTCGCGACTTACGAGTTCGTGTATGGCGCATTCGCGGCGATCCCGGTTTTTCTGCTGTGGATATATTTGTCGTGGCTGATCGTCATCGGCGGCGCCGTTCTCACGGCGCTGCTGCCCGAATGGCGGCAACGCGCCAGTCAGTCGCAACCCGTGCCGGGCAGCGATTTTTTCGATGCCCTGCAGGTATTGAAGGTATTGTGGCGTGCGCATCGTAGCGGCGCCGTCGTGTTGGTGTCGAGCCTGCAGCCGGCGGTCAAGGCGAGCGTCGATCAACTCGAAAAAATTCTCGCGACATTGGCGGGCGCGGGTTGGATCGCGCGCGCGGGGGCAGACGGCTGGCTACTCGCGTGCGATGCGGCCGCCATCAAGGTTGAGGGCATTTACCGCTTGTTCGTGTTTAATACGGGCGCGCACGTTCCGGCGCGGCACGCGAGCGCAGAGCTCGATCTGCTCGTCTATGAAATTTCGACGCGCATCGGCGGCCATCTGCAGATGTCGGTCGAGCAACTGTTCGTGCAGACGGAGGCGGGGGCGAAAGCGGGGCCGTCCGCCCGGCTTACCGCAGTGTGACGGACGCGGCGGGCGAGACGCCGTCAGCGGGGTACTTCCAGTTGGAAATCCACGCGCGCACCACCATGTTGGGATACTCGGCCTGGCCGAGGCTGCCGTTGTAACGGCCGAGCGCGCGGAAATAGTCGCCGCGCTCGCGGTCGAGATAATGGCGCAAAATCCAGCAGCCGTAGCGCAGGTTGGTGCGCAGGTTGAATAAATTGTCCTGCGTGTTTTCCGACAGCTTTACCCAGAAAGGCATCACCTGCATGTAACCGCGCGCGCCCGCAGTCGATACCGCATGCTTGCGGAAATTGCTTTCGATCTGGATCAGTCCAAGCACGAGTTGCGGGTCGAGTCCGGCGCGCTTCGCTTCATAGTGCACCGTCACCAGGAAATCTTCGCGCGTGTGCCGGTCGGGGATGCGGCGCGCGAGTTTTTTCGACATTGCGTCGAGCCAGGTGCGCGCTTCCTCGACAGTGTCGAACGCGAGGAACGGCACCGCCTGGTCGCTCACCCGCTTGTGCAGGCCGGCGCGCACGCTGGCCGTGAGATCCTCATACTTTTGCGCGCCACCCCACGCCGGCCCGGCCAGCATGATGCAGCAGGTGGCGACGATCAGCCCGCGCATAGTCGGGCATGAATCCCGGCAACGGCGTCGGCCAAAGCTATCGCTTGTGCGGATTTGTCGCGCCGCCCCTGGTATTCAATCTCGCCCTGCTTCAAGCTGCGTTCGCCGATCACGATGCGATGCGGGATGCCGCTCAATTCCATATCGGCGAACATGACGCCCGGCCGCTCGTTGCGGTCGTCGAGCAGCACTTCGATGCCGGCGGCCGCGAGCTCGGCATAAAGCTTCTCCGCCGCTTCGCGTACCGCGGCGCTTTTGCGCATGCCGATCGGCACAATGGCAAGCGCAAATGGTGCGATCGACGGCGGCCAGATGATGCCGCGCTCGTCGTGATTCTGCTCGATCGCGGCGGCGACGATGCGCGTGATGCCGATACCGTAGCAACCCATTTCCATCGGCTGGTGTTTGCCCGCGTCGTCGAGAAACGTGCATTTGAGGACCGCAGAATACTTGGTGCGCAACTGGAAAATATGCCCGACCTCGATCCCACGGCAGATCTCGACCCGGCCCTTGCCATCGGGACTCGCGTCGCCTGCGATGACATTGCGAATATCGGCAACGAGCGCGGAATCCGGCAGATCGCGTCCCCAGTTGACGTTGCAGTAGTGCTGCCCGTCACTGTTGGCGCCGCATGCGAAGTCGTGCGCGGACGCCGCCGAACGGTCGACGATCACGGTCAGCTTGGCGGGATTTTTAATCTGCAGCGGACCGAGCGAACCGAAACCCGCGCCGAATACCGCGCGCACGTCGGCTTCGGCGGCGGGCTGCAGGGGCGTTTGTAGCGCGGGCAGTTTTGCCGCCTTGATTTCGTTCAGCATGTGATCGCCGCGCAGTATGAGCGCGACCAAGCCTTCGGTCCCCTGATAGACCAGGGTTTTGACGGTCTGCTGCGGCGCAATCTTGAGCAGCTGGCACAAATCGTCGATCGTGCGTACCCCGGGTGTCGCGATCATGGTCATCGCGGCGGTCGCCGCGCCGCGTACGGCCGGTGTAGCGAGCGCTTCGGCCAGTTCTATATTGGCCGCATAGTCCGACTCCGGGCAGAACGCGATCGCGTCCTCGCCGGAATCCGCGAGCACGTGGAATTCGTGCGAGCCCGTGCCGCCGATCGAACCGGTGTCGGCGGCGACCGCGCGAAACTTGAGCCCGAGGCGCGTGAAAATGCGCGTATACGTTTCGTACATGTTGCGATATTCGCGCTCGAGATCGACATAGCTCGCGTGAAACGAATAGCCGTCCTTCATCACAAACTCGCGTCCGCGCATGACGCCGAAGCGCGGCCGCCGCTCGTCGCGGAATTTGGTCTGGATCTGGTAGAAGTGAACCGGCAACTGCCGATAGCTCTTGATTTCGTTACGCGCGATATCGGTAACGACTTCTTCGGAGGTCGGCTGGATGACGAAATCGCGCTCGTGGCGGTCTTTGAGCCGCAACAATTCAGGACCGTATGCCTGCCAGCGGCCGGATTCCTGCCAGAGCTCAGCGGGTTGCACGACCGGCATCGAAAGCTCGATAGCGCCCGCCCGGTTCATCTCTTCGCGCACGATAGCTTCGACTTTGCGTGCGACGCGCAAGCCCATCGGCATCAGGCTGTAGATGCCGCTGCCAAGGCGCCGGATCAGTCCCGCGCGCAGCATCAGGCGGTGGCTCACCAGCTCCGCTTCCGACGGTGCTTCCTTCAGAGTCGAGAGAAAGAATTTCGATACGCGCATGACTACCCGAAATCGTTGAAAGCCCTTATTCTACCGAACCCAAGTGCATTTCCGGAAACTCTCCCGCATGAAGTTCCTGCAAAGCTGGCGCGTGCGCAAGGCCGCGGACGACAATGAATCGGTTTATATCAGCGAAAAATTCGGCGTGCGCACGCTGCATATCGGCAGCGACACGGTACAAAGCTCGATGCGCATCGCGCGGCCGAACGATCTCGAAGTGTCGTATACGCGCAGCATGATGGCGTTTCTGCTCTTCAAACCGGAGCCTGAGACGGTGCTCATGATCGGACTGGGCGGCGGCTCCATCGCCAAATTTATCTATCACCAGTTGCCGAACACGCGCACCATCGCGATCGAAGTCAGTTCGCAGGTGGTCGACATCGCGCGCCAGTACTTCTACGTACCGCGCAACGATGACCGGCTCGACATCATCGCCACCGACGGCGCCGCCTTTGTGCGGGACCACGCTATCGGTGCCGACGTAATGGTCGTCGATGGATACGACGCGGAATCCCAGGTCGAGGCGTTGTGCTCGCCGGCGTTTTACCGTGATTGCGCGCGTGCGCTCGCCGACGATGGCATTCTGGTGGTCAATTTGTGGGGCGGCGACCGCAACTTCACGACGTGTGTTAACCGCCTCGCCAAAGCGTTCGACGGGTTGGTGGCATGCCTGCCCGCGGGCAAACCGGGCAATATCGCGGCGTTTGCTTTCAAACGCAGTCCGGGGCGGCCGGCGTGGCAGGATTTACATGCGCGCGCGGAGCAACTTGAAGCCCGTTACGGGCTTGAATTCACGCGTTTCGTGAAAGAGTTCACACTGATGAATCCGCACGACGCAGAGCGCCTGCTCTTGTAGCAAAGCGGCTTTCAATTCCACCGGCTTTGTGGAAGAATCTGACTCAATCAGCGCATACACAGGGTGACTCACATGATCGATCGTGACGGGTATCGCCCCAATGTCGGCATCATCATCTGCAATCTGAAAAATGAGGTCTTCTGGGGCAAGCGCGTCAAAGAACATTCATGGCAGTTCCCGCAGGGCGGCATCAAGGCCGGTGAAACGCCCGAGCGCGCGATGTTCCGCGAACTGCACGAGGAAGTGGGTCTCGGCGCCGAACACGTGCGGATACTCGGCCGCACGCGCGACTGGCTGCGCTACGAAGTTCCCGAACAATGGGTGCGCCGCGAGTGGCGCGGTAATTACAAGGGGCAGAAACAGATCTGGTATTTGCTGCGCCTCGTCGGTCGCGATTGCGACGTGCACCTGCGGGCGTGCGAAAAGCCCGAATTCGATGCGTGGCGCTGGAACGATTATTGGGTGCCGCTCGAATCGGTGATCGAGTTTAAGCGGGACGTTTATCAGCTCGCATTGAACGAGCTCGCGAAGTACTTGCACCGCAATCCGCACGAAAGGCGCCCGCACGTCGCCAGCGCGCCCTGAACGTCCCGCGCGCACCCGCGCAATTGACAGTTTTCGCCCGGAGTTTTACACTGGTTTCACGGATTAGATTCAGTCTAATTACGTGTCCGGTCGGGCAATCGTGTGTATGCAAGTATGAGCCCGGCCGATATCGCGCCGGCCCCGCGGGCCGGACGGCATTGAATAACAGGAGAAAAGCGATGGAACTCAAAGGATCGAAAACCGAAGGGAATCTGAAGGCCGCGTTCGCGGGCGAATCGCAAGCCAACCGCCGCTATCTTTATTTCGCAGCGAAAGCCGACGTCGAAGGGCAGAACGACGTTGCCGCCGTGTTCCGTTCGACCGCGGAAGGCGAAACCGGCCATGCGCATGGCCATCTCGAGTATCTAGAGGCCGTGGGCGACCCGGCAACCGGGCTGCCGATCGGCAAGTCGCGCGATAACCTGAAAGCCGCGATCGCCGGCGAGACCCACGAGTACACGGACATGTATCCCGGGATGTCGAAATCCGCGCGCCAGGAGGGTTTCGACGAAATCGCCGACTGGTTTGAGACGCTCGCAAAAGCCGAGCGCTCACATGCCAATCGATTCCAGAAGTCACTCGACGCGCTGACCGACTGACCGGGTAGCGGTTGCAAGCAGGCGGAAGGCTGACTAGCCTTTCGCCTTTTTTCTGTTCCCTGAAAGCATCACATGACCACGCGCGAAGGCAGCCTCGAAGCGCCCACCCGCCATCCGCTGGGCTGGCAGGAGCCCGATTTTTACGATGAGCAAAAGGTCGTCGCGGAGCTCGAGCGCGTGTTCGATATCTGTCATGGCTGCCGGCGCTGCGTAAACCTGTGCACTGCGTTCCCGCGGCTATTCGACCTGATTGACGAAGGTAAAACCGGCGAACTCGACGGCGTCGACAAAAGCCGCTTCGGCGAGGTCGTCGATCGCTGTTATCTGTGCGACACCTGCTATATGACCAAGTGTCCTTACGTGCCGCCCCACCCCTGGAACGTAGATTTTCCGCACCTGATGCTGCGCGCGAAAGCGCTCAAGTACAAGCAGGGCGGAACTACGATGCGCGACAAGCTGCTGACCTCCACCGATGCGGTCGGCAAACTCGCGACCATTCCCGTGGTCGTGCGTTTCGTGAATGCCGCGAACAAGTCGCCGCTCGCGCGTGGCGCGATGGACAAAGTGCTCGGCGTGCATAAAGACCGCGTGCTGCCGGAATACGCGGCCCGGAAATTCAGGGCTCAAGCGCATCCCGACGCGTCTTTTGCGGTGCGCGCAGGCAAGACGACACCGGGTAAAGTAGCCGTTTTCGCGACCTGCTATGTCAACTACAACGAACCCGGCCTTGGCCACGACTTGTTGAAGATACTTGCGCACAACGAGGTGCCGGCGATCGTCGTCGAGAAGGAAGCGTGCTGCGGCATGCCGAAACTCGAACTCGGCGATCTCGACGCGGTGGCTAAGTTGAAGGAAATCAATATCCCGCACCTGGCGAAGCTCGCGCGCGAAGGATATGCGATTCTGACCGCGATTCCGTCGTGCACGTTGATGTTCAAACAGGAGCTGCCGCTGATGTTCCCTGACGATGCCGACGTCAAGGCCGTGAAGGCCGCCATGTTTGATCCCTTCGAATACCTGGTGATGCGCAACAAGGACGGGCTGCTGAAAACGGATTTCAAGCACGGGCTCGGCAAAGTCTCGTATCACATACCGTGCCATTCGCGCGTGCAGAATGTCGGCCAGAAGACGCGCGAGATGCTGGCGCTGGTGCCCGCGACCGAGGTCAGCACGATCGAGAGGTGTTCGGGGCACGACGGCACCTGGGGCGTCAAAACCGAGTTTTTTGAGCAGTCGATGAAGATAGGCCGCCCCGTTTTCAGGCAAATGGCGGCGAGCGATCCGGATTTCATCAGCTCGGATTGCCCGATCGCGGCCCGCCATATCGAGCAGGGCATCGGCAAATCGCGCGCGCGCAAAGAGCATCCGCTTGCATTGCTGCGTATCGCATACGGCCTCTAAATTCTCCGCACGGATCAACGATGACTCATATCACCGCCGGCAGCCTGCTCACGTTAGAAGCTTATGCGAAGCAGCGCAAGGATTTCCGCACGCGCGTGCTCGCGCACAAGAAGCAACGCACGGTGGCGCTCGGCGAGCACGTTACGCTCATCTTTGAAGACGAGCTCACGGTCCGCTATCAGATCCAGGAAATGCTGCGCGTCGAGCGCATTTTCGAGGAGGCCTGCATCCACGACGAGCTCGACGCCTACAATCCGCTGATACCCGACGGCAGCAACTGGAAGGCGACCATGTTGATCGAATATCCGGACGTCGCCGAGCGCCAGGTCAAACTTGCGCTGCTGCGCGGGATCGAGGACAAGGTATGGGTGCGCGTAACCGGATACGAACGTGTACACGCGGTCGCGGATGAAGACATGGAGCGCACGAACGACGAGAAGACCTCCGCCGTGCACTTCCTGCGCTTCGAGTTGACGCCGCCGATGACGGCTGCGCTGGGTGCCGGCGGCGATCTCGCCATCGGCGTCGACCACCCGGCCTATGGCGCAGCGGTCGACCGCGTGCCGGCGGCGGTGAAGTCGTCGCTGATTGCGGACTTGCGGGGCTGACATGGGATGGTCCTCTGTGCGAAATCCGGCGGCAGTGTGTGCGCTCATGCTGCCGCTCTGCGCCTCCGCGCAGCTCTTGGAGCTGCTGACTGGCGAGCCCGATCCGGAAAAAAAGGAATTCGTCGAACGCGAAGTCAAGCTGCCGCCGCTGCCCAAGCCGGAAAATCTGCTCGAGTTTCACCCGAGCGCGGCGAATGCCAACAAGTTTTTCATCGACGCCACTTCCATTTCGATAGACTCCGACGGCACCGTGCGCTATACGCTGGTGGTTAAAAGCCCGGGCGGCGCCGAAAACATTTCGTACGAGGGTATTCGCTGCGAGACTATCGAGCAGAAGTATTTCGCGTTCGGCCGCCGCGACGGCACGTGGTCAGAGGCGCGTGCCCCGCTTTGGCGCAAGATCCACTATAAGGACATTAACCGCCAGTACGGCGTGCTCTACGCCAGTTACTTCTGCCCCGACGGCAGTCCCATCCGCTCCGCCAGGGATGCGATCAATCGTTTCAAGTATGGCGCGCCGTACGGCGAGCCACCGCGCACCAGCAACGGACGCTAGCGCGCCTTCTTCGCCCCTGCGTCGGGGCGCGTGGCCTAGAGCAGGACCAGATTGTCGCGGTGGATCAGTTCCGGCTCGTCGACGTAGCCGAGTTTGGCTTCGATCTCGCTCGACGGCGTTTTCAGGATTCGGCGCGTTTCGCCCGCGCTATAGTTGACCAGCCCGCGCGCGATTTCTGCGCCGTCCGGGCCGCAGCAACCGACCGCTTCACCGCGCTCGAATTCACCCGTGACTTCGTATACGCCAATCGGCAGCAGGCTCGTTCGCTGCTCGCGCAGCGCCTTGACCGCGCCGGCATCGAGTATCAGCT
The DNA here is from genome assembly GCA_046596405.1 of Burkholderiales bacterium. GTDB lineage: Bacteria > Pseudomonadota > Gammaproteobacteria > Burkholderiales > SG8-41 > PALSA-1004. Next base: position 49,613 of record JBKJMN010000021.1, read on the forward strand.
TGCCGCGAACCTGCAGGTGATCGGCAAGCCATTGTTTGCGCGCGGCCAGTGTCTGGGTCTGCGCTTTCAACAAGGTCCCGATGCGTTCCCCGCGCGCGAGCCGCACGAGAACCTGCTCCTCGCGGCCGGAGGCGATTATCGTATGCGCGCCGCTGCGCGCCGCGCGCTTGGCCGCGAGCACTTTCGTGAGCATGCCGCCCAGTCCGATGGCGCTGCCCGCACCGCCGGCAATTTTTTCCAGTTCCGGGTCGCCCGCGCGTGCTTCGTGGAGCAGCGTCGCTTGCGGATTTTTGCGCGGGTCCGCCGAAAAAAGCCCGGCCTGGTCGGTGAGGATCACCAGCACGTCGGCCTCGACCAGATTGGTCACTAAAGCGCCCAGCGTGTCGTTGTCGCCGACGCGAATTTCGTCGGTCGCGACCGTATCGTTTTCGTTGATGATCGGAATGACGCCCAGATCGAGCAGGGTGCGCAGGGTGGAGCGGGCGTTCAGATAGCGTTTGCGGTCCGCCATGTCCTCGTGCGTCAGAAGAATCTGCGATGTGAGCAGCGAATGCTCGCGGAACCGGGATTCGTATGCTTCGATCAGGCCCATCTGGCCGACGGCCGCGGCCGCCTGGAGTTCGTGTACGGCGCTTGGCCGCCGCTTCCAGCCGAGCCTCTGCATGCCTTCGGCGATTGCACCGCTAGACACCAGCAGCACCTCGCGACCTAGTTTGCGCAATTCGGCGATTTGGGCAACCCAGCGCGCGAGCGCGGCGTGGTCGAGTCCCTGCCCCTGGTTGGTGACCAGGCTACTGCCGACTTTAACGACCAGCCGTTTGGCGTTGGCAATTTCGGAGTTCATTTCGTTCGCACCATGAGCCGGCGGCAGCTCAGGAATCGGCGCGCGCCGGGTGCTCGCCGGCTTCGGCGTCATCGCTCGCAGACGCCGTCCCGCGCGTCGCATCCACGTGCTGCATGATCGCGAAAGTGAGTTCTTTGCACCCCGTGCCGCTCAATGCTGAAATGATAAAGCTTTTGTCGCGCCAGCCAATATCAGCCAGGAATTGCTGCACGCGCTGCGCCTGATCTTCAGGCGCGAGCAAATCAGCCTTGTTGAGCACGACCCAACGCGGCTTGTCGAACAGCGTTTCATCGTATTTTTTCAACTCGTTGACGATGGCGCGTGCTTCGGCGACCGGATCGGTGTCCGGATCGAACGGGGCGATGTCGACGATATGCAGCAAGAGGCGCGTGCGCGCGAGATGGCGCAGAAACTGGTGGCCGAGGCCGGCGCCTTCGGCAGCACCTTCGATGAGCCCGGGTATATCGGCGATTACGAAACTGCGGTTGTTGTCGACGCGCACCACCCCGAGATTGGGGTGCAAAGTGGTGAACGGATAATCGGCTACCTTGGGGCGCGCCGCCGAGACCGCGCGGATAAAAGTCGACTTGCCGGCATTCGGCATGCCGAGCAGGCCCACGTCGGCGAGCACCTTCAACTCGAACTTGAGCTTCCGCGATTCGCCCGGCATGCCGCGCGTGAACTGGCGCGGCGCGCGGTTGGTGCTCGACTTGAAATTCAGATTGCCCAGGCCGCCATCGCCGCCCTTCGCGAGCAGCGCTTTTTCCTCGTGCGTTGCGAGGTCTGCGAGAACTTCGGCCGTTTCAAAATCGCTGACCACGGTGCCAACCGGCACGCGGAGGAGCACGTCGTCCGCGGATTTTCCGTTGCAGTCCGCGCCGGCTCCCGCCGCGCCGTTCTTCGCGCGATGGATGCGCGCAAAGCGGTAGTCGACCAGAGTGTTGATGTTGCGGTCGGCGATCGCGTAGATGCTGCCCCCGCGTCCGCCGTCGCCGCCATCGGGTCCGCCGCGCGGCACGAATTTCTCGCGCCGGAAGGATGCCGAGCCGTCGCCGCCCTTGCCAGCGTGCAATTCGACGGTCGTTTCGTCGATGAATTTCATTGGCGTGACGCCGCGGGCGGCGGACTAATCGCACGCGAATAAATATCAACTCGGAACTTGCTCATCTTCCGGTGCTCTTTTAGGTTGGTGCTGCTGCTGACATTTTCTGCGCCGGAATTGTAATTTGTAGCGCGGCGGGGAAACAAAAAAGCCCTGCGCAGCGGCAGGGCTTTTGATGCGTTACGAGCCTGCTCTACGCAGCGGGAACGATATTGACAGTTCTTTTCCTGGCCGATCCTTTGATTGCAAACTGAACGGTTCCTGGGATCAGCGCAAACAGGGTGTGGTCTTTGCCGATGCCAACGTTAACGCCCGGGTGCACCTGCGTACCGCGCTGGCGCACGATGATGCTGCCCGCGGTGATAAGTTCCCCGCCGTACGCTTTGACGCCGAGGCGCTTGGAATTCGAATCGCGGCCGTTGCGTGAGCTGCCGCCTGCTTTCTTATGTGCCATTTGGTGCTCCTATCCAGCAATGCCGAGAATTTCGATCTCGGTGTAATTTTGGCGGTGGCCCTGGGACTTGCGATAATGCTTGCGGCGGCGCATTTTGAAAATGTGCACCTTGTCGCCGCGTCCGTGGGACACGATTTTTGCGGTGACCGACGCGCCCGCCACGAGCGGCGTGCCAAGTGCTACCTTGTCGCCGTCGGCGACCATCAGCACCTGGTCGATCACGATTTCGGAACCGACGTCAGCCGCGAGCTGTTCGATTTTTAGTTTGGCGCCTGAAGCGACACGGTACTGCTTGCCGCCGGTTGATATGACCGCATACATGATTGGATCCTTTTTCACCGCTGACGAGCCGGATTCGGAAAACCGAGCATTATACCCAAAGGCGATTTTTCAGTCAAAGCATAGTAAAATGAGTCACTTGCCAGCATCGTCGCCGCCCTGAAGCGTGCCCTTCGGGCGCGCAACCAGCGGGTAGCGCCATTCTTCACTGTAGCCTGATGTCAGTTCCCTTTATTCAAGACCTTATCGCCGCGGATATGCGCGCAGTGGATGCGATTATCCACCAGCGCCTGACGTCCGAAGTCGCCTTGGTCCGCGAGGTCGCCAGATACATCATCGGCAGCGGCGGCAAACGGCTGCGGCCCGCGCTTGTAATCCTGTCCGCGGGCGCGTTCGGTTACCGCGGTACCCAGCATCATGAACTGGCGGCGGTCGTCGAATTCATCCATACGGCGACGCTCTTGCATGACGACGTCGTGGACGCGTCGGAATTGCGCCGCGGCAATCCGACCGCCAACGCCCTGTTCGGCAATGCCGCGAGCGTGCTGGTCGGCGATTTCGTTTACTCGCGCGCGTTCCAGATGATGGTCGACGTCGAAAGCATGCGCGTTATGCAGGTGTTGGCCGGCGCCACGAACGTGATCGCCGAAGGCGAAGTGCTGCAGTTGATGAATTGCCACAACACGGCCATCGACGAACACGAGTACCTTAAGGTGATCCGCTACAAAACCGCCAAGTTGTTCGAGGCCGCGACGCGCCTTGGCGCGATTCTTGGTTGCGCTGAGCCGGCGCTCGAAGCGGCGATGGCTGACTACGGCATGCATCTGGGAACCGCGTTTCAGCTGATCGACGACGTGCTCGACTATTCGGGCGACAACAAAGCCACCGGCAAAAACGTCGGCGATGATCTGGCGGAAGGCAAGCCGACGCTGCCGTTGATTTATGCGATGAAACACGGCAATGCGGCTGAGGCCGCGCTGATAAAAAAAGCGATCGAGGAGGGCGGTCTCGGCGAACTCGAGCAAGTCATCAACGCGATCCAGCGCAGCGGCGCGCTCGACTACACCCGGCGCCAGGCCGAGGCGGAGGCGCGGGCAGCCGGCGTCGCACTGGCGATACTGCCAAATTCAATTTACCGCGATTCTTTGCTACAATTGGCGGAGTTTGCCGTTACACGCAATTACTAAGAGCGCCTGACACCATAAAACACGGGTGACAAAGCGTCGCGACTTGCTTCGCGTTCTGAGCCAAAATCGTGACAGCGCATCACGCGTTTTATGGTGTTAGGCGCTCTAAGGGCACGCCAACACGTGCCCCTTGTAGTTGGAGCGCAGCAAATCGGGGTGTAGCTCAGCCTGGTAGAGTACTGCGTTCGGGACGCAGGAGTCGGAGGTTCGAATCCTCTCACCCCGACCAATTCGGTCGATCACCACTCATCGACGCGCCGCGGCGGCGCCGCGCAGCTTCCTTGCGCAAGCGGGCTTGAGCGCGGTCCCGGCGCGGGGCATCCGCCGCGCCGGATTTAACGGCCGATTTCGCTGTGACGCCCTGCCTCGACGGGGCACCCTGCGTGATGCAAACTAGCGCTTTAGGCGCGGCGCACGCGGCGAGGATAAGACTTGGGCAAATTGATATTCCTGGTGCTGGCCGTCGTAATCGTCTGGGCGGTGCTCAAGAGCTATCGCAAGTCGCGACAACGCGGCGCGGCGCCGCGCGCCGCTGCACCGGAAGACATGGTGCGTTGCGCGCATTGTGGCGTGCATCTGCCGCGCAGCGAGAGTCACCCCAGCGGCGACAGTTTTTTCTGCAGCGAAGATCATTTGCGACTGCACCGCTAGGCGATGTCCGTTCTCACTTACATCCAGCGGCCCGCTTTGCAATTAGCCGGTGCGAGCCCGCACCGCGCCGCGGGCGATCCGTCGGATTCGTATTGGCGCTCGCTGTTCTTCTTCAACGTCTACCGGTGCGTCGTCGCGGTATTGCTGTTGTCGGTGACCGAGATATTCGGCCGCCAGCTCACTTTCGGCTCGATGGATTTCGAGCTCTTTGTGTATGCCGCGTCGGCATACGTAGGATTCAGCCTCGTGTGCTTCCTCGTAATCGCGTGGCGGCGCCATTTTCACGTGCAGCTCGGCATCCAGGTCAGCGCCGACATTGTCTTTATCGGGATACTGACGTTCGCGAGCAGCGGCATTTCGAGCGGGCTCGGCCTGCTGCTGCTGTCAGGCCTGGCCGCCGCCGGACTCATCAGCCGCGGCCGCCTTACGTTGTTTTATGCCGCGCTGGCGAGCATCGCGGTGCTGATCGAGCACACCCTGCAGGTGCTGCTCTACAACGGACCTACGACCCAGTACGTGCAGGCCGGGCTGCTCAGCATCGGTTACTTCACGACCGCGTGGGTCGCACACACGCTGGCGAAATACCTGGTCGCGACGGAGCAGCTCGTCGCGCAGCGTGAAATCGACCTGGCAAGCATGGCGGAAGTAAGCCAGCTCGTAATCCAGGACATGCAGGACGGCGTGCTCGTGGTGGACGAGCGCGGCGTGATCAGGCAGCACAACGCGCGCGTCGAAGAAATGCTGGGGCCGCTGCATGAGCAGCGTCGCGAGCAGAATCTCGCAAGTTACGCGCCGGCGCTCGCGCATCGGCTGGCGGAATGGCGCAAGAATCCGCTCGTTGGTTTCAACCCCTTGAGCACCGTCGTGCAGAACAACAAGATCAGCGCGCGTTTCGTGCCGGTCGGCCGCAGCCGCAACGTGGGTGCGGTGATTTTTCTCGAGGACCTCACGCGCGTGCAGGCGCAGGCCCGCCAGCTGAAGCTCGCCGCGCTCGGCCGGCTAACCGCTAACATCGCGCACGAAGTGCGCAACCCGTTGTCGGCAATCAGCCACGCGACCGAACTCCTGCAGGAGGAACCCGCGCTCAACGATACGGTTGCCAGATTGCTCACGATCATCCACGATAACGCGAAGCGCCTCGATCGCATGGTCAACGATGTGCTGAAGCTGAATCGCGGGGAGCGCGCCCATCGCGAGGTATTCCTGGTCGGCGACTATCTGCGGACCTTCGCCGGGCAATTCTGCCAGATCGAAAAAGCGCCTGAATCGCTGATCGCGCTCGAAGTGGCCGTCGATACGCAAGTCACGTTCGACCGCAGCCACTTGAATCAGGTAATGTGGAATCTTTGCCGCAATGCGTTGCGGCACTGCCGCCGCCAGGACGCAAGCATCCACATCGCCGTCGATTTGATCGGCGGCGGGAGCATTGTAAAATTGGACGTCGTCGACGATGGGCCCGGCGTACCGCCGGCACTGCGCAACCAGCTGTTCGAGCCTTTTTTCACTACGGTGAGCAGCGGCACGGGCCTCGGACTCTACCTCGCTCGCGAAGTGTGCGAGGCAAACGACGCGAAGCTGGAATTCATCGAAACCCCCGCGGGGGCGCAGTTTACCGTGCTGTGTCAGGGAGTCGTGAAACGCCAATGAACAAAAGCCGGGTGCTGATCGTCGACGACGAAGCCGATATTCGCGAGCTCTTGAGCCTCACGCTGCAGCGCATGGGTCTGGACACCGATTGCGCCGCGGGCGAGTTCGAGGCGACGCAGCTGATGCAAAAGCACGACTACGATTTGTGCCTGACCGACATGCGGCTGCCCGACGGTGACGGGCTCAAGCTGCTTGAGCACGTCGGCGAGCACTACGCGAGCACGCCGGTCGCGGTCATCACCGCCCACGGCAGCGCGGAAAATGCGGTCGCCGCACTGAAGGCGGGGGCTTTCGATTATCTCGCCAAGCCGGTCTCGCTCAGCCAGTTGCGCGCGCTGGTGCGCTCGGCCTTGAATCTGCCGCGCGCCAATCAGCCGCGGAAAAACGGCGAGAAGGATGTGGAGTCAACGTCTTTTCCCGTGCTGCTCGGGCAATCCGCGCTAATGCAGCAGACGCGCCAGATGATAGACAAGCTCGCGCGCAGCCAGGCGCCTATACACATCAGCGGCGAGTCGGGCAGCGGCAAAGAACTCGCGGCGCGCTCCATGCATTTGAAGGGCCCGCGCAACGAAGCGCCGTTCGTGCCGGTGAACTGCGGCGCGATTCCCGAGAATTTGATGGAAAGCGAGTTCTTCGGTTACAAGAAGGGTGCATTCACCGGCGCCGACCAGGACCGCGAAGGTTTTTTCCAGGCCGCCAACGGGGGCACGCTGTTTCTCGATGAAGTCGCCGACCTGCCGATCCAGATGCAGGTGAAGCTGCTGCGCGCGATCCAGGAGAAAAAAGTTCGCAAGGTCGGGTCCACGAGCGAGGAAAACGTCGACGTACGCATCATCAGCGCGACCCACCGCCATCTTGGCGACGCGGTGAAGGATGGCAAGTTCCGCCAGGATCTCTATTACCGGCTGAACGTGATCGAGCTGCGCATGCCTGCGCTGCGCGAAATGCGCGACGACATCGCTGTGCTCGCGCGCGAGATCCTGCGCAAAAGCGTCGGCGGTGGCGATGAGGGCGCCAGCGGCAAGGCGCCCGACCTGTCGGCGGGCGCCGTCGCCGCGCTGAGTGACTATCAGTTTCCGGGTAACGTGCGCGAGTTGGAAAACATCCTTGAACGCGCGATGGCATTGTGCGCGGGCGAGCAAATCGAAGTCGATGACCTGCAGCTCACCGCGCCGGCACACGGCGAGGCTGCGCCGGTCGACCGCTCCGGCCTGCCGCTTCAGGAGCATCTCGACAGCGTAGAAAAAGAAGCAATCCTGAAAGCACTCGAGCAGACGCGCTACAATCGCACTGCGGCGGCGAAGCTGCTCGGCATTACGTTTCGCGCATTGCGCTATCGGATGGAGCGCCTCGGCATTAATTGAGGCGCGTTGCGATGACACGCAAGCCGTGGACATTCTTGCGAATTAAGCCCCGCACGCCCGCATGCCGTTAACCATTGATCAATCCGGCCTGGTCGCGGGCATCCGCTATCTGCCTTCGCCGAACTGCGACCCGCGACCGGCGGGTTGCGCGATCGACCTGCTCGTCATCCACAATATCAGCCTGCCGCCGGGGGAGTTCGGTGGGCCCGGGATTATCGATTTATTCATGAACCGGCTAAATCCGGCCGCGCATCCGTACTATGGCGAGATCGCGCACCTCAAGGTCTCGGCCCATTTTCTGGTCCGCCGCGACGGCGAGACGCTTCAGTTCGTGCCGTGCGCGCAGCGCGCGTGGCATGCGGGCGAGTCGACTTGGCGCGGACGCGTGCGCTGCAACGATTATTCGATCGGCATCGAGCTCGAAGGGGTAGACGATACGCCGTTTGCGGCGGTTCAATACGAGCATCTCGCGCGGCTCACGCACATATTGCAGTCTGCGTATGCCGGGCTCGAGATCGTCGGTCACTCGGACATCGCGCCCGCGCGCAAGACCGATCCCGGCGCGTGCTTTGACTGGCCGCGGTTTCGGGACCTCGTGCGTCCTGCATAACCGCGGTTGCAGCGGGCGGCCCGTGCCGGCGAGTCCGCGGCGGGCGCTAATGCGCCTTTTTCACGAACCAAACACGTGACTTAGTTCACGCTTCGGCCGCGTCCGCAGTGATCTCATCTTAAAACAAGTGCTCAAAAAGCACGCAGATTTCGCACTGCAACAGATGGGTCGCGAGCCCGATTTGACGCCGTTTCCGGCCTTTTCCTGCTTATTTTTTAATCATATTTTTCCCTGTATCAACAACGCCGTCCGCGACATTTTGCAAGTAATTACTAGGGCGTAAAAAAACCTTAAAAAGCTATTGCACTCTAGAAATCTAGCCACTAGAATTAGTTCGAAGTCACCGTTCAAACACAACATATAGTGGTTTCAGGGGCTGCGCGTAGAGGGATGCTATGCCGCAGAAAAAATTCAAAGAAATGAATGGTTAAGGAGAGACCCATGCAGTTAGCCGCCCCCATCGCAGCCGTAGATTCCGGCGCTAAATTCGCCGTCGAAAATACCCCGGACTCCGCGCAGTCGCGCTACAGCGAATACAAGATTATCCGGCGCAATGGCGCCGTCGTTGGCTTCGCGCCGTCGAAGATTTCGATCGCCCTGACCAAGGCGTTTATCGCCGTTAACGGCGGTCAGGGCGCGGCATCGGCGCGCGTCCGTGAGTTGGTCGCCAAGCTGACCGAGCTCGTCGTCGGCGCGCTCATGCGCCGCCAACCCAGCGGCGGCACGTTTCACATCGAGGATATTCAGGACCAGGTCGAACTCGCGTTGATGCGCTCGGGCGAGCACGAAGTCGCGCGCTCCTACGTCCTATATCGAGAGCAGCGCACGCAGGAGCGCGTGAAACAGCGCGAAGCGCACGCGGAAGTGATTGCTGCGCATCCGACGATCAACGTCACCGACAACGGCAAGATCCGCCCGCTCGACCTCGCAAATGTTGCCGCGCTCGTGCAGGAGTCGTGCGAAGGCCTGGGTCGCGCGGTCGATGCGGACGTCATCATGCGCGCGACGCTCAAAGACCTGTATGAAGGCGTGCCGGTCGATGAAGTGCGCAAGTCGCTGATCCTGTCGGCGCGCGCCATGATCGAGAAGGACCCCGCATACAGTTACGTCACCGCGCGCCTGCTGCTGCATTCGCTGCGGCTGGAAACCGTCGGCGAGGAGTTGACGCAGGCGGACATGAAGACGCGCTACGCCGAAGTTTTCCCGCTGCTGATCCAAAAGGGCATCGACGCCGAGTTGCTCGACGAGCGCATCGGCAACTATGACCTGAAGAGCCTGGGTGCCGCGCTCGATTCCAAGCGTGACTTCAAGTTCGGCTACCTCGGCCTGCAGATTTTGTACGACCGCTATTTCCTGCACGTGCAGGGCACGCGAATCGAATTGCCGCAGACGTTTTTCATGCGGGTGGCGATGGGCCTCGCCTTGAACGAGCCCGAAGACCAGCGCGAAGCGCGCGCGATCGAGTTCTACAACGTGCTGTCGTCGTTCGATTTCATGAGTTCGACGCCGACGCTGTTCAATTCCGCGACGCGCCGCTCGCAGCTCGCGAGTTGCTACCTGACGACGGTGGCCGACGATCTGGACGGCATCTACGAGGCTATCAAGGAAAACGCGATGCTGCAGAAGTACGCGGGCGGCATCGGCAACGACTGGACGCCGGTGCGCGCGCTCGGCGCCCATATCAAGGGCACCAACGGCAAATCGCAGGGTGTCGTGCCGTTCCTGAAAGTCGTCAACGACACTGCCGTCGCGGTGAACCAGGGCGGCAAGCGCAAGGGGGCGGTGTGCTCGTACCTCGAAACCTGGCACCTCGACATCGAGGAATTCCTCGAGCTGCGCAAGAACACCGGGGACGACCGCCGCCGCACGCACGACATGAACACCGCGAACTGGATTCCGGATCTGTTCATGAAGCGCGTGATGGAAAACGGCGATTGGACGTTGTTCTCGCCGTCAGACGTGATCGATTTGCACGACAAGTTCGGCAAGGCATTCGAGATCGCCTATCTCGACTATGAAGCGAAAGCGGTCAAAGGCGAGCTGAAGCTCTTTAAGAAGATTCCGGCCGCGCAGCTCTGGCGCAAAATGCTGACCATGCTGTTCGAAACGGGCCACCCGTGGATCACGTTCAAGGATCCGTGCAACATTCGCTCGCCGCAGAGCCACGTCGGCATCGTGCACAGCTCGAACCTGTGCACCGAGATCACGCTGAACACCAACGAAGATGAAATCGCGGTGTGCAACCTCGGATCGGTCAACATGCCGGCGCATCTCGACGCTGCGACCGGCAAGCTCGATATGGAGAAGCTTAAGCGCACGGTCGGCACCGCCATGCGCATGCTCGACAACGTGATCGACCTGAACTACTACTCGGTCAACAAGGCGCGCAACTCAAACTTCAAGCACCGTCCGGTCGGCATCGGCATCATGGGGTTCCAGGATTGCCTGCACCTGCTGCGCATTCCGTACGCCTCGCAGGCCGCAGTCGAGTTTTCGGACAGCTCGATGGAGTCGATCGCCTACACCGCATACGCGGCATCCGCCGATCTCGCCGAAGAGCGCGGCCCGTACTCGACGTTCAAGGGCTCGCTGTGGGACAAGGGCGTGTTCCCGCACGAGTCGCTCAAGCTCCTGTCCGAAGAACGCGGCGGCTACGTCGAGGCCGACATGTCGTCGACGCTCGACTGGGACACGCTCAGGAAGCGCATCAAGCAGGTCGGCATGCGCAATTCCAACTGCATCGCGATTGCGCCGACCGCGACCATCGCCAATATCACCGGGCTCTCGCAGTGCATCGAGCCGACGTATCAGAACCTCTACGTGAAATCGAACCTGTCGGGCGAATTCACGGTGGCCAACGAGTACCTGGTCGAAGACCTGAAAAAGCTCGGCCTGTGGGACGAGGTGATGATCTCCGACCTCAAGTACTTCGACGGCACGCTCGCCAAGATCGACCGCATCCCCCAGGAAGTGCGCAGCCTTTATGCGACGGCGTTCGAAGTCGAGCCCAAGTGGCTCGTCGAGTGCGCGGCGCGGCGGCAGAAGTGGATCGACCAGTCGCAGTCGCTCAATATTTACATGGCGGGCGCATCCGGCAAAAAACTCGATGAAACCTACAAGCTCGCGTGGCTGCGCGGATTGAAGACGACCTACTACCTGCGCACGATGGGCGCAACCCACGTCGAGAAATCCACCGGCAAGACCGGCGCGCTCAACGCGGTGTCTTCGGACGGCGGCATCGCCGCGGCCCCGGCGACCGACGCGCAATTCTGCTCTATCGACAATCCAGAGTGTGAGTCATGTCAATGACGCACGCGAACCTTTAACCCCGAATGCGAATCCTGCCACTAGCGGGATCGCGGACACCAGCATTGAAAAGGTCAGACACAGAGCAACCAGACGGGCCCACCGACAAAACCGATAAAGGGCACGCCAGCTGTTGATCGTCGTCCACCCATAAAATCAATAAAGGAGCTTAGGCATGTTGCAATTCGAAGAAAATCCGCCGCAGGGAAACGGTCTCGCCGCCGCCGGGATGCAAATGACGGGTGCCGCGCAGAGTTCGCCGTTGCCGCAGGATGCCGCGGCTGCGCTCGCGGCTTTAGCGCCGGCGGTAGCACCCGCGCAGATGCGCCGCGTCAACGTCGCCGACAAGCGCATCATCAACGGCCAGACCGACGTCAACCAGTTGGTGCCGTTCAAATACAAGTGGGCTTGGGAGAAATACCTGTCCGCGTGCGCGAACCACTGGATGCCGCAGGAAATCCAGATGAGCCGCGATATCGCGCTATGGAAAGACCCCAACGGGCTGACTGAAGACGAGCGCCGTTTGGTCAAGCGCAACCTGGGCTTTTTCGTCACCGCCGATTCACTCGCCGCGAACAATATCGTACTTGGCACCTACCGTCATATTACGGCGCCCGAATGCCGCCAGTATCTGTTGCGGCAGGCGTTTGAAGAGGCGATCCACACCCATGCCTACCAGTACATTGTCGAAAGCCTGGGACTCGACGAGGGCGAAGTGTTCAACGCTTACCACGAGGTCTCGTCGATCCGCGAGAAGGACGAGTTCCTGATCCCGTTCATCGACACCCTGACTAATCCCCTGTTCAAGACCGGCACCCAGCAAAGCGACCAGGATCTGCTGAAGAGCCTCATCGTGTTTGCGTGCGTCATGGAAGGGTTGTTCTTCTACGTCGGGTTCACGCAGATCCTCGCGCTCGGCCGCCAGAACAAAATGACGGGCGCCGCCGAGCAATACCAATACATCCTGCGTGACGAATCGATGCATTGCAATTTCGGCATCGACTTGATCAACACGATCAAGATGGAAAACCCGCACCTGTGGACCACGGAATTCCGCGCCGAGATCCACGACATCATGCGCAAAGCGGTTGACCTCGAGTACCGTTACGCCGAGGACACGATGCCGCGTGGCGTGCTGGGACTGAACGCGCCGATGTTCAAGGAGTACCTGCGCTACATCGCCAACCGCCGCTGCCAGCAAATAGGGCTCGACCAGATGTACGACGGTGCGACCAACCCGTTTCCGTGGATGTCGGAAATGATAGACCTCAAGAAGGAACGCAATTTCTTCGAAACACGTGTGATTGAATATCAAACGGGAGGCGCGCTCAGTTGGGATTAAGCTTACTAGCGAAGAGATACCCTAGAAACAGACGCCGCATGCATACGATTACCGAATGTCGCGCCGAGGACAACTATACTTTGTGGTTGCGCTTCAACGACGGGCTGGAAGGCCACGTCTACCTCGGCGACCTCGTGCACACCCAGTATTTCCGGATGTTGTGCGACATCGACACTTTCAACCGGGTTGAAGTCGACCCGGTTGAAAATACGGTGATCTGGGAAGGCGGCATCAAGCTGGATCCGGAAATGCTGTACCGCGATCTGGCGAGCAAAGCGCAGTCGGCTTTGCACTAGCAGGGGGCTGCGCTATCCCGCGGCCGGCGCCGCGGGATAGCGCAGCGAAGGCGCGGCTATCGGGGCCGCCGGCTGGTTTATGCGGTCGGCACGCGTTGCGCATCGGTTCCGGCGCGGCTCGGTTTTGACACTTAACAGGAGGCAGCAGATGGCCAAAGCGAAGAAACGCAATCCAGCGAAGAAGAAAACCACCGCGAAGAAGCCTGCTGGAAGAAAGTCCGTCGCAAAAAAGAAAAAATCCGTCGTCAGGAAAGCCGCGCCCGCACGCAAAACTGCAGCGAAGAAAAAGGCCAAGCCTGTCGCGAAGAAAAAAGTAGCGCCCCGGAAAAAGCCCGCTGTGAAGAGCAAGCCCGCGGTAAAACCCAAGGCGGTGGCGCCCAAGGCCGCCGCGGCGCCAGCAATCGCGCAGCCGATTTCAATCCCGGGCGCGTGGCCTTTTCCGATGGCAAACCGGTCCTAAAAAGAGCGCGCATTTAAGACGGGCGCCGCGGTACGTGCCGCGGCGCCGTGTTGCCTGATCAACCGCTCAGCAGGCCGGCTGCGCTTCGAACGGCCCGGTCGGCGCGCTTTTATTGTTCACAGTCTCTTTCGACCGCACGCATTCCTCCACAAAACGCTTTTGTGCATCGCCCTGGAGGCTCATCACCGTTGCGAGCTGCAGGCAGCTTGCCGCGAACATGGCGCGCGCCGGCGTGGGTTGTTCAGCGGCCAGAGCGCCCGGCATGGCAAGCGCCAGACAGGTGGTCAATCCGCCTATTTTCACCATGGGATCCCATGACTCGGTTGCAAAGCCGCAGTGGCTTGCGGATATACTAATTTTGAACGAATGCGCGTCGGGCTATCTGCCCGACCAGCGTATTCCAAACATGTTACGGATGCGAGCCGCCGCCAGGAGTTCCTATGAAACGCCGAATGTTAGAGGCCGTTGCGTTGGTGGTGTTGAGCATTTGGCATGGCGGCGCCGGAGCCGCTGTGCCGGGAGTCACTGTTCAGTTCTTAAAGGGCGATTACGCTGACGTGAAAGAGCGCTTGGTCATGGCCATCGAGAACCGCGGGCTCGTGATCGACCACACGTCGCACGTCGGCACGATGCTCGAACGCACCGGCAAGGACATCGGCCGCGACCGGCAGGTCTATCTGAGGGCCGAGGTTGTCGAGTTCTGCAGCGCTGCCATCTCGCGCGAAACGATGGAAGCGGACCCGCGCAATCTCGTGTTCTGCCCGTATGCGATCGCGTTGTACACGCTGCCCTCCGAGCCGGACCGTGTTTACCTCATTTACCGCAAACCCCTCGCCACCGGCTCCCACCGCTCGATGAAAGCCTTGCGCGAAGTCGGGAAGTTGCTCGATGGCATCGTGCGCGACGCGCTAAAATAAGCGCTCCGGCGTGCTCTGCAAGCGAGGTTCCATGGAACGCAAGCGACTCAACGCGAGCAGCATCCGCTCCGCAGGCTACGATGCGCGCAACCGCGTGCTCGAAATCGAGTTCGCGAACGGCGGCATCTCCCAATATACGGGCGTGTCCGAGGAGATTTACCGGCGGCTCATGAACGCGCCGTCGCCCGGCAGCTATTTCCAGGACCAAATCGAAGAGAGCTTCACCGCGAAACGCGTGCGTTGACGTCACGCCATCCCGGGCGCCGCTTTTTACGCGCAACATTTCACGCGCGAAGCGCTTGACCCCTGGAGGCGCGCTCAGTAGAGTATGTTCCGACATGCGCGACAAGCATGGCTCGGCCGCTCGACGGCCGGCATCACGCTCATCCTGGAGGAACCGATGAAAATCACCGCTTTGCTGGCCCGCATCGGGCTGACCGCAATTTTCGCGCTGCCGGCCATCCCCGCCTTCGCCCAGGCCGACGCGTGCAAGAATCGCGGTGATCTTGACGCGCAGTATTGCGATGAAAACAAAGACCTCGTCGCGGACACGCCGAAAGATTCCAAGCGCTACAAGACCCCTAACACCCTCGTCTTCACGTATACGCCCGTCGAAGATCCGGCCGTTTACGAGCAGGCGTTCCGCCCCTTCACCGATCACCTTGCCAAGTGCACGGGCAGGAAAGTGGTGTTTTTCCAGGTGCAGTCGAACGCGGCCGAAATTGAAGCGATGCGCTCCGGAAGGCTGCATGTCGGCGGGTTCTCCACCGGCCCGACCGCCTTCGCGGTGAACATCGCGGGCGCCGTGCCGTTCGCCGTCAAAGGCAGCGAGAAGGAATTCCAGGGCTACAACTTGATCGTGATCGTCAAGGGCAGTTCGCCTTACCAGAAGCTTGCCGACCTGAAGGGCAAGAAGGTCGCGCATACGGCGCCTTCGTCCAACTCCGGGCACCTGGCGCCGCTTGCGCTGTTTCCCGCGCAGGGCTTGGCACCCGACAAAGACTATAAGCCCGTGTTCTCGGGCAAGCACGACCAGTCGGTGCTCGGCGTCAACTCGGGTGACTACGACGCCGCGGCCGTGGCGTCCGACGTGTTCAAGCGCATGGCCGAGCGCGGCCAGGTGAAGGAAGCCGACTTCCGCGTGATCTATCGCAGCCAGAAGTTCCCGACCTCGTCGTTTGCCTACGCGCATGACCTCGACCCGAAGCTGGTCGACAAGATGCTGACTTGCTTCTATGAGTATCGCTTCACGCCGGAAATGGTGAAGGCCTTTGGCGGCGCCGATCGGTTCTTCCCCATCAACTATCAGACGTCATGGGAAGCGGTGCGTACGGTGGCCAAGGGTTCGGGCCAGGCCTTCGACAAGAGCACGTATGAGAAGGAAACCAAGCGCGAGGCCGAGGCCGCCGCCAAGGCCAAGAAGGGCTGATGCTCGAACTGCGCCACCTGTCGAAGTCGTATGTGGCCGGGAGGCCGGTTCTCATCGACATCAACCTCGAAATTGCAGCGCGCGGCATCACGTCGATCATCGGGCCCTCCGGCACCGGCAAGAGCACGCTGATCCGCTGCATCAACCGGCTGGTGGAGCCGACGGAAGGCGAGATCCTGTTCGAAGGCGCGGACCTGGCCAAGCTATCCGGTGCGCCGCTGCGCCAGGCACGGCGGCACATCGGCATGGTGTTCCAGGAATTCAACCTCGTCGAGCGCCTGACGGTGATGGAGAACCTGCTGTCGGGGCGTCTTGGCTACGTTTCGCCATGGCGCGCGTGGCGGCGCAAGTTTCCCGAATCCGATATCCGCAAGGCCTACGAATTGCTGGACATCGTGGGCCTCGCGGGCTTCGCCCATCGGCGCGCGGATGCGCTGTCCGGCGGTCAGCGCCAGCGCGTGGGCATCGCGCGTGCGGTGATGCAGGAGCCGAAGCTGCTGCTGGCGGATGAACCCACGTCGTCGCTCGACCCCAAGACGTCAGTCGAGATCATGGAACTGCTGGCCGGCGTGGGCCGTGCGCGCGAAATTCCCGTACTGATCAACATGCACGACGTGGAACTGGCCAAGCGCTTCGCCGACCGCGTCGTCGGCATGTCCGGCGGTCGCGTGATCTTCGATGGCGCGCCGGTGTATCTGACCGATGCCATCCTGAAGCAGATCTACGGCGGCGAGGCGTGGTTGCAATGAGGCGGCTGCAATGAGCCCGCACTGGCAAGGCACAACCCGATGAACACCGCCGCGACCGCCGCCAGCCCGCTGCCTGACCCGTTTCCGCGCAGCATCTGGCCGCGCGTGGCGTGGGTGGCGCTTGCCGTGTATGTCGTCTACGCGTGCGCGCAGATGGACATCTCGTGGGAGCGGCTGCAGATCGGCCTGGCGAACGCGGGCAAGTTCTTCAGCCGGCTCTTTCCGCCGGATTTTACTCGCGAGGACTTGTTGCTCAAGGGCCTGCTCGAAAGCCTTGAGATTGCCGTGTTGTCCACGACGCTGGGCATTACGCTGGCGCTGCCCATCGGGCTCGCGGCGGCGCGCAACCTGATGCCGTCGTGGGTGTCGTGGCCCGCCCGCGCGATCATCGTGACGGCGCGCTCGTTCCATCCGGTGATCGTGGCCATCCTGTTCGTCAAGGCGGTGGGGTTCGGCGCACTGGCCGGCGTGCTGGCGCTGACCGTTGCCTCCGTCGGCTTCATCGGCAAGCTTTTCACGGAAGCCATCGAGGAAATCTCGCTGAAGCAGGTGGAGGCCGTGCGCGCCACCGGAGCGCCATTTACCTCGGTGCTGGCGTATGGCGTGATGCCGCAGGTGTTTTCGCGTTTCATCGGCTTTGGCACCTACCAGCTCGACTCGAACCTGCGCAATTCCACGATGGTGGGTATCGTCGGCGCCGGCGGCATCGGCGGCACGCTGTTCGCCGCCTTCCAGCGCTTCGACTACGACTTCGTCTGCGCGATCCTTTTATCCATCATCGGTCTGATCATGCTGGGCGAGGTGCTAGCCACCGCGGTGCGGGCGATTTTCATCGACAACGCGACCATCAGCGATCTCTTCCGCAAGCGCAGCAAGGTCCCGCGCGAACGCGTTCTGGAGGATGACTGATGGAGTCCGCCACCATCGGGACGCCGCCCGTCGCGCAACGCCGCTGGACGCGCTTCTCTCGGGCCCAGCGCCTTACGCGCTTCATGGTCTACCTCGTCATCGTGGCTGCCATCGTGGCATCGCTGCGTACGATCGAGGTGATCCCGGAGTTTCTCTACGACGCCCCGGAACAGATGGTCGACCTGTTCTCGCGGATGTGGCCGGTGGATTGGTCACACTACCCGGAGACGGTGCACGAAGCGCTGATCGAGACGATCAACATCGCGTCAATAGGCACCCTGCTGGCGCTGGTGCTCGCGTTGCCCGTCGGCGTGCTGGCCGCGCACAACCTGGTCCCGTTCACTCCGGTCAACCTTTTCGCCAAGCTGATCCTGGTGTCATCACGCTCCGTCAATTCGCTGGTATGGGCGTTGCTGTTTGTCGGCATCTTCGGACCCGGCGCGCTGGCCGGCACGCTCGCCATCGCCTTCCGCTCGATCGGCTTCGTCGGCAAGCTCTTCGGCGAAGCGCTGGAGGAAGCGGCACCCGGCCCCATCGAGGCGCTGACCGCCGCCGGTGCGCCATGGTGGTCGCGGATGACCTATGGCTACTGGCCGCAGGTGAAACCGGCATTCTGGTCGGTCGCGCTGTTTCGCTGGGACATCAACGTCCGCGAATCTGCCGTCCTGGGCCTGGTGGGCGCGGGCGGAATCGGCATGGCGCTCGATTCCGCGCTCAATCTCTTCCAATGGGATCGCGTCGCGCTGATTCTTTTCGCCATCCTGATCGTGGTGATCATCGCCGAGGTGGTGGTGACGCAGGTCCGCAAGCGGATGATCTGATCTACGCCTTTTTCGCCCCCGGCGAAGAAGTAGACCTTCGCGTCCCCAGTGTTTGTCCTACATTCGATCGCGAAATCCGCCTGGTGATCCGGCTGCGGAAGATGCCCAGAATCCCATCGTCAATTCATTTGGGAGTAACACCATGGGCAAATACATTCTTGGCTGGATCCTTGGAATCCCTGCGATCGTACTGGTCGTGATTTACTTCTTTTTCAACTGATCCTCCGCGCAATGCACCGGCCACAAGGTTGGTGCAACGTCGAGAGGATCTTGTCCCGCAGTCAGGGACGCCGCCGCACGACAGGCCGTGGTCGATCGTTACGCCGTGGCCTCCGAGGCTCGCCACTGCTCGCGCACCATCCGCATCAACATCTGCG